>JBQGED010000181.1:0-19716 GCA_052039425.1 Sphingobacterium griseoflavum | reverse complement strand
TGCTTCCAACAACAGAAACAGCAGAAATGGCCAGCGCGGTGTGCCGTCAATAATCCAGGCGAGCGAGCGCGCGAACACACCTGCCGCCACCAAAAAAATAAACATATTGGCGATCTTTCCCGGATATAAAACCTCGCGCGCATAGGTGAGGCAAAACCATCCGGCCACCATTTCCATAGCTTTGAGAAAACGGTATTGATTAAAAAAAGTGGCATCGCCGCTGATGCCGAACAGCACAGACAATTCCCATGGACCGATAAAACAGCCCACCAGCCCGACCAAAAACAAAGTCGCGCCATAACCATAAATGCAAACGAGAGTCAGGGCGGTCATTGGTGAATGCGGTAAGCAAATAAAAACGCGAGCACAGCGCTGGCAAAATCGAATGCGCCCACGAATAAAACCAGCGCATTCGTATGCCCTTTGGCAAATGCCCAGGTGACCAGCACGGCGGCCGCCAATTTCTGCACGCCGATCCACAGTGGCACAGCGCGCTCTTTGGAGCGCGCCCACAAGGTCTGTGCGAACATTGAGCCGGTGATGACCATAAACATGCCCACGGTGGCAAACCAATGTTGCGAAATTGGCGAAGTATCGGCGCCGATCATCTTTAACATAAATCCGGATGCAAACATCTGCGTTAAACCGGTCAGCATGGTAATAATCGCGATTAAAATCAGCAGCACGCGAATCAATGCGTCATTCATCGGTCCGCCCTCGCCAGAAATGCCATGCGGTAAAACCAGTAGGTCATGGCACACCACTCGATTACCCAAAATGCAAACCGCAGACGCGCCCAATTGGCCCAGCTATGAAACACAACGCGCAAGCGTTCGGGGTCGCGAATGCCTTCGGTCAATTCTCGGTTGTAATCAAACAGGAAACCGACGGTGACCACTGTGGCACCGATAATGGCGAGCAATACAACAACCGGCACCCAGCGAATGCCGCTGAACCATTCGGTGAACAGCATGACGCAACCAGTGACCAACATAATCACGGTGAGACAGGTCAAAAACCGTGTGGCGTTTTGCACCGGTTCTACAAATACCAGGGCGTAATTATCCGGCGTCAGGCGCGGCTCCAGCGGTAGCTGAAACACGATCAGAAATATTCCCGCGCCGAAATAAATGGAACAGCCCATAAATAAAATCACATGATTGAGGAGCAGCAGGCGCGGCATGGTTCAGTCCTCATCTGGGTTAAATTGCGGATCGCGAGCGGGCGGCGGCAAACGCTCTTCGCCGTAACCCAATGGAAATGTGGTTTCCAGTCCTTCACTCAGCGGAGCCTCTGGCCGCTGCGCAGCGGTAACAAACCAGCAGTCAAAATAATCATTGAGAATGCCGGTAAAACTCGGCAGATACGCAGTGAAAATAGATTTAGGGGATATATTCAGGGAACGCAAAATATCGGCGCGCGGGTGATCGCCTAAAATAAACCGCGCATTGCCGCCCTTGAAGAGACTGAATCCCACTTTGCCCGCAAAATAAATAAATGAGCGGTAGATCATGCCGCGGAACATGCAGTAATTCACCGCACCGGCGCGGATGGGAAAACTAGTTTTTTTGGGGCGTCGCACGTCCAGGCGGGTCACCATTTTGCCGTCGAGATCGTATTGCGCGCTGATCCAACGGGAGCCTTCGACATAATCGAGGGGCGCCTGATGTTTCGGCATACCCCAAATACCTTTACCGCCCTTGGTGGATATTTCCGTGGACACGGGTAAATCCACCACATACTGCCCGGTGCCAAACCATTTCATCAATAATCCGGGCAGCAGACGCGGTGCCGGTTTGGCGCCTTTGGTACAGGCGATCGCGATACTGTATTCGATATAACTGCCGATATCGGTTTCGCGGTAGTCAATGACGGTTACCACCAGCAAGGCTTTGCGCCACAGCCGCAGCGGATGAATATCGCCCTCGGGAATAATTTTGCGCGCGGCCTCCCAATCGCAGGGAAAAACCGCGATCACCGCTGAGGCATTCCAGGAATTGATCGGCATGACATAACGTATGCCATCGACATAGGCATGCCGTCCGGTCAAACGTTTTTGGCGGGCGCGTCCAGCCATGGCTCACCTCCCCAGCTCATCAATAATTAATGGAAAAACATCCCGCGCGGCATTTTTGCCGATAAACACATCGAGATGGCCGTAGCCGGCCAATATCTGCAGCATGTGTTTGCCCGGTGAATAGCGCTCGAAATAATCGAAGGTGCGCTCCATACTCGCGGGCAGAAAACAGCGATTTTCGCGACCGGCCAAAAATACAAAACGTGCGTCGGTGCGCGGTGCAGACGCCATAAAATCCTTGGGCAATTCCGTGAATTTGCCGGTAGGCAACAATTGCCCTGCAGCGATACAACGCTGCATCTGCTGAAAAAACGTTAATGGAACATGGGCAAACTCGCCCTTTATCCACTCGTGAGTATCGTCATCAAGATTGGCGTGGGACCACAGCGTGGGAAAGCCAACGCCGTAGGTGAAACTGGAATGTTTGCACACCGGATTGCTGCATTCGTGGTGGGTTGCACGCACCCAGAAATCGATCAGCGAAGGCCAAAATCCCGGCGCACCCAATCCCCATTGGGGATTTAAATAATCGAGCACTTTACTAACGGGAGCAGTGGCGATATTGGATTTTATCCGGGCGAGAATCGGCACCACCGGATGCAAGGCGACGGCATTGCTGATCACTAGGCTTACTTCCGGCAACAGACCCGCCACTATCGACATCATAAAACTGGTGGAGCCCTGGCAGTGAATAATGGCTTTTACCGTGGTGGTGCCGGTGATTTCGCGAATTTTTTTAATGGCTGCGGGATAATCAAAAACCGCAGCCTGATCCAACGTCCATGGATTGGGAGGGAGATCGATGCTGGCGCGCCAATTTAACAGCCAGACGTCGTAGCCGGCCTGCACCAACATTTGCGGTAGCGTATTGGGCAGAGGAGGAAGAAATATATTGGCGCGCACACCGGCGCCGTGGATGAGCAGCACCACCTCCCTGCCCGCGTTTGCCCCGGGGGATTCCATGCGCAATAGCTCCAACTGGAATCCGTCGCCGGCAGAAAATCTGACCGGTGAAACCGGTCCCCTGAATCCGATAGCCAACATGCTGTGTCCGTCACCTTTTAATTTGGCGCAAACCGTGCGCCGCACTTAACCTTTAATTTAAGTGCAAAATTATTCCGGCCTTATATAAATTGCTCGTAAGCGTTCCGCTGTTAATAGCGAGTTATCTATTCTTAAATCCGGCAAATTATTTGCCGACTCGCACGGAATGCTGACATCGAGCAATGTACGAATATTCCATTGGCCACTTCTGTGAAATATTACCGAGGACTTTCCCAACAACTCGTCGGAAAGCATGGGTTGGCCAAGGTGTTGCAGGACACCCATAGACCGTGCAAGAAAAGGTCAAATCACCAGCGGGAGCGGCCTCAAGCCGCGCTTGACAGGGCACACTGTGCTGGCCACTATAAGCCCCTCCATCATCCCTGCGGCCTCCGGTGCGAACGCCGTTTTCCATGTTCTGCAAACTCCTATGAATCCAATTGTTGCGTCTGTGTCGCTGCTTTTCTGCAGCAATATTTTTATGACGTTCGCGTGGTACGCGCACCTAAAAGAACTCAACCATAAACCCTGGCTGGTGGCGGCCCTGGTGAGTTGGGGCATCGCGCTGATTGAGTACCTGTTCCAAGTGCCGGCCAACCGCATCGGTTTTACCGTGATGAGCGTCGGCCAGCTGAAAATCCTGCAGGAAGTCATCACTCTTTCGGTGTTTGTGCCCTTCGCCATTTTTTATCTGAAGGAGCCGTTGAAACTGGACTATCTGTGGGCGGGCCTGTGCATGCTCGGAGCTGTGTATTTCATGTTCCGCGACAAACTCGTCTGATCCCCGTTGCGGCAGACGGCGCAACAGATCGACAAAAAACATGTCGCATGGAGAGAAAGATTTTGTTGAAAAAGCTGGGATACGTCGTACTGCTGGTTGGCGCCGCCGCCGTCGCCTGGGTGCTGTTGCAGAAGGGCTTCGGCCAGATTCAAGCCCTGCGCCAATTGGAGCGGGTGCCCAGCGCACAGGCCGCTTATGTACTTCCGGGCGAAGTCACGCTTACCGCCACCGCCCGCGCCGGCCAGCAAACCACCACCGGCAGTTATTTCACCCAGACCCCCAGCCTGTTCTACCACTACAGCCGCGAGCGCCGCACCGTCGACAGCGAGGGCAAAACCCGCTGGCGCACCGAGTTCACCCACACTGATGGCGTCGACTTTTTTCTGGAGGATGCCTCTGGCCAGGTGCCCGTGCGCATCAAGGGTCACACTCATGCGGTGAAGTGGGACCTGCGCAACAGCTTCAGCGAAACCCAGGGGGATCTGCGCCACACCGAATGGCGTCTGGAACCCGGTGATAAGGTCTTCGTGTTCGCCAAGGCGGTGGCCGCGAACGGCACCATAGTACTGCGCTTTGACCAGCCGGGATTTTTTGATCCCATTCTCTCGCATTATTCCCAGGCGGATTCTCAGGCCGGCTTCGGCGCCAAAGGGCTTTGGGCCTTATGGGGTGGCTTGAGCTGCCTGCTGATCGCCATCTTTGCGCTGGCCCGGCTGTTGAATCTGCACCGGATTCTGGTGTTTGTCTGCCTGCTGGGTTTGGGCCAGGCGCTGCTGTTGATTCACGTCGCCCTGACCATGATGGGTGCGGACCTGCGCAACGGTATCACGCGTTATGAACAGCAAAAGGCAGGGGCGGAAGCTCAAGCCGAAGCGGTATTCAACGCTAACGGGCTGGAGTGGCAAGGCTGGCAATCGTTGAACGCAGCGGATGTGTCCGACCAGGATGAGCTGCGCCTTTACGCCTACCGGCGCTACCTCGGCCTCAGCCAACAGCGCCTCCTTCAGCAGATGCAGGCGCGCCCTGAGCGTTGGTTGCTCGGCTATTGGCGACTTTCTCCACCTGCACCTATCGCCGGTCTCAGTCCCGAAGACGAGTTGGCCATCCGCGAGCAGCTTACGGCGCTGCCGGCGACACGCCTGGCCGGTTTCTGGCCGTGGTTGGCCCTCGCTGGCGGCGCGCTGGCAGCGGCGCTGCTGACCTTTGCCGCCATCCGCACGGCCAAGGTCAAACGCCTTATCGAAAATTTGCCCCATGTGCCCATCCGCGGCATCAGTTGCGGCATCACCGATACCCGCGGCGAATTGGTGCCGGTGGAGGACGCACCCCTGTTGCAGACGCCACACTTTGGCAGTCCGTGCGTCTGGTATTTCTTCCACGAAGAGGAAAAACGCGGCTCCGGCAAAAAAGCCCGCTGGGTGACACTGCAAAAAGAAACCCGTTGCCAGCCGTTTTATCTGCAGGATAACGAGGGCAGGATCGCCGTGCACGCTGAGGGGGCCGAAGTCATTACCAGCCATCGCACCGTCAAAACCGAAGGGCGCTGGCGCTACACGGAAGCGTTTCTACAAGCGGGCGATCCGATTTATACGGTGGCGCTGGCGGCGATAGATCCTGCGCAACCGGATCGTCTGCATCTGCGCTCCGGCGCCATGGGCGAGCCTTTTATCATCGCCAATGAAACGGAAAATCAGGTGCTGCTGCGCAAAGCGGGCACGAGCATGCTCACCATCTGCGGCGCCCTTGCGGGTTTATTGCTGACCATGCTGATGCTGTTCGGCATCAACGGTGGTTTTTCCGCGTTGGACTTTCTCGCCGCCGCCTGCGTGATGCCGGTATATATGACCTTGATGATGCTGTTGCTGCATTACAACGATCTGATTTTTCTGCGCCAGCGCGCTCTGCGCAATTGGGCCAACATCGACGTGTCTTTGAAAAAGCGCAAAGACCTGATCGACAATTTCGCCCGCACCGCCAAAGCGTTTCTCAATCACGAAAACAGTCTGCAACAGAAACTCAGCCAGCTGCGCGCGTCGCTCACCCAGACACAGGGCAATCAAGCCAAGGTCGCCGAATATTTACGTTTGGAAAATCAATTCCACCGAACGCTGTCCGCCGTTATCGAAAATTATCCGGATTTAAAAAGCCAGGAATTGATGCAGCGGCTGATGAAAGTCATCAGCGACGGCGAAACCGAAATCGCGCTGTTGCGCCAGGGCTATAACGACGCCGCCAGTGTTTACAACACCCGCATAGCATCGGTGCCAGATGTGGTATTTGCGAAGTTATTTGATTTTCGGCGGTTGGATTTGATTGCGGGGTAAGTGACAAAGGGGGAATCCATCCGTGGGGAACAATCCTTGTTCCTGGAAACTCCCTTTCCAAATCTCGACGCCAAGGTTAGTTTCCGGCTGCCGACCTGTCTCTACGTGAATTTTCGTATTTCTCGTATCGAATGCGCTGCGCAAAGCATTTTTGTGAACAAAGTCACGGAGCCATTCACGTGGCGACCACCGGCTCAATCGCCACCGGCAGGGATTTAAATCCGGGTGTCCTGCTGTACGGATCAACCTGATTGCTGATCAGCACATTGGCTTCTGGATAGTAAGTCATCACATTGCCGCGACGGATATCGAAGGGCTTCACCTTGACGGCCTGCATGCGCCCTGTTGACGTAACCAAGTCGACTTTCTGGTCTTTGCGCCAACCGTTATCCGCCATATCCTCCGGGTTCATCAGCACCACCCAGCGCTCGTCCTGTTCGCGGTAGGTATCGTGCTCGTGGTAAATAATAGAATTGAACTGGCCTTCACTGCGCACACTGGTGAGATAAAAACGCGCATTGCGCCCTGTCGGCAAAGGATGAGCGTAAAACCGGGCTTTGTTATCGCGGGTAGCGAAGGTGGGTGTGTGCAAGGTGCGACCGTCAATGTGGAATTCCACTTTGCTCTTATCAATTTCCTGCAACTGGCTGAATCCCGGAACTACACCGCCGATCAATTCGCGGACGCGTGCGTGGCTGCGAAACACCGAAAAATCGAACACCTGCGCTGACACCACCATTTCGCCGAGCTGGCAGATCAACTCCACCTCGGAGCGCAATTGCGGAAAGCGCTCGATACCGCCATCGCTCAAGCGCACAAAATTGAACATGGATTCCTGAGTGGTGCCCTGCTGCTCCTCGTCCCGCGCGCGCACCGGAAAAATCACCACTTCCTGATCGACGCCGTGAACATGGCTCATATTCAACGTCGGATTAAAAAAACATTTGAACGGAATTTTATTTAGCGCTGCGGTGGCGAAATGGGTGTCCGGGTTGGAGGCCAGCAAATTGCCTCCCAACATGATCGCCACATCGATCTCGCCGCGATCAGCCGCGTGCATGCACGCCATGGTATCCATGCCCGGATTATCCGGCAGCGCATGCCCGAGTTTGTCTTCGATTTTTTCGCGAATAGCTTTTTTCAGTTCCGGCGTAAATCCCATGGAGCCGGTGCCTTGAATATTGCTGTGCCCGCGTAGAGGCAAAAGACCTGCGCCGGGTTTTCCCACCATGCCGCGCAGCAACGCAAGACTCGCCAGGGTTTGAATGGTATGCACGCCGTGGGTGTGGTGGGTCAGCCCCATGCTCCAGGTGAAAATGCAGTGATTCGCACGCGCATAAATCGCGGCGATTTTTTCCATCATCTGGCGATTCACGCCGGAGCTCCGTTCCAGCTCCGCCCAATCCCGCGCCGCTATGGTCGTCGCAAATTCCTCAAAACCGCGGGTGTATTGCGCAATAAAATCGACATCGTGATGGTGATTGGTTAACACCGCTTTGGCCACGCCCTGCATAAAAGCAAGATCGCCGCCCAAATGGGGTTGCACATACTCCGATGCTATGTCGGCTCCGCCTTTTAACATCGAGCGCCAGTCGCTCGGCGAGGCGAATTTCACCATGCCCGGCTCCCGCGCCGGATTCACCACAATCACCGTGCCGCCACGGCGGCGCAAATGAATCAGCGTTTTGACAAAACGCGGATGATTAGATGCAGGATTGGCGCCGAATACAAAAATCAAATCGGCTTTTTCAATATCACTGTATTGCACCGTGGCCGTGCCGGTACCTATGGCTTCCGTCAGCGCCACGCCGGAGGCCTGATGGCAATAATAGCTGCAATTATTAATGTTATTGGTGCCGTACAGGCGCGCGCACAATTGCAACAAAAAAGCCGCTTCATTGGATGAGCGCCCGGAGGCATAGAAAAAACTGCGCTCCGGTCGCGTTGCAGTCAAGCGACTGGCGCATATCGACATAGCATCGTCGTAGGTGATAGGGCTGTAGTGCAGATCGCCCGCCGCTTTATAAAGTGGTGTCGTTAGCCGGCCGAGGTCTTCCAGCTGTTTGCCGGTATAGGTACTCAATTCCACAATGGATTTCTGCAAGAAAAGCGGGACCGGAATGCCCGGTCGTATATCGCTGAGATGCGCCTGGATATTTTTATTGCAGATTTCGATGCCGTGGCGGGACTCATTCCAGAAACCGCCGTTCTGACCACCAGTGCCGAACGCGCAAGCCTTGCACGCGTTACGCGAATTCAGTGTCTGCCACAGTTTGAATGGCCCGATGCGGGCACTGTAACGCAGGACGCTGCGAATCGCCTTCCAACCGCCGCCGACTACAGCCATAACACCCTCACCCATTCAACAGAAATTTAAAGCCTAGCTCAGTAAGTTGTGCCAATCTATAAGTCAATTTCCTATGGTACTGCTGCGGCAATAGCGCCGATACGACGGCTTTGGATTACCGCGGCCATTCATGACAATTGTCACGAAAATGCCATGACACCCGTGCGTGGTTCCCCGCGTACGCTTCATGCGATATTTCCTTCAGCTATCCAGGACGATCCACAATGGCCGACAACAAAGAATTGTTAGAACAACTGCGCTTGCATAAGCGCCAGCCGGAAAATCCCCGTCGCCCCATCTGGTTATGGGTGGTAATCGCAATCGTTGTACTGGCGGGATTCGCCTTCTGGCAATTTCGCCAACCGCCTTCCGCCCCCGCCAAAGCCGTGCCGGCTGCCGCACCAACACCCGCGTCTGCGCCAGCGCGGCAAACCGCCAACGGCCCGGAAAAAATTCTCGATGCCTCCGGTTATATCACCGCGCGCCAAATTGCCACCGTATCCGCCGAGGTCATGGGACTGATCACCAGCGTGGATGTTGAAGAGGGTATGCAGGTGGAAAAAGATCAAATATTGGCGCGTATCGACGACACCCAAGCGCGCATCAATTTTGATCTCGCCAAAACCCGCGTCTCCGCTCAGGAGGCCGTGCTGCAAAGCCTGCGGGTGGACTACGCAGAAGCACAGCGTGAGCTGCGGCGCGTACAGAACCTCGAAAACGCGGGTAATTTTTCCAGTGAATCGCAATTAACTCGCGCGCAAACAGCGGCGCAGCGCCTGCAGGCGAATATCCTGAGCGCAGAATCGGAATTGGCGGCGGCGCGCCTGCAGGTAACGCAGCAACAAAGCATTCTCGACGATCATATTATCCGCGCACCTTTTGCCGGAGTGGTCACGGCGAAAAATGCCCAGGCCGGTGAAATCATCGCACCGGCCGCCGCCGGCGGCGGTTTTACCCGCACCGGCATCTGCACCATCGTCGATATGGAGTCCCTGGAAATCCAGGTGGATGTCAACGAAGCCTATATTGGGCGCGTCAATCGCGACCAATCGGTCAGCGCGGTTCTCGACGCCTATCCCGACTGGAAAATTCCCGCCAGTGTTATCGCCGTTATTCCCACTGCCGATCGCGCCAAAGCGACCGTGCGCGTGCGCATTCGCATTTTGGAAAAAAGTAGCAAAATCCTGCCCGACATGGGCGTTAAAGTCAGTTTCTTAGCCGGAGGATCCGATCGTGAGTGAGTCAGTCTTATTTGAATTGCGCAATATCCACAAAGAATTCATCAAGGGAAAAGAGAAAATCACGATTTTTGATGATCTCTCTCTGAATCTAAAAAAAGGTGACTTTATCGCGATTATGGGGCCATCCGGCTCAGGCAAAACTACGCTTCTAAATATGCTTGGCGGAGTGGACAAACCCAGCAGCGGGCAAATTCTTTTTGATGGTTCCGACATCAGCAAATTGAGCGAAGGCCAGTTGGCCAAGTGGCGCGCCGACCACGTGGGTTTTATTTTTCAGTTTTACAACTTGATGCCCATGCTGAGCGCCGAGCGCAATGTCGAGCTGCCGCTGCTGCTGAAAAATCTCAGCCGCAGCGAACGCAAAAAACACGTCAACGCGGCGCTATCCCTGGTGGGCTTGCAGGACCGCGCCGGCCACCAACCCAAGGAATTATCCGGCGGTCAGCAACAGCGCGTGGCCATAGCCCGCGCCATAGTGACCGACCCGGATATTTTGTTGTGCGACGAACCCACTGGTGATTTGGACCGCACTACCGCGACACAAATCATGGAGATGTTGCAAACCCTGAATCGGGATTTCAACAAAACCATCATCATGGTGACCCACGATCCCGAAGCCGCCAAATATTCCCGCCGCCAACTGCATCTGGATAAAGGTCAGTTCACCGATTTGGAGACGGCGGCATGAGCGATCTCTATCTCGTTGCCAAAAATATCGCGCGCAATAAATTGCGCCTGGTATTGAATACCTTCGCCATCATCATCGCTTTTCTACTGTTCGGCGTGCTCGGCTCCATCAACAATGCCTTTAATGCCGGCATCGAACTCTCCGCCGACGACCGCTTGGTGGTGGTGAATAAAATCAATTTTACTCAGCCGCTGCCGGTGAGTTATGTGGCAAAAATTCGTGCGGTAGAGGGCGTTAAACAGGCGACTCACGCCAACTGGTTCGGCGCTTATGTGGAGGGCTCAAAAACATTTTTTGCCGGCTTCGCGGTTGATCCAGAGAGTTATTTGGACGTCTACGCCGATTTCGTTACCGTCGACGGAAATCAGCGCCAATCCTGGCAGCAAAATCGCCAGGGTGTTCTGGTCGGTGAAAAGCTCGCGCAAACCTACGGCTGGAAAGTGGGTGATCGAATTCCAATTTCATCAAACATTTTTTCCAAGGCCGACGGCAGCCACGTGTGGGATATGGTGGTAGAGGGAATTTTCACTGGAGCAGAATCCCAGGCTGACACCAACTATCTTTTGTTTCACTATAAATATTTTATTGAGACCCAAACCTTCGGCAGCGATTGGGTGGGCTGGATCGTGCTGAACACCACTGATCCTGCACTCAATGATCAAGTCGCCAACGCAATCGATGATCAGTTTGCCAATTCCTTTCACGAAACAGAAACCAGCAGTGAAAAACAATTCAATAAATCCTTTTTGGAGCAGCTCGGCAGTATAGGTCTGATTATCATGTCCGTAGTCGCTGCAGCGTTTTTTACCCTGCTGTTGATCGTCGGCAATTCCATGGCACTCGCCATACGCGAACGCACCCGGGAAATCGCCGTGCTGAAAACGCTGGGGTTTTCCGCCAAACATGTTTTCCGTCTGGTGCTCTCCGAATCCCTGCTGCTCGCCGCGCTCGGTGGAATATTGGGTCTATTACTGGCGCAAGTCCTGGTGCAAGGGATCAGTCAGGCACCGCAAATAAAAAATATGCTGCCCAATCTGGTATTAACCAGCGATATTTTTATTCAGGCAATCGTTTATATCGCGGTGTTGGGGTTGATCACCGGTATTGTTCCGGCTTATCGGGCAATGCAATTAAATATTGTTGATGCGCTGAGCAGGAGATAAGCATGTTTTCGCAAATCACTTCCATTATCTCCATGAATATCCGCAGCATCCCACAACGTTTCTGGATGTCTTTGGCCACAGTGGTTGCGGTTGCCGTCGTGGTTGCCGTGCTCTTGGCATTTCTCGCCATGGCTAATGGTTTTCGCACTACCTTGCAGGGCTCCGGCTCGGACGAACTGGCGATCTTATTGCGCACCGGCTCGCAAGCGGAAATCAACAGCGTACTGATGCGCGAGCAAATCAATGTGGTCAGCGAATCGCCCGGCATCGCCCGCGATGACAAAGGTCCGCTGATTTCTCCCGAACTGTATTTAATCGTCGACGGCAAAAAGAAGGATTCTCAGACCAAAGCGAATTTGCCGTTTCGCGGCATCGACGAACGCGGCTTTGAGCTGCGTCCAAATATGCATATTGTGCAGGGCCGTATGTTCGAGCCGGGAAAAAATGAAATTGTCGTCGGTGAAGCCATTCAACGCGAATTCAGCGGTTTTGAAGTGGGCAACACCATTCAACTCGGCCGCGCGCAATGGCAGGTGGTCGGTGTATTCAGCGCGGGAGGTTCGATTTTCGACAGCGAACTCTGGGCGGATGTGCGCACGGTGCAAAATCAGTTTGAACGCGGCAATACCGTGCAAATCGTTCGCGCCAAACTTGCCATTCCTGGTGATGTACGCGCAATCGAAGAAACCATTAGAACCGATCAACGCCTCAATCTGGATGTAAAAACCGAAAAAGCGTTTTATCAGGAGCAATCGCAGGGGGTGTCGGACCTGATTTTTTATCTCGGCTGGCCGCTCGCCATCGCCATGGCATTGGGCGCTCTCGCCGGTGCACTCAACACCATGTACAACTCGGTGGCACAGCGATCCGGTGAAATCGCCACTCTGCGCGCTATAGGTTTTCCCGGTCTGCCGGTATTTTTTGGACCGCTGTTCGAGTCGCTGGTGCTGGCACTAATCGGCGGTGTGCTCGGCGCGGTGGCGGCGTATTTATTTTTTGACGGACTCACCACCTCAACGCTCGGCTCCAGTTTTACCCAGGTGGTTTTCCGCTTCGACATGAACGCGAATGTGCTACTGAATGGCGTGATACTCGCGTTATTAATCGGTTTTATCGGAGGATTTTTTCCGGCACTGCGCGCCGCGCGATTGCCCGTTTTGCTGGCATTCGCGGCGGCGGCTTAGAAAGAAGGAATTGCTCTCGGGATCCGGGAGCAAGACAGGGATGTCGGTTAGACCGAGGCTTCGAAGGGGTGACGCAGGACGATGGTCTCAACACGATCCGGGCCGGTGGAGATGATGTCCACAGGCGCTTCGATCAGTTGTTCCAGGCGCTTGATATAGCGGCGGGCATTTTCCGGCAGGTCTTCGAGTTTTTTCGCGCCGGCCGTGGTCTCCTGCCAACCCGGCAGAGTTTCGTAGACCGGTTTTACCGTCTCCCAACCTTCCGCGTCGCAGGGCACACCGATCGGATTGCCGGCTTGATCCCGGTATTCAATGCAGATTTTCACTTCGTCCATGCCGTCCAATACGTCCAGCTTGGTCAAGCAAATGCCGCTGACGGAGTTGATTCGCACCGTGTGACGCAGAGCAACCGCATCAAACCAGCCAGTGCGGCGTTTGCGCCCGGTGGTCGCGCCGAACTCATGACCCTTGGTACCCAGGTGCTCACCTACGGCACAGGACAATTCCGTGGGGAAAGGACCTGAGCCAACGCGGGTGGTGTAGGCCTTGGTGATCCCAAGCACGTAGTCCAGATACAGCGGCCCAAAGCCGGTACCGGTGGCGGTGCCGCCAGCGGTGGTATTAGAGGAGGTCACATAGGGATAGGTGCCGTGGTCCACATCCAGCAGCGAACCCTGGGCGCCTTCGAACAGGATATGGTCACCGGCGACGCGGGCGTCATGCAGGATAGAAGAAACATCCGCAATCATGGGCTTCATCTGCTCGCCCAACTCCAGCGCCTGTTGCAGAACTTGGTCGTAGCTGAGCGGCTCAACCTTGTAGTAATTGGCCAGAACGAAGTTGTGATACTCCATTACGTCGCGCAGTTTGCGGGCAAAACGCTCGCTGTCGAGAAGATCGCCGAGGCGCAGGCTGCGGCGCGCGACTTTGTCTTCATAGGCAGGGCCGATACCACGGCCAGTGGTGCCGATTTTGGCATCGCCTTTGGCTTTCTCACGCGCTTGGTCTAACGCCGAGTGGAACGGCAGGATCAGCGGGCAGGCAGGGGACAGGCGCAGACGCTCGCGGGCCGGTACGCCCTGGGCCTCCAGTTCGCAGATTTCTTTCATCAAAGCGTCCGGCGCCAACACCACGCCATTGCCAATTAGACACATGACGCCGTCGTGCAATATCCCGGAAGGGATCAGGTGGAGGACGGTTTTTTTGCCTTCGATCACTAGGGTGTGGCCGGCGTTGTGGCCGCCTTGGAAACGCACCACATACTTCACCTGCTCCGTCAGCAGATCGACGATTTTCCCCTTGCCCTCATCACCCCATTGAGTGCCCAAAATAACAACGTTCTTACCCATGAGTAAGTGCTCTCGAATATTCAAATAATTAGATTGGTTTAACTTGAAATCGCCCGCCCTGCTCCACCAGCACACGATCGCACTGCTGGTCTTCCTCTGCCGAGGTCCGGCCCGCCATGGCCATCACCACCCGCTCGCCTTGACTGCGCAGGGTCTGGATCACCTGCCAGTATTCGGGGTTTGCTGAAACGGGGGCAAAAATACCACCGGTTGTCTCCGGTGTGGCCGCGCCCTGACGACTGATCGCGACCAGGTCCGCAGTAAATCCTGTGGCATAACGCGCGCGGCCAAAAACCTCGCCGATGCGGTCATAGCGCCCGCCCCGAGCGATGGCTGCGCCCAAGCCAGGGACAAATGCGGCAAATACTACGCCGGTCTGATAGTGATAACCGGTCAGTTCGCTCAAATCGAAATACAACTGTGCCTCTGGATAACGCTTGTGCAGGTTCTCTGCCACGGCTTCCAACTCTGTCAGCGCGGCAAACACCTCGGTAGGAGCGCCGGCAAGCCACTCCCGCGCTGTGGCGAGAATACCCACAGCACCGGCGAGCCGCGGCAGTGCCGCCAACCAGCCTGCGACTTGCGGATCCTTAACGCGCTGCTCGATCCAGCCTTGGATCTCGGTGAGCGCCTTGGCCTGCAACAGGTTGAAAAACACCACCTCTTCTTCCGCACTCAAGTCGGCGGCGCGCGCCAGGGCGCGATAAATGCCCACATGGCCGAGATCCAGACACACGTCTTTAACCCCTGCCAGTTCCATGACAGCGAGCAGAAGGGAAATGATTTCGGTATCGGCTTCCAGCCCGGCTTCGCCGTACAGCTCGACGCCCACCTGGATCGGGTTGCGCGTGTCCAGCGCGCTCTGCATTTGCGCCTTGATCACATGTCCGGCATAGCACAGACGGTTAACGCCGGCGCGGCGCAGGCTGTGCGCATCAATGCGAGCAATCTGTGGCGTCATATCCGCGCGAATGCCCATGCTGCGACCGGACAATTGATCTGTGACCTTGAAAGTCAGCAGATCGATATCCTTGCCCAGACCGACCAGCAAAGAGTCGGTGAACTCCATGAGTGGCGGTATCACCAGGTCGTAGCCCCAGCGGTGAAACAGATCGAGAAGGCTGCGGCGCAGATGCTCGATTTGGCGTGCTTCAGGCGGCAAAATCTCATCGATGCCGTCGGGCAGCATCCATCGTTCGACTGGAATCATGGTGTGTAAACTCTGAGTCTTGATTAGCTCAGCAGGCTCAGTACCGCGAGGCCGAGCAGCATGCTCGCCAATCCGAAAACACGCAACTGTTGGTCTTTAACGGTTGCCATTGAGGTCACGAGCTTGCGCCAGCGGCCGGGATGTACGAAGGGCGCGATACCTTCAAGGATTAACAATAAGCACAACGCCTGAATTAAGCTTTCCCACATACTTCTGCCTGTGAGTAGATGACATAAAAAAACCGGGCTTGGCCCGGCTGCGGAATTTTACCACCGTTTACCCCGGCCAAAAAGCAAAAGCCGGGGTAATGCGCAAAGTTTGCGCACCGTTACTCAAAGGATAGATTATTTTTTATCCACTGAGTTGAAGTAGCGGAAGAAATCGCTTTTGGGATCCAACAAGATCAGGTCTTCCCGGCCGGTAAAAGTCTCCTTGTACGCATTCAACGAGCGCGTAAATGCGTAAAAGTCGCGGTTTTGACCAAAAGCTTCAGCATAAATTGCAGCGGCACGCGCATCGCCTTCACCACGGATTTTTTCCGCTTGGCTATAGGCGTTCGCCTCGATCACTACGCGCTGACGGTCCGCTTCGGCTTTGATGATCTCTGCCTGTTCGTTACCGATGGCGCGGTGCTCT
The DNA here is from genome assembly GCA_052039425.1 of Sphingobacterium griseoflavum. GTDB lineage: Bacteria > Pseudomonadota > Gammaproteobacteria > Pseudomonadales > Cellvibrionaceae > UBA5868. Next base: position 3,672 of record JBQGED010000181.1, on the reverse strand, counting down.
TTGGCTTCCCGCTCACGCTCTGCGCTCATACGCTTATAAACCTGTTCGCTGACCTCGTCCGGCAGGTCGATCTTTTTCACCCGCACGTCGATCACTTCCACCCCCATGGATTCCACGGTGATGTTGTTGAGACTTCTGCGCAGATCCACCATCAACTGATCACGCTCGCCCGAAACGACTTCCTGCAAGGAGCGGGTAGCAAATTCGTTGCGTAGACCTTCATTGATGCGCTGAGACAGCAGACGCTCGGCGCGCTCCTGCTCACCACTGGTGGCGGTGTAGTAGCGGGTTACATCGACGATGCGCCATTTTGCGTAGGAGTCGACCTGGGTGCTCTTCTTTTCCACCGTCAGGAAGCGCTCGGCGCGAGCTTCAAGGGTCAGAATACGGCCATCAAACCGGCGCACTTGATCGACAAACGGAAATTTGAAATGCAGACCGGTGCTGACATCGGGGTTTTCGACCTTACCCAAGCGTAACAAAACGGCTCTTTCGATTTCCGTCACTATGTAAACCGATTGGGCACCGATCAGGATGACCACAGCCAGTACAACGAGACTAAACATGGTTCTCGGAGACATTAGCGACCCTCCCGACGGCGCTGATTATTCGACGAAGCATTTTCCAACTGGATACGCTCGACGACACGCGCCGCGAGTTCATCCAATTCAGCCGGTGATGGCGTTGCGGTAGTCGTACGGCGGTTCACCGTACGGCCGCTGTTTTCCATCAGCTTGTCCAAGGGCAGATACATCATGTTGTTGCCACCTTCCACGTCGACCAACACGGTGGAGGCATTGCCCAAAACTTCCTGCATGGCTTCGAGATACAAACGCTCGCGAGTAACCTCCGGCGCTTTGCGGTACTCCGTCAGCAGTGCTTTGAAACGCTCAGCCTCACCTTCCGCTCGAGCAACCACCTGATCGCGGTAACCACTAGCTTCTTCCACCATTCGCTGGGCACGGCCGCGAGCGCGGGGAATGACATCATTGGCGTATCCCTGTGCTTCGTTTTTATAACGCTCCTCGTCTTCACGCGCTTTAATTACATCATCAAACGCCCATTGCACCTCTTTTGGAGGATTGGTCTCCTCCACGTTGACCTTCTGCACGTTAATGCCGGTGGTGTAGATATCCAGGTATGACTGCAGACGCTCTTCAACTTCTACCGCGATACGGCTGCGGCCTTCGGTCAGCACTTCGTGCATGACCGTCGAACCCACCACATGGCGCAGCGCCGAATAAGAGGCCTGTTGCAGGCTCTGCTCCGGATTTTTGGTATTCAGAATAAAATCCCGTGCGCTGTCGATACTGAACTGCACGGATAGTTTGATATCGACGATATTCAAATCCTTGGTCAGCATCTGCTCTTTAGTACTCCAGGTGCGCACCTGAGTTACATTCTCTGTAAAGACTTTGTCGATAAAAGGCGGGTTCCAGCGGAAGCCAGGACCGCGGGTTTCTTTGTATTCGCCGAAGCGCAGCACCACCGCGCGCTCTTGTTCGTTGACTATGCCGACTCCTTTGATGAAGTAGAACAGAGCAAACACCGCGACAATCACACCGATGACAAAGGAGGCTGACGAGCCACCGCCACTGCGGGAGCCGCCGCTATTGCCACCGCCACCACCACCGAGAAAGCGGCCGAAGGTTTTGCGGATGATTTCATCGAGATCCGGCGGCCCGTCATTTTTCCCGCCGCTGTTGCGATTACGATTCCCCCAGGGATCGTTATTGTTGTTACCCGGTTCGTTCCAGGCCATAAGGATTGCTCCGTTAAGCAATTTTAAAAGTGGTTAAATAAGGATTATTGGATAAATAAAAAGCCGGCATTTTATGCCATGTGGCATGGTGAGGACACCTCGATACGACAGCTTGGCGCCTCTTTTGAGGAAGCAGCGCTTCAGGCCGCGTCAGTTGACCATTGCAGGTCACCGCGTGCGACCGTTTCCGCTGCGAGAATTTTATTGAGATCAATTTCCGACAGCCGCAGCAGCAGCACACAACTACCATCATCTTGATAATGTTCTTCAAGCACGGCATTTGCTCGATGAAAGCGCGCGCGCAAACTGCCCATTTGGCTGCCGAGCCGGACCTGCCCTTCGAACATATTGTGGCCCAACAGTTCTACCAGGGCTTGGCGCAACTCATCCAACCCGATTTGATTGCGCGCTGAAATCCATACGGCGACTGGCCTGCCCTGTTCATCGCGATCAATGCGCGGCGGCATATCGCCCAATAAATCGGTTTTGTTGTACACACAGAGCTGGGGAATGGTATCGGCGCCGATTTCGATCAGCACTTCCTGCACCTGTTCCATATTGCGCTGGCGCTCTTCGGTCGCCGCATCCACTACATGAAGCAGCAGATCTGAATTGACGGCCTCCTCCAGCGTCGCGCGAAATGCTTCGACCAGGCGGTGGGGAAGATGACTGATAAAACCGACGGTATCAGCCAGCACCACACCGCCAACTTCCTCGAGCTCAATGCGCCGCATGGTCGGATCAAGAGTGGCGAAAAGCTGGTCTTGCACATAAACGTCGGCGGAAGTCAGCACATTAAACAGCGTTGATTTACCTGCGTTGGTATAACCCACCAGCGACACTGTCGGAATTTCCGCGCGCGATCTCGCACGGCGTCCCTGGTCGCGCTGACGGCGAACTTTCTCCAAACGCTTTTCGATGGTTTTAATGCGTGCGCGCAGCAGGCGGCGGTCGGTTTCCAGCTGGGTTTCACCAGGTCCGCGCAGACCGATACCACCTTTTTGCCGCTCCAAGTGCGTCCAACCGCGAATCAGGCGCGTCGACATGTGATGAAGCTGTGCAAGCTCCACCTGCAACTTGCCTTCATGGGTGCGCGCGCGCTGAGCGAAGATGTCGAGGATCAAACCAGTGCGGTCCAACACTCGACATTTCAGCTCTTTTTCCAGGTTGCGCTCCTGGCTTGGCGAGAGTACGTGGTTAAAAATCACCAGTTCAGCTTTGTGCTCCTCTACCAGAAGCTTCAGCTCTTCGAGTTTGCCGGTACCGATGAAATATTTGGCGTTTGGCGCCGCACGGGCACCCGTGAGAAATGCGACAGGATCTCCTCCTGCCGAGAGCACAAGCTCTTCAAATTCGCGCGGGTCGTCGGCTTCGTCCGATTGCGTGAGTTCCAGGTGAACCAAAACAGCCAGTTCACCGGAGGCGGGGCGATCAAAAAACAATCTTTACCTCGTTACGCTTCGCTCTCACCGTCTTCGCCGCCCGCTGCATCCGGGTTCAGCATGGGCACACGAACCGGACGCGAAGGTACCACGGTGGAGATCGCATGTTTGTAGACCATTTGGCTGACTGTATTTTTCAAGAGCACCACAAATTGGTCAAAGGATTCGACCTGCCCCTGTAACTTGATGCCGTTGACGAGATAGATGGAAACGGGGATACGTTCTTTGCGCAACACGTTCAAATAAGGGTCTTGTAAGCTGTGCCCTTTTGACATGGTTATTCTCCTAGTCAGGACTAATTTTTTGAGTTTTTAAGCGCATTTCCACGCTGGTTTTTGAAATGCCCTATCACCGTCGGCAGCAGCAACGAGCGCTTCAACAGACACAAAAGAACACCCTAAAGTTCAGGGAGGGCCGTCATTATATGGCTCTTTGCTCCACAATATTCAAGGTTTGCCGGAAAATTTC
>JBQGED010000180.1:0-4489 GCA_052039425.1 Sphingobacterium griseoflavum | reverse complement strand
AGGCTGAGAATTTTCAGTAAGATTCAGCTCCTCATGGGTGCCGTTCTGGATCAATTGCCACAAATCGAAGCCGAGGGCGTCGCTGGCTTCAGCGAAGGTATCGTTCACTCCAGGCCATTTATCTGCGATATCGGCGAGCATCCCGATCTGCTGGGACCCCTGGCCGGGAAACACAAAAGCCAAATTTGATTGGGTGGTCATGTAAAGCCTCTGTTAGATTTTTGGAAGAATCACCCCGCCACCGCAGCGGCCATGGTGTCGATGATTCGATGCGCCGCCTGCTCCCGGGCGACATTAAGGGCTGCGATAAATCCCGCCTCTGTTGCGCCGCCATGGCTTTTCACCACCACACCACTCAACCCCAGAAGGGAGGCACCGTTTAGTCGCGCCGGGTCATAGCGTGAACCCCATGAGCGCAATACCGGGCGTGCCAACCATCCGGTCAGGCGACCAGCGGCAGTGCTTTGGAAGGTATTTTTCAGGGAGTTTTGCAGCAGTTCCGCAGCGCCTTCACTCGCCTTGAGCAAAGCATTGCCGGTGAAGCCGTCACACACCACCACATCAACCTTCCCCCGATAGATATCTCCACCCTCGACAAAGCCAACGAAGTTCATGCCGGACTGGGCTTTGAGCAGTGCCGCAGCCTCCTGCTCCAACTCGCGACCTTTTTGATGCTCCACGCCGACATTCAGCAAAGCGACGCGCGGAGAACCCACACCGTTCAACTTCGCCAAAGCGGAGCCCATACAGGCAAACTGGCGGAGATGCTCGGCTGAACATTCGAGATTGGCACCGAGATCCAGCACCCAGCAGACGCCGTCTTTACTGGGAACCGCTTTGCAGATCGCGGGACGCTCTATGCCGGGCATGGTGCCGAGCAAATGGAGCCCGAAAGCCATAAGCGCTCCGGTATTCCCGCCGCTAACACAGGCATCAGCTTCGCCTGTGGCGACCATCTTTACCGCCAAAGCCATGGACGATTCGCGTTTGTGGCGCAAAGCTTTTCCTGGCTGCTCTTGCATTTCTACTTGAACTTCGGCAGGTAAGATATTGATTTGACTTGAAAATGAGGAAGCGTCAACTGACAGCTGATCTCGATCGCCGATAAGAGTAAGGCGAACTGACGGATGTAAGCGGGCAAATTTGAGGGCGGCAGAAATGCAAAGGCGGGGACCTGAATCCCCGCCCATTGCATCAATGGCTATGTGAACTGGCCGTGACAATAGCCAACTAAGCCTTATTCTTCGTCTTTGCTCTCGATGACCTTACGGCCACGGTAAAAACCGTCGGGAGTGACGTGGTGACGCAGGTGCTTCTCACCGCTGGTGGAATCGACAGACAGAGTTTTAGCTGTCAGTGCGTCGTGTGAACGGCGCATACCGCGACGTGAACGGGTTTTACGGTCTTGTTGAACTGCCATGGCAATTTCTCCTGGAAATTATCGGGAGTCAAAAATCCCGACCCTATTGTTTCATCTTGTCTTTCAGTTGCTGGAGCACCTGAAAAGGATTTTTCGTTTCGACTTCGCCGACTTCCTCAACTTCATCCTTCACCGGGGTTTGCCCGCAGGGATAATCGTGAAAGCTCACATAAGGAAGATTGAGCAAAATTTCTTCTTCGAGCAGTGCGTAGAGATCAGTTTCTTCCGAATCCACGATCCAAGGATCATAAACCCCTGCAATTTCACGGGACGACTCCTCATCCCAAACCACTGCCAGACTGATATCGCAATCAAGCGAGAGCGGCATAGGTTCCAAACACCGCTGGCATTGCATTCGCACATCGACCGCCAGATTTCCTTTGACGACCCTCTCGCGCTGTTCATCGACTTGAAACGCCAGCTCAGCGTAGGCCTTGTCGAGAACAACTTGGTTTTCCGTCAGTCGCGATAACTCTTCAACGGGAGCATAACCCCGCAACATTACCCCCTGCTGGCAAAACCTGCGGGGATCAACGATGCGTGGCAGGATGTTTTTTGAGGTACCGTCTGACATAGGCGCGCAATCATATTGACTTGCCTGGGCAGTGTCAAAGAAAACGTGATAGATTTCGGCGCTTTTGGAGCCAACCATGGGTCTTGCAGGCCAAAATCTCATCCTTGCCTCCAGTTCGGTCTATCGGCAGCGCCTACTCCTTCAGCTAGAAGTCTCGTTTACTTGTATTTCTCCCGATATCGACGAGTCCTCTTTCCCTAACGAATCCGCAGAAGCCCTTACCCGTCGCCTCGCCATCACCAAAGCTGCGCGCGTTCTTCAGGATAATCCGGGAGCGCTGGTCATCGGCTCCGATCAAGTTGCGGACCTGGACGGGACAATATTGGGGAAGCCGTATAATCCGGAACGGGCTATTGCGCAATTGGCCCAGTGTTCTGGCAAAACAGTGCGCTTTTATACTTCTGTTGCACTGCTGTCATCCGGTATGCAGCAGGTAGATGTGGTGACGACCTGGGTGCGCTTTCGCGCTCTCACCGACGAGCAGATACGCGTTTATATAAAGAAGGAAGAACCTCTGGATTGCGCAGGTAGCTTTAAATGCGAAGGCTTGGGTGTCGCTCTGTTTGAGTCCATCCAGAGTGACGACCCGTCCGCTTTAATCGGATTGCCTCTAATTAGCCTTAACCGAATGCTTCATGCTGCGGGAGTGGATGTACTAACCCAGTGATCAACGTATTTCCGGAACATCATCCCCTTTAATAGCCAGGGCTATACCCTTGCCGATAGATACGCCCAAATCCTGAAGCAGCATCTTCAGCGGCGAATCCTTGATTGAGTAGTCACGCAGATCTTCTTCTCCAACGATCTCCCGCGCAACATAGCGGACCCCACCCAAACCATCCACCAAGCCCAGAGCCAGAGCCTGCTCACCATTCCAAATCAGGCCGCTGGTGATTTCCTCCGTCAGCTCCAGACGATCGCCTCTTCCGGTTTTGACGGCATTAATAAACTGCTCGTGAGTCTTTTGCAGCACCTCCTGCCAAAACAGCTTTTCGTCTTCTTTAACGGGAGAAAACGGATCCAAAAAAGCTTTATGTTCACCTGCGGTAAAGTGACGGCGCTCAACACCTAACTTGTTCATCGCTTCGACAAAACCAAAGCTTGAAGCGGTCACCCCGATCGACCCTACAAGACTGGCTTTATCCGCATAAATCTCGTCGGCAGCTGACGCTACGTAATAGCCGCCAGACGCACCTATGTCTGCAATAACGGCATACAGCTTTTTATCTGGATGCAGAGTTTTGAGGCGGAGCATCTCGTCATAGATATAACCCGACTGCACCGGACTGCCACCCGGACTGTTGATCGCTAAAATGACCGCCTTGGCGTGACTATTTTTGAATGCATTGCGCAATGCCTCACCCACCTTACCGGCGCTGGCACTTTCATCGGCCGCAATAACACCATCGAGACGCACGACTGCCACATGCGGCTTGGCATAGGGAACATTGACGCCGCCTGAACGCGCACCGATAAAAAACGTGCCGAGCAAAATGAAGAGATAAACAAAAGTCAATGATTTAAAAACCACGCCCCAGCGGCGCGATTTTTTCTGCTCGCTATAGGTATCGCGCAACAGATCTTCGAGCAATAACCAATCCCGGTTGGGATCATTTGGATTGATCTGGGACTTTTTGGAGCTCCACATAATTGCAATTCCTCAAGTCCGGCCGGAACTGGCTCGGACAGACAGAGTTTTGATATCGGGAAAATAGTCGAGACACAGTACCGGCTCGTAGGGTCGCAGTCGCTCTATGGCGTGGGCGCCATAACTCACCGCTACCCTCGGCATGTTGGCGCGGCGTGCCATTTCCATATCGTATTCGGTATCACCCACCATCACCGCCTCAGACGCCGGGCAGCGAAACTCCGTTAGCAGCTCATGCAACATGGCGGGATCGGGTTTGGAGCGGGTTTCATCCGCACAGCGACTGCCATGAAAAAAATTCTGCATTCCCAGGTCTTCGAGAATGCGCGCCAATCCGCGCCGGCTTTTGCCGGTGGCGATGGTCAAGCGATAACCTTCATCACGCAAGTCATGGAGTGTCTCCTCCACCCCATGAAAAAAACTCATTGGCGACTGCTGGTCCGCGATAAAACATTCGGAATAGGCGCGACTTAACGCATTTAAGGCTTCTGGCGACGTATGAGGAAAGAGACTATTCACCGCTTCGGGCAAACCGAGACCGATGATATTCAGAACTTCGTAATCCTCCAAATCCCTGAGGCCGACCTTGCGTGCGGCGAGCTGCATGCAGCGGACGATTTTTCCCGTCGAGTCGCACAAGGTGCCGTCCCAGTCAAAAATAAACAGCATAAATTAAAGCTTCTTGGTAACGAAAAGATGGCCAGAGGCTTGGCGTAATTTTAGTAGCAGATCTTCCAGGTCGTGGGGCAGAGGTGCCGTGACAGACAGGCTTTTGCCGTCTGGCAGAGTCAGGTCGAGTTTTTCCGCATGTAGGAAAAGGCGCCGACTGCCCGTTTCTCGAAAGGTT
>JBQGED010000179.1:0-4177 GCA_052039425.1 Sphingobacterium griseoflavum | reverse complement strand
CCACCACCGCCGTGCTGGTAAGCGTGTTTGTGCCCATCGCTATGTTGCCGGGTACCACCGGGCAGATGTTCCGCGAATTCGGTTTGGTGCTCGCGGCAGCGGTGGCGATTTCCTCGTTTGTGGCCCTTTCGCTTGTGCCCGCCATGACGATTCATTTTATGCCGCAGGCCGAGCCGCGTCCGGCGTCCCGCCTGCAGCGATTTGGAATCCGGTCCGCCGAATTTTACGAACGCACCCTGGCCCGCTGCATCGCGTTTCCAAAATTGACCTTTGCCATTTCATTATTGATCGCCATTGGCGCTGCCCTTCTGTACACCCAACTGGAAAATGAATTACTGCCGCCGGAAGACCGCAGCGTGCTTTATGTGGATGCCACCGGGCCGGACGGTGTGGGGCTGAATTACATGCAGCGCCAGGCCGACCATATGGAATCACTGCTTCAGCCCTTGGTGGAGAGCGGTGAGGCCGAAGGTTTATTCACCATTGTCGGCCGCTACGACCCCAACCGTGTTCAGATCATGGTGCCCTTGCGTCCCGTCGAAGAGCGTAAAAGAGGTCAGCAAGCGATCATCAACGACGTGCAGCGGTCACTCGGTCACCTGCCGGGCGTGCGTATTCGGGTGAACAGCCCCAACAGTTTGGCGATACGTGGCAATACCGGTAGCGTGGAACTGGCATTGCTGGGTAACGACTATCAAGTGCTTTATGAAGCGAGCAAACAATTTGCTGCCGCGATTGAAGATCGCCTGCCGCAACTGCAGCAGCCGGATATTTCCTACAAGCCGACACAGCCGCAATTATCCATTGCGATCGACCGTCGCCGCGCATCTGACCTCGGTATTCCGCTGAACAATATCGCGGTGACCTTGCGCGCGATTGTCGATGGCCTGGATGTGGTGGATCTCAACGTCGGTGACGAAACCATTCCGATTATTCTGCAATCCTCCAGCACCACCGTGACCTCGCCGCAGGATTTGGTGAATCTCTATGTGAAAAATACCGCAGGACAATTAATTCCGCTCTCCAGCGTGGTGACTCTGCGCGAAGAAAGTGTTGCCGCCGAATTAAATCGCCACGCACAGCGCCGCGCCATTCAAGTGGATGCCAGTCTTGCGCCCGGTTATACCCTGGGACAGGCCGTGACGGATCTGGAAACACTCGCCAAAGAAGTGTTGCCTGACGGCATCGGTATTTTATTTCTGGGACAAGCGCAAACCCTGAACGAAACGTCGCGCGACCTCGCCTTCACCTACGGCATTGCTCTGCTGGTTGTGTTCTTGGTTTTGTGCGCACAGTTCGAAGGATTTACCAGCGCGATTATCGTAATGCTGATTGTGCCCTTCGGTGTTGCGGCGGCGATTTACGCGTTATTTTTAACTGACACCAGTATCAATCTTTATTCGCAAATTGGCTTGGTGATGTTGATCGGCCTAATGGCCAAAAACGGCATTTTATTGGTGGAATTTGCCGATCAATTACGGGAGCAAGGGTACGAAATTCACAACGCCGTACTGGAAGCCGCCAAAGTCCGCCTGCGCCCTATCGCTATGACGCTACTGTCCACCGCCTTCGGCGGCTTGCCTTTAATCCTCAGCACCGGCCCCGGTGCGGAAGCCCGCGAAGCCATCGGCTGGGTCATGTTCGGCGGCCTCGGTCTCGCCGCGATTTTTACGCTGTTTTTAACCCCGGTGGTTTATTTGGTGATAGGACGTTTCCAAAAACCGCGGTCCGTGGAAAGCGCGTTGTTGCAGAGGGAATTGGAAGCGGCCCAAGGAAAATGATTTGGGACCATGATAAGGAATTTTGCGCTGGGCGATTACCAGAAAGAGATCGCCCCTTTTTGCTGTGCAATGACGCAAACAAGGGGCGAGTTAGATCTGCTTTAAGTATTCCTCTTAAAACGCATACCCAATATTCACCCGCACAGCACGCGGTACAAAACTGTGGATATGGCGATCAGCTACCGGCTCTTCTTCGTCCAATAATTGCGATTCGTAGAAATATTCGATGTCGTAATCTGATGAGTCGAACACATTCAGAATGCTCAAACCAAAATTCCACGGACCAGCATTTTGGTAGGCAATTTTGAGGTCGGCTTTGGCGGCGCTGGCGGATTGCTGACCTTCATCCAGTGCGTAGTCGCCGACGTAGCGCCAGGCAAAAGATGCTTGCCAGCCCGAGCTCCAACTGTACACGGTGCGCAGACTGGCGATGGTGTCCAATGCGCCCGCGATATCTCGATACTCCAGCTCTTTGTCGCGCAAGCGGCTGCGAGAGCGTGAGACATCGAGTGAAACCAGCCAATTGTCAATGGGCTGATAGGCCAAACCCAATTCCACACCGTAACGTCGACTTTTTGCACCGGAGTCTTCGGTTGTCCCCGCATCGCCAACAAAAAGCAATTCCGAATCCACCTCTAATGCCCAAATAGAAGCGGATAATTGCCAGCGTTTATTTTCTGAATACCAGTCGCCGCCGAATTCAGTTCCGTCCACCGGCACCAGAGGATCGGCCGCTTCGATGGATTCTCCGGTCACTGGATCTAGTGTCGCCAACACACCTCGCGCATCGTTGCTGTGATAACTGCGGCCGATATTCCAATACAATTCACTGCGTTCATTTACGGAGAAGCGATTGCGCAGAGCGCCCGTCCATAGATTTGCACTTCGCTGCCCACCATTGACGAAAACCGTATCGGGGATTTCTGCATCGATAGGCTTGACGTCGAATTGATGGAAATTCCAGCGCACATTAACAGTGCTGGTCCACGACGGCAGAATTTGCACCGCCATTTGCCAATACAACGCGCTGCTCCACTGCTCCACTTCATCCTGGCGGACGACGCCGATTGTTGTGCGTTCGTGGGAATGCAGCAGACCAACCGGATCGATAATGTCGTAGCGGCCATTCCAACCAAATGAATGAGACGATTTAAGCCCTAAAAAATAACTTTCTTCTAAGATCCATGCGGCATCTCCACCGACTAAGGTGCGTTCATCCTGTTGATAAAACTGGTCGCCATCAGGATTGGTGAAATACGAAAAATTCGACCACAAATCCATGCCGTAACGCACAGCGTAAACTGTCGCAAACCAAGCGCTATTGTCGAAGTGGGTACGTTTTTGTAGAGCCAAACTGTAACGGTGAGACTCCCCTCCGCTGGAGGGATCAATTGTGGATAGCGGTGTAATATCCCCACTTGCAATTGCGCGCAAAGGAATCTGGTCGGCAGAATTCCAGCGGTTGTCATACACCATGACGCTCACGTCAAATCCATCTTCAATATCACCCTTGGAATATTTGAGCCAAAGGTTGGTTTTTCTCACATCCTCATCAATGTTGTCCCAGGGGCCTGCGTAATTTTGGAATTCGCCCGCTGCCAAAAGGTTTCCATCCGCTATCGAATTTTGTGCCGCCACGAGCGCGCGCCTATAACCGAAACCACCAAATTCCAATGCCGCCAAGTTGCGTTGAAGGGAATTTGCCGAGTGGATATGCGCCTCACCGATGCCGGAGAAATCACCCAAATCACTGTAGAAAGGCCCTTTGCGATAACTGATGCTCTGAATCAGCTCCGGGATCAAAAAATTTAAATCCGTATACCCCTGACCGTGACCATGGCTCACCATATTGATGGGCATATAATCAATTCTGGTGGAAAAATCGGTGCCGTGATCGAGATTAAATCCGCGCAAAAAATATTGATTGGCCTTGCCCGAGCCCGAATGCTGAGTGGCAACCAGCCCCGGCACCAACTCCAATACGTCCCCCGGTCGCTCCAGCGCGAGCGCGTCCAAATAGTCTCGCTCCACAAAACCCGCATTGGTGCCGCGCGCCACACTGTTTTCTTGCGATTTGCGCCCGACGGTCAGAACCTCTTCTATTACACCCGTATGCGCCCAAGACTGGCTAACGCACAAAAAGACCGAGCCTAAACACAAAGGCTTCCAGTTGATACTCATTCAAGACTCCATAGCAGATTGAAATTGTGCAGCACTTGCTCGCCTCAAAAAGCGGCAAAAACAACAGTAGCTTTGCGCCATAGCAATACCAAGGCCAAGCCGAGCACTCCGACAAAGTGTATTTTCTTAGGTGAATCATGGGGATGACAGAAATCTATCTTTATGTATTGGCGCCATTATTGTGCATTTTCTAACTGATCGAGCACCAAACAGGT
>JBQGED010000178.1:0-11641 GCA_052039425.1 Sphingobacterium griseoflavum | reverse complement strand
CGATGAAAAATATACATTCTTCTGTTTATTTTCCCTGCATATTCCTTTATGCAAATGAGCCCATAACCGTAAATTAATGTTTATAAGGAAGAATCTAGCGACTGTAGGGACCGCGTTTTTCAACGGTTGTCCCTGCCATATCAAGTTGCGGTTTCCGGTCTGATCACCAATAAACCTGCGGGGTCACCATCGCGCAGGGTAAGGGTGGCATCGGTGTCACCTGGAGAGAATCCCAAGCTTTGCCCTGGCAAAAGGTCAAGTGCAACTTGACAGCCATTGGTACATTCAAGGCTAATGGCGAGTGCGGATGATTGGGTATTTTCAATACTGATTTTCTCTCCCGCGAACAGGGTTTCGCTGTGCGTCATATCGTGCCTCGTTTTGGTTGTTTTTGTTGACCTTTTTCAAGCAAGTTGGACGCCACTTGAGGAAACTAGAATGCTAAATGACAAAGAGAAGGGCGCATGGACTGAAATTTTGGCGTGTCAATGCGAGCCGAGCGTTTATTTATCACCTCGCATATTCCACACGCATCATCACAACTTCGGCGGACAGGTGCTCTGGCGAATCATAAGTTCCGACGAAAGCACAACTTCCACGGTGGAAAGCTCTTCTCCCTCGATAATCCGCAACAACATATCCATGGCACGTGCGCCAATTTCCTCTGCTGGCTGGGCCATGGTGGTCAATGCGGGATCCCAATATTTCGCATAATTGATATCGTCAAATCCGGTGACCGATATATCGTTGGGAACATTCAGCCCTTCCGCCTTGAGCGTCTGAATAGCACCGATTGCCATCTCATCATTCATGCAGAAAATAGCCGTGGGCATCTGTCTGAGGTGAAGAAATCGTTTAGCGGCGTTTTGGCCGGACCACATGGTAAAATTGCCTTCCACCACGAATTCTTTATTAAATGGAATACCGGCAGCGGCCAGGCTGGCTTCATAACCTTTCAGGCGATCGATACTGTGAGGATTATCTTTAAGACCGGAAATGACGCCGATGTGCTTGTGGCCCAGGGAGATCAGATAATCGACCATGGTCTTCGCTGCAGCAACATTATCAATGCGGACCGATGGACCCGGCGTGCCCTCACAGCCGCAAGCGTTGACCCACGGAATGGGCTGCGTGCTCGAACTCATGGATTGTGGCCGCAGCTGAATGACGCCATCGGCCAGACGGGTTTCCACTCGATTAACGTACTCCTGCTCGCGTTTGGATGTTTCCCGTGTGTCTCCCAAAAGCACGGCATAACCTTTTTGTTGTGCGCGGTCTTCAATGGCCTGAATCACTTGAGAAAAAAATGGGTTGGTAATATCAGGAACCAAAACCACGACACAAAAAGATTTGGCTGCTCTGAAGCTGCGCGCCAACAAATTGGGCCTGTAGCCAACAACCTTGATGGCGTCGTGAACTTTTTTCAGGCTTTCTTCCGATACTTTTTCCGGGTTAGCCAGAGCTCTGGAAACAGTGGCGACAGAGACGCCTGCCGCCTGTGCCACTTCGCGAATGTTGGACATAGTTAATTCATTGATCTGCGTGACTTCGCGCTGGAATTTACCGGAAACCCAATGCGCTTGCCAGAACAACCCGATGTAACCGATTACACCCCGTAATTTCTATGCTAGCCTTTGTAGACGTAACAACTTACCAGTGCGGACAATCGATCTCGGAAACTTGTGCATGTCGCCATTCAAAACCCGCCTTAAAGCTCTTCTCGCAGAACATCACACGCTGCTCGGCAAAAAAAATACTCCGGTAGCCAACAGCAATGGCGTCTACAAGCGCTGGCAGCATCCTGTCCTTACAGCAGCACACACTCCAATTTTTTGGCGCTATGACCTGAACGAACGCACCAATCCGTTTTTGTTGGAACGCCTCGGCGTCAACGCCACTTTTAATTCCGGCGCATTGTATTTAAATGGCCGCTATCTGCTGGTGGTGCGGGTTGAAGGCGATGATCGAAAATCATTTTTTGCCGTCGCTGAAAGCCCCAATGGCGTAGATGAATTTCGTTTTTGGGATTATCCGGTGACTATGCCGGAAACCGATCGCCCCGACACCAATGTATATGACATGCGCCTGACTGCGCATGAGGATGGTTACATTTACGGGTTGTTCTGTACGGAACGAAAAGATATGAGTCGGCCAAAGGAGCTCTCCGCTGCAGAGGCGCAATGCGGTATAGCACGGACCCGCGATCTGGTGACCTGGGAGCGTCTGCCGGATTTGATTACCTATTCGGGCCAGCAGCGCAATGTGGTTCTGCATCCTGAATTTGTTGATGGCAAATATGCGCTTTACACAAGGCCACAGGATGGCTTTATCGATGTGGGCAATGGCGGAGGTATCGGCTGGGGGCTGACAGGGGATATTGGCCGCGCAGAAATCAAAACGGAAATCATCGTTGATGGCAAGCAGTACCACACCATCAAAGAAGTCAAAAATGGACAGGGGCCAGCGCCGATTAAAACGTCAGAAGGCTGGTTGCATCTGGCCCACGGCGTGCGCAACACTGCGGCCGGTTTGCGCTATGTGTTGTATATGTTTATGACCGACTTACTTCAGCCTTGGCGAGTGACTTACTGCCCCGGCGGACATTTTATCGCACCGCGTGGAGTAGAGCGGGTAGGGGATGTTTCCAACGTAGTTTTCTCCAATGGATGGATCGTCAACGAGAAAAACGAGGTATTTATCTATTACGCATCGTCGGATACACGCATGCACGTTGCGACATCCAGTGTTGAACGCCTGTTGGATTATGTAAAGAACACACCAGCGGACAGCCTAAGATCCGCCGCAGCGGTGCAGGTTCGCAGTGATTTGATTCGTCGAAATCTGACGATCAAGCATGAATGGCAGTAGGGGATGTGAGTTTTTATAAGGAGGATGGGGTAGGGAAATCAAATTTAGCCCTGGGTACGAAGATTTTTTATTTGCATATCCAGGGCACAAATTTTTTTCCTATTCAGCGCTTTTTTCTTAGCGCCGTTATCGGATAAAACAGATGGCCTAGATAGCTATCAGGCAATTTCCTGGTGGTGCCAAAATGCGCTGGCCAATGTTCACCGGGCATATGGTAGGTGCCAAACAGCCGGTCGAACAGCGGAGTATGCGCGGAGTAGTTGGTATCTATCGCAGGCTTTTCCGAGCTGTGATGCCAATGATGAAATTGCGGTGTCACCAGCAGATATTTGAGTGGGCCTACAGGAATATGCAGATTGCAGTGGATATACACCGCCTGTAGCGCTGCAAAAACCACATAAATATTTAGTGCCGCCTGGTCTGCACCGAGCAAGTACAGCGGAATCATCACCATCGCGCGCTCGGAAAAAACCTGAATGAAATGCCCGCGCGAGCCGGCCAACCAGTCCATGTCTTCAACCGAATGATGGACCGCATGAATGGGCCACAACCAGCGCGCTTCATGGTAAAGGCGGTGCTCCCAATACAGCACGAAATCCGCACAAAGAATGATGATGACCACCTGCAAAAAAATCGGGCACGACTGGACGAATTGTTGGACTGTCGGGCTGAGTGCCCAATCGAAATGGGAAGCGTGGTAGTTGGCGTAGAGGATAATGGCCGAAATCGCCAAGTGATTAAAACAGAAATAAAACAGATCAAGTCCCCATTGCGGGCGCAGTATGACTTGGTTTTTATAGCGTGGAAAAAGCTTTTCCAAGGTCATAAAAATAAAAATGGATCCCATCAACGCAAGAATTAACCAGTCCACACCCAGCGAGAGCACCCGAGGTTCGACCGGCCCAACGGGAATCTGATGACCGCCGAGCGCAAACGCGATGCTGGTGAGCGCGATTCCCGTTACACCCATACGCCTGTAGCGCCCCAGCACCAGCGTCAAAACACCGAAAAAAAGCGAAAAATACATGCCGTATTTCAATACCACCCGCAAGGCTTCACCGTCATAGGCTTGCCGGAGTTCCGTGGTTGTCAGATAGGAGGGGAACAAATACGCGAGCACGGCCAGCAAGCTCATGCCACCGAGAAAAACGGCGGCATACCCGCTGATCTTGCCTTCGCCAAGCCGGAATTCGCGGCTGGGGTCGAGTGGGATTTGACGATCTTGGTACTGGTAGGGTTGGTTTTCCATAGACTGCCTTCCTTGTTGTGGCTGTTAACCGGCGCATTCTAGCACTTGGATTGAGATTGGCATCCGCCCAGAAGAATGGGCACGTGCAGCGAGGGTGACCGAATTGGAGAGTCGTTTAGATAGGCGGGTACAAAACGGACCTTCAAAGAGATCTCTCTATGTCCAATACTGTTTAGTATTGGACTAGTCCTAATTGCCTTTCCACGCGTGTATAATGCCGCGCTCTTTGGCGCTTATGCTGAGTTCCCTGGGCCAAATCTGCTTTTTAAGCCCGGTAAATCCGCTTTCTAGCTTCTGCACAAACCGCCATAATCGCGACATTTTCAACCTGACGGGATACCGAATGAACAACACAGACCAAGCATCGGGCGGCAACGTACCGGTGGCGATTATCATGGGGTCGCGCTCTGACTGGCCGACCATGCGCGAAGCCGCCAATGTTCTGGATGAATTCAACATCGGTTATAAGGCCATGGTGGTTTCCGCGCATCGCACGCCGGATCGTTTGGTGTCGTTCGCTACAGGCGCTGCGGCCTCTGGCTATAAAGTTATTATCGCTGGCGCTGGCGGCGCGGCCCATTTGCCCGGCATGACGGCGTCCATGACTGAACTACCGGTCGTTGCCGTCCCAGTCTCCAGCCATGCACTCAATGGCATGGACAGTTTGCTTTCCATCGTGCAAATGCCCCGTGGCGTTGCTGTCGCAACCCAGGCAATCGGCGGTGCTGGCGCTTTTAACGCCGGGCTGATGGCCACTCAGATTCTCGCTTTGAGTGATCCCGCTCTGACCGCCCGCTTGCGCGACTGGCGTGCCCGCCAGACCAGTGATGTGCCGGTGGAGGTTGAATAATGCGCGTTGCGGTGATCGGCGGTGGCCAATTGGCCCGCATGATGGCATTGGACGGTTTGCGACTGGGTATCCAGTTCAGTTTTCTGGTTGAGCCGGACGAATCTACTCAATGTGTCGACGGCCTGGGTGAAAAAATTGTCTGGGATCTCGGCGAGTTGCTGAACGAACCATCCGCAGCGGCTTTCCGCGAGCTGTTCAATGCGTTGGGCCGACCTGCAGTCATTACCGTAGAAAAAGAAGCTGTGCCCGTGGATTTGCTGCGCGGACTTGCCGATTTGACACAGGTTCATCCCAATCCGGATTCGGTTTATCAAACCCAGCATCGCGCGCGGGAAAAACAATTGTTGAGCCGTCTGGCTATTCCCACCGCAAGTTTTAAAGTTGCCGATACATTTGCTGAAGTGCGCGCTGCTTACAACGAATTTGGCTTGCCACTTTTTATTAAGGCTGTGGAATCCGGCTACGATGGTAAAAATCAGTGGCAAATTCATTCAGAAGCCGATCTCGAAAGTTTCGAACGCGAAAGCCCACCCGGACCCTGGGTGGTTGAAAAACATGTGCGTTTTGACCGCGAAGCATCATTGATCGGCGCGCGTTCCACGTCTGGCGAAACCGTGTTTTATCCGCTAACAGAAAACTTGCATCGTCGCGGCATTTTGATTCGTTCCATTACGCCTGCGCCCAATCTGCCAGAAGCAACCGTGCGCAATGCGCGGGATTATATGGAGCGCCTATTTAACGAATTAAATTACGTAGGCGTGTTGGCGATGGAATGTTTTGTTTGCGGCGACGAACTGCTGGTGAATGAATTAGCGCCGCGTGTACACAACAGCGGTCACTGGACCATGGACGCAGGAATTTGCAGCCAATTTGAAAATCATTTGCGCGGAATTCTGGATTGGCCCTTGGGCAACACGCAGCCGAATGGCCCCAAAGGCATGGTCAATATTCTCGGTTCACGCGATCTTACCAAACACCAGCCGCGCCATCCTGGGCCGTCCTGGTTAAGCGGTACGAGCACGTTCCACTGGTACAACAAAACCGATCGCCCTGGACGCAAGCTGGGTCATATCAATATTGCCCACGACGATCTGGCCACTCTGCAACAACAGCTCGCCGAGCAGGACGAGCAGCTTTACGGCGAAACAACGGCCAAATAAAAGCCTATGTCCATCCCTGCCCCGCAGCCGCTCTACCCCGTTTACGAGGCGCTGCCGCGCCTCAGTTTGCAGGATTATCCAGAGCTGCAGGGGTTTCTTCAGACAGGCCAGGCGTGGCGTCAACAGCACTGGCAATGGGGTCGGGATTTCCTGCTCTATATCGGGCGCAATAAATCTGAGCACACCTATACGCGCTTTCGCAATGAAGTTGAACGCTTCCTTTTATGGGCGTTTTTATTCTGCGATAAACCGATTATTGAATTGCGCAAACCACAATTGCTCGAATATGCCGATTTTTGTTGGCGCCCACCGGTCAATTGGATCAGCCTGGCTAATGCGGATCGATTTCTTTTCCAGGACGGCTTTTTCCGCAGCAATTCCCAATGGGCGCCCTTCCGTCTGAAAACTCCGAAAAACCAGCCGTCGGTCAATCAGGACAAAAAGAAATACAAACCCTCCCAGGAAACGCTCACCGCCACATTCACCGCACTGATCGCGTTCTATAAATATTTGATGAACGAAGAACTCTGCGCCGGCAATCCTGCACAGCTCGCCAAAGCTGATTGCCGTTATTTCATTGCGGATGCCCAGGTTAAGGAAGTTCGCCGCTTGTCAGAAGAGCAGTGGCAATATGTGCTCGAAACCGTGCTGGAAATGGCAAATGAAGATTCCGTTTACGAACGCAGTCTGTTCATCATCGCTACATTAAAAACCCTGTTTCTGCGAATTTCCGAACTGTCCGAGCGCCGCGACTGGTCGCCGGTGATGGGGCATTTCTGGCAGGACGAAAATCAGAACTGGTGGCTGAAAATTTTCGGCAAAGGCCGAAAACTGCGTGACGTAACAGTGCCTACGCAATATCTGGATTATTTAAAACGCTACCGCGTCTTCCGCGGCTTATCCCCTCTGCCCTTCCCCGGCGAACAATCGCCGCTGGTGGAAAAAGTACGCGGTCAGGGAGGTATGACTGCACGTCATTTAACCCGCCTGGTACAGGAAGTATTTGATTCCGCATACGTCAAAATGAAAACCAGGGTTGGCGAAGACGCTGCGCGCAAATTGCAGGAGGCATCCACCCACTGGTTGCGCCACACCGGCGCCAGCATGGAAATTGAGAGAGGTCGAGCATTAAAAGATGTGTCGGAAGACCTCGGCCATGCCAGTATGGCAACGACGGATACGGTTTACGTGCAGAGCGAACATCGCAAGCGGGCGGAGAGTGGGAAAGGTCGTAAAGTCGACTGAGGACTTTTCAATAACCGGCGTATACGCCGGTTATTGTGCAGCAAACCAACACTCAATCACTGCTTGTTCTCCTGGGAATCCTCTTCTTCATCACTCTCATTTTCAGCAGGCAAACAAACCCCCTCATCGTAATTTCCTACTGTGCGAATAATTTCGGGGGTGGTGGGCTCTACCCGTTCGCCGGTAACTAATTGGCTGATCACGCGGCGTATCGCGGAGTCCAAACGTGTCACCACATAACAATCAATACTTGGCTCCGCGTGTGGATTGCCGACACCTGAGTCATCGGTGAGAAAAATGTACCGACTATTGGTAAGTGCCGCCATGGATCTCATTAAAAACTCTGCGGTGTCTCCCACTCCGCTGGCAGCGACGGGAACGATATGAATTTGTTGCTGCCTTGCGATTTTTGCGACGTCCCAGGTGGCCGCCATTTTGTCGTTGTGCGGCGGTGCATCCGCGACCAGCAAAATAATTTTTACGCTTTCATCGCGCCACTCTAGCTCCAAGGCAGCTTCCATCGCCTGATCCATTGCCTCTGGATAATCGCCACCACCAGCGGCGCCAATACCGTTGAGATCGAGCTCAAACTGGAGCAAATCTGTCGTCATTGGGAAAGGCCATACGACATAAGAATCGCCTACATCACGATATGAAATTAGCCCGGCCGCAAGGGATAGGTTGTCATAAGCTCCTTCAATATCGTTAAAAACCTGAGTGAGTTCAGCTTTCAAATAGCGAATTTCATCGCCCATGCTGCCCGTTGAATCCACAACCAGTGCAATGTCCAGCTGCATGGGGGATTGATTGATTGACGGAACCTGTACTTCAATTACGCGCTCGTCAGGCAGATCCTTCAGTGCCACCGTTTGAATAATGTCGTCACTTCCATCTACTTCGATAGCAATTTCCACGCTGTCAGTGGTTTTATCGAAACCGGGGTAAAAATGGACGACACCATTGACTGGTGTTTTCAAAATCACGTCGCTCTGGTTTTCCAAGCGGATGACGACCTTTGCACCAAACAAAGGATCGCCAGCGGCATCCGATACTCTCACCGCAACTTTTGCATTGACATCTACGTAAGGTATATCGGTGATTTCGGGATACTTTTGCAGAAAATCACTAATGTATTGGTGATAAACACCAAAATTGAGCAGATCATCGTAATCACCGGCGGTCAAGGTTCCGGCCTGCACAGGAGCACCGGAAGAGGAGCCGCCGAGACCTCCAGAAGAGGATGAACCGCCGCCGGGCAGTGAACCGCTTGAACTCCCACTATGAGATCCGGAACCGGAGCTACCGACAGAAGACCCGCCACCAGGAGAGCCTACATCTGAGGATCCGCCACAGGCGCTTAAGACTATGCAAAGTGTGAGAATTATTTTGCTTTTCATCGTATCCCCTAATCGTCCATTCTTCATGATTGTTTACTGCTTGGTACGCACGATAGAGGACACGGAAAAATAGGGAATACGGAAATTCACGTATTTGAAGACTTATGTGAAACGGAATTAGAAAAAAATCAGAATTCCGCGCTTGATATCCGGCTTAGCGGCGGCTTATTTCTCCCGCAATTGAGTGAAATCACGAACTGGGCTGATCACGATATCCGCGATTTTCCAATCTATGGCCATTAAATCCTCTCGCAGCTGCGCGGCACGGTGGATCAGGTTATCCTTTTGTTTGGGTATGACCAGCACATCGCCAACGAAGACCATTCCACTTTCTCTTAGCCGCACCCGCACGTCGCTTACCCATTCGCATTCAAGACATGTGCGAATAACATCATTCACCAATGGGTGGATATTTTTGTTGTCCGTGGTCATCGGCATTTCTTCAAGGAGATCTTTCATACTGTCACGCGTTCGGGTGATTCCGTCATAGACGATGCTGGAAGAGATGGCGATGGCGACGACAGAATCCAGCCACCATATACCGAACCCGATTCCAATAACCCCCACCATTCCACCCGCTGCCGTCAACCAGTCTGCTTTTTGCGCATGAGAATCTACAAAAAGAACTTTTTCATGGAGGCGTTTAGCCAGAGGCAATTTAAGGCGACCGAGAATAATGGCGGGTATACAGCTGTACATTAACGCAGCCAGCATTAGCCAACCGAGCCAATGTTCTTTGCCGAACAAGGGAAACGTACCTATGCTGGGATGTTCCGCCTTGATAAGCGCAATCAGTGACGTCACAAACGCGTAAAGTCCCAGCACTAATAAAGCTATGGCCGCGCCTACAAAAGCAACCGTGAACGCTTTTTGAAATCCGTAAGGAAATCGATCGGTGGCCGGCTTGCCATGAATTTTTGATGCCACCAAAAAAGCAATTGCCGGAAATATTCCGACGACATCCTCAATCCACGCCGCTTCCATGGCCTTGGAATTTCCGGATGCGAGGTACATGACGACGGCAACGCTGGCGAGATAAAAAACAGTGATCCACTCCAGGCGGATCGCCTGGCGGTAGTCCGCTTGCAAATCATCAGGAATGGTTACGGAAACCGCATGACCTATTGACATATCAGCGACGGACTCCGTGCAGGAATTTTTCTACCGCCATTAGCAACGCGTTTTCACCCATGGGTAACGCTATTACGTGCTCGCTGGGTTTTAGTCGAATGTGCTCCTGCCCACAGGGATAACGGTTGCGCTCATCCGCAGAAATCGCAATCAGGCCGCGATAATTTTCTAAAGAATCAAGCCGTTCGGGTATGCCATCTTTGTCTTTAATGTGTGCACTCAGCATGGAGTCTTTATGCATCGCGACTTTTTGATTTTTTACCATGCGCGGCGACAAGTTTTCATCAGTGCTGCATATTAAATAATGTTGTTTCAGATACGGGCGAGTCAAAGCCACACGACGACTCCACGGCGATTCTGCAGTAATGCCGCCCACCACCAAATGCAATTCGTGGACTTCCAACATTGTCATAAGCATTTCTTCGCTCCCCTTTATCCACTCCACGCGAGCGCCGATTGAGCGGGCGAAGTCTTCAACAAGTGTTGCCTCACTGCCGGTGGCAATGCCATTTTGCCACCGGATCCACGGAGAAAACTCCGAGGCGCCAACTTTCAAAACCTGATTTTGTGCGGCAAGGAGAGATCCTTTCGGGTCACGCGGATAATCATCGCAGGCCACCAATAGATGAAAGCAAATCAGAGCTGCAATGATTCGAACCATGCTGGCATTTCCTGAAATACTCGCTAACGATGCTGCAATTTCCTGACCCGGTGATTCTTTGAAGACCCGGGTCAGGAACTGGACATATTATGGCTTCGCAGATACTACCGGCGGCGCCACACACATGGCATGCACATCCAGAGAACGCACCACACCGATTCTTGCCCGCTGACTGATTTCTATCGAATTGAAATCCATGCTGGTGTTGACAATAAGCAGGAAGCGGTTCGGGTCGTTATAAACCGGTGTCAACGTTGCCGATGCCCCCGCACCGCGAGCTTCAAAGGTTTCCTGGACGCGATCCGAATTTAAGGTTTTGATCTGAATATTTTCCAACTGAGTATTGGTAAGCCGGCCGTCCGGAGTGGAAACCAAGATCCCGACGCGGTCGTTCGCGGAATATTCACTGGATCCGCCGCGAGTGACGCGCGCATACACTTCTGCGCCAGCGCCTGCGATGGTCACAATACGTGCAGCATCGGTCAGACTGTTGTTAATCAGGTTATTGGGATTCAACACTCCACAACCTACGCACAATCCACGGCGCACGCCGGAAGAAACTGTCGCTCCTTCAAGCATGGGCTTGAATAACGCGTTGGGTCCACAGGCGATATTTTCCTCGGTATCGCACTCATCACCAACGCCGTCGCCATCGCGGTCCGCTTGATCAGCATTAGCGATTTTCGGGCAGTTGTCGGAACTATTCGGCACCTCGTCACCGTCCATGTCCGTATCACACGCATCGCCAATTCCATCGCCGTCCAGGTCTTCCTGTTTGGCATTGCTGACGGCAGGGCAATTGTCCACTTCATCCGCCACGCTATCACCATCGGCATCGCTATCGCAGGCATCGCCCTTGCCATCTTTATCAAGATCTGCCTGATCGGTATTCGCCACCAACGGGCAGTTGTCCTTTTCATTGGCGATACTGTCGCCGTCGATATCGGTGTCACACGCATCGCCAGTGCCGTCGCCATCGGTATCTTCCTGATTTTCATTGGCCACTGCCGGGCAGTTGTCCTTGCTATCGGCGATGCCGTCGCTGTCGCTATCCGTCAAGGTATCGCACGCGTCACCTAT
>JBQGED010000177.1:0-3620 GCA_052039425.1 Sphingobacterium griseoflavum | reverse complement strand
AGATCGATTCCAAACCAGAGGAAATGGATCGCCTCGAACGCAAGCTCATCCAATTGAAAATTGAACGCGAGGCGGTGAAAAAAGACGAGGATGAGGCGGCACGCAAACGCCTGGAGAAAATTAATCAGGATATTGAAAATTTAGAGCGCGAATACGCGGATCTCGACGAAATCTGGCGCTCGGAAAAAGCGGCTTTGCAAGGTTCTCAGGGAATTAAGAGCAGTTTGGAGCAGGCGCGTCTGGATCTTGAAAGCGCGCGCCGCGCCGGCGACTTGGGGCGCATGTCGGAATTGCAGTACGGCATTATTCCCGCTCTGGAAAAACAACTCGATATGGCGAGCCAAGCGGAAATGCTGGAAATGCGCTTGTTGCGCAATCGCGTCACCGATGAGGAAATCGCCGAAGTCGTGTCCAAGTGGACTGGCATTCCCGTCTCGAAAATGTTGGAAGGCGAGCGGGAAAAACTGCTGCGTATGGAGGACTCGTTGCACAAGCGGGTAATTGGCCAGCATGAAGCGGTACAGGCGGTGGCCAATGCGGTGCGTCGTTCGCGCGCTGGCTTGTCGGACCCGAATCGTCCCAACGGTTCCTTTTTATTTCTGGGTCCCACCGGTGTAGGTAAAACCGAGCTGTGCAAATCCCTGGCGGAATTCCTGTTCGACACCCAGGACGCTATGGTGCGCATCGACATGTCGGAATTTATGGAAAAACATTCGGTGGCGCGACTTATCGGCGCTCCTCCGGGATATGTCGGTTACGAGGAGGGCGGTTATCTCACTGAAGCGGTGCGTCGCAAACCCTATTCCGTAGTGCTGTTGGACGAAGTGGAAAAAGCGCACCCGGATGTGTTCAATATCCTGTTGCAGGTGTTGGAGGATGGCCGTCTGACGGATGGCCAAGGACGCACCGTGGACTTCCGCAATACGGTTGTGGTGATGACATCCAATCTCGGCTCAGATCGAATTCAGGAACTGGCGAATAATCGCTCGTTCGACACCATTCGCTTGGACGGCTCTCGCGACAGTGAGGAAAGTCAGAACGAAAATCGCTATTACGCGATGAAAGCTGCGGTGATGGAAGTGGTGGCAAGGCATTTCCGCCCGGAATTCATCAACCGTATCGACGAAGTGGTGGTGTTCCATCCGCTGGCGGCCAACCAGATTATGGGTATTGCCGAAATCCAGTTGGGCCTGTTGCGCAAACGTCTTGCCGAACGGGATTTGCGTTTGGATATGGCGCCGCAGGTAATGGAGCGACTGGCGGAAGCGGGCTTCGATCCTGTGTATGGCGCACGGCCATTAAAACGTGCCATCACACAGATGATCGAAAACCCTTTGGCGCAGGAAGTGCTCGCTGGAAAATTTACACCCGGCGATACCATTTCGGCGGAATTGCAGGGTGAAAAGGTTGTGTTTACCCCGCGCCGTTAAAGCGCGATCCCGCTCCGGCTGTGCTGGAGCGGGATTTTAATTATTCAGCAGTCGGGACTGCGGGTTTACAGAAGCGTTCGATCGCCCGCTGAGTAAGAGAGATTTCCTGGCGCACGTCTTCCTCGGACAATTCCCTCAAATTGCCGTCGCGCCCTTCCATTTGAATTCGGCTGTTGCTCTGCAATACGGCTAGGCGTTCACGCTCTATACGGCAGCGCTCCGCGTTGGGATCGGCGGCTTGGGCGGTTTCGGCTTCCTCCGCGTCTTGCGCGGGGCGACTCAAGGTGTTGGAGCGCTTGGTGCCTACCCGCTCCGCGTTCACGCCTTTGGGCGGTTTATCGGTGAAGTGAATGACACCGCGGGAGTCTGTCCAGCGGTAGAGCTCAGTCGCGGAGGCGCCCAAGGAAAAGATCAGCAGAAGACCTGTGCCAATGCCAGTCAATGTTTTACGGCAGCTTGCGCTGGAATGTCGTGCGGTTGTCATGTCATTACCTTCAGGTGTCATCTGTTTCCGGTTTTTATACAGCGCTGTGCTTGAGTATAGCGCCGCTTGGCATTTGGGTTTGTGTTGCGCTCGGCAGCTTGTATGCGCCCTTAGCGGGTGGTAGCGATCAACCTCTCGATGAAGGCGTCTGTGGCGGTATTGAACACCTGCCGGCTGGGGTCGGCTTCAAACCAGGCAATGGTTCTTTTGATGCCTTCCCGATAGGGAATCTGCGCGCGGAATTCCGGCACCAGGCGTTTTATCTTGCTGTTGTCGAAGATGGCGCTTACGGATTTGTCACCCAGCAAGGTGCCTTCGTAGGCCGAATCCATGGCGCAGATCCGGTCGGACGTAACATGCACGATCTTAGCTTCCGTGCCCGCCGCTGCCGCTGTGAGTTGGTAGATCGTGTCCCAGGTCAAAAATTCATCAGAGGTGATGTGAAAATCCTCGCCTATGGCCCCGCTGTTGCCGAGCAGCCCGACAAAACCCCGGGCGAAATCCTCAGCGTGAGTGAGCGTCCAGACAGAGGTGCCGTCGCCCTGAACCACAACCGGCTTACCCTGTTTCATCCGCGTCACGGCAGTGTATTCCTGCCAGCCGCCAATGGTCAGGGGAATGACCGTGGAGTAGGTGTGGGATGGTCGCACGATGGTGGCGGGAAACCCGCGGCTTTCATAGGCGTTAAACAAGGTTCTCTCTGCGGCGATCTTGTTGCGCGAATATTCCCAGAACGGGTTCTCCAGCGGCGTGCGTTCGGTGATAAACGGAGAAGGGCCTGGGTTCTGGTAACACGACGCGGAACTGATAAACACATATTGGCGGGTTCGGTTGCGAAACAAACCTACGTCCCGTTCCACCTCCGCCGCGGTGAAAGCGACCCAGTTAACCACCACATCCCACTCCTGCTCCGCCAAGGCAAGTTGCGTAGCACTGTGATGAATATCGCCGCGAATAAAATGCGCGCCCGGCAACGCAGGGTGACCGCCGGTGCGATTCAGCAACCAGAGTTCGTGTCCCTGGGATAACAACAGCTGACTGGTGGAGAGGCTGATATTGCCAGTACCGCCGATAAACAGAATCTTCATGCGGATATCTCGGTAAAAAGCGACCATGGAGTGTATACAAGCGAAAAAAAGGCGTCGAGGCCGCTATTCTACGGTGCGCCATGCTTGACATTGCCCGGTCAGTAGAGAAAATGAACAGTTCGCCAGATGGCTGGCAGACTCCGTCGATAGACCTCGACGCGATTGCTCTGCTCAACGGCAAACAACCCTTTGCCCGACCATCCTGAAGTGCGGGGGCGCATACCCGAGCAGCCCTACTCAATAGCGTAATTCCGGCATCCAAATTGGATGCTGCCCGCTTTAACCAGGTGGCGTTATTGAGTCAGCTTCAACAAATTCGCAACTTATTCGGTTCAAACTCCGGGTTTGCTAGCCCGGGGATTTTGCTATTTCGGCATTTTTGAACCGTATGAACGTTTACATCTGACAACAGAGGACAGCAACAGTGGAATTACTTTCCGGCGGTGACATGCTGCTACGAGCCCTGGCGGACGAAGGCGTTGAGTGCATTTTCGGCTACCCGGGTGGTGCGGCATTGCATATCTACGACGCCTTGTTTCGCCAGAAGAAAATCAAACACGTTCTGGTAAGGCACGAACAGGCCGCTACTCACGCGGCTGACGGTTATGCGCGTTCGAC
>JBQGED010000176.1:0-5125 GCA_052039425.1 Sphingobacterium griseoflavum | reverse complement strand
CTAAGGACAGGGCCAAAGCGCCCCCGAGATTGCCGGTGAGATGATGGTGTTTTGCCATGAGAGTACCCATTGAAATTGTGTTTGCCCGATTTGTGGTTATTGTGTGTGCCGATGGTATCAACCTTGTGGTCGAAACGCGCTTAATGAGAAATGAAGTGTGATTTTGATCAATCAATACTTTGCGCGAGCGCCGCTTGGGGACATTCGAGAGGGACCAAATCGGCCTTCCAAATGACAAACGGCACCTGGAGTGCCGTTTGGTAAGGGTTGGGTTGGGGCGAAGACGACTTGTTATGGATTTTGACAGGTCAGGGCACCTACACAGTCGCGGTTATTCTCCCGCCCCCAGCCGACCTCCTGGTTTTGACACACCGGAATCTGCGTGCCGTACCAGTTGCACTGCGCGGGTGTGCCGCCAGATGAACTGCTGGAGCTGGAGGCGTGGCCGTTGACGACTCCATAAGGGTCTGGTTGACCGCTGCAGGTGCTGACCGCGACACAGTTCTGATTGTTCTCCCAGCTCCAGCCGGATGTAGCGACCTGGCAGAGGGGGACAGGCGTGCCCCACCAGTTGCAGTAGGCGCCGGACGCAGCACCTGAGCTGGCGCTGGACGAGCTGCTTGAACTGCTCGAGCTGGACGATGAACTCGAACTGGATGACGAGCTGGAACTATTCGATGACGAGCTGGAACTACTCGACGACGAACTTGAGCTGCTTGATGAGGAAGAGGATCCGGCGCTGACTGTAATAAAATTCCAGGCCGAGCTCCACCAGCCGATCACGCGGTCATCGGCAGCCGCGGTTACCAGTTCCAGGCCGGTTTCGCTATTTTCCATATGGATATAGTGGCCGGTGGCTTTATTGACCAGACGGAATTCTGTGTCCCCGCCGTTCAAATACCAGTCTGCGCGACCGTTGCTTTCCAATTCCCCTAAATAAAGAGCGGGGCCTGCGGGGTCCAAAGTCAGGTATTGATTGGTGGAATCCGCTCTGCGCAGACGGAAGAAAATATCCTCATTGGGCAGATCCACCCGTTCAATAAACCAGTGCAGAGACGCTGGCAAAATGGTGCCGCTTGCCTGGCTTGCGCCGAGGTCTTGATTGAGATAACGGTCGCTTCTGTATTTATTGCGCAGCGCGTAAATACCGTTTTCCGGTAATCGATGCAGGTTACCGATGCCGGTGCGGATGCTGTCGAACACTCCAGTGCGAATGCAGTCCTGCCCACAGGCTACGGGAAACGCGGCAGGTGCTCCCTTGTACAGCTCGTTGAGTTCGGGCACTCGTCCTTGCATAAATTCCGCGTGGTAGTGCGCCCAGCCGGAGACCGCCTGGGGGTTGCTAGCATTTCGATTGATATAGCCGTGCTGCTCGCCACCGTGAAGGCCATCAATGCCGTTCCAGCGGAACAGCTTGTCGGAATTCCATTGTTCAACGATGTGCAATAGCTCGTGAAAAGCGGCTTCATGGGGCAGCTCGCGCTCACCGGTTTCAAAAGCCGTGTTGCGCGTCAAAATTGGCGTGCCGCCGCTATCTGCGACGGTTTTCTGGCCGGTATAAAAAGGCTGTTGGACGAAAGCATAACCACCCAATGCGCCAGCGTAGATGAAAGGCAATCCTTCGACGTTATAAATCACCATGACCACGTCGTATTGATCCTGCAGCCGGCGCAGATTCGCCTCCTGCAGAAATCGCCCTGTGTCCACTGCCCAGTCAAAATGGCGGATTGCCGGTTCTGTTACCAGTGGGTGCAGGCTGACATTCCAGCTGTTCAGTCCATAGGAAAATGGTCTGACGTAATCCTGATCCATTGCGCGCATCATGTTATAGAAACGCTCGATGTACGACTCATCCAAAGTGAAGTTGCCGATAAATTGATTGTCCTTGTTGTACGCGACGGTATTTTTTACCGGTACCACCACAATGCTTAACTCGTGTTGCACCGGCAGCGGTGCCGTGGCTGTCAGGTCGACAAGGGTATCGTTGGTGAGGGTAAGCGTTCGTTCAAAGTAGCGCCCAGAGTAGGCGCTATGATCCAGCACCACATCAACCACGTTGCCGCCTTGTTTCTCAAAGCCCGTGAGGCTGATAGGCTCTTCCGAAAATCCGCCCACCGCAATCCGATATTCGCCCTGCGGCAAAAGAAAGCTTTTGTTGTCGGCGACAGTAAATCCGGTAAAGGCGTTATTGATGTATATGTAGCCCGATTCGCCTTCCGCCAACGCATTGTGGGCAATTTGCACGCTGCGTTTCGGCAACGCATTTTCCAGAGGAATGTTGTAGGTCTGGTCAAAAAATAAATCCCACTTGACGGTGGTGTCTTCATCTGGCCCTGCATCGAATTGCACCGCAGAAATCTGCGCATTACTGCCGCATGGTGCGGCGTTCGTTGTGCAAGCGATATTGAAATTCGAGGGCGCGTCACCGGTAACTGCTATTTGCAGCGCGAATTCCGTAAAGCGCGACGTCGGATTAAAAGCGCGCACTCTCAAGGTGTTGTCGCCAGCGCCGAATAAATGGCTGATGTCGATGGTTTTACCCATGTCACTGGTTTTTAACGCCAGGGCTGGATGATCGCCAACCGAAACATAAATGGGATGGTAAATTTTGTTGAGCGTCACGCTCACTGTTGCTTGCGCATTGGCTTGTACGCAAAAAAATATCAGCAAAAATAGCGTTGCCAAGCGATAAAAAATGCGTTGTGACGTGCCGTCTGAATTTTTTGGGCATTGATCTGCAGACGTATTGCGACCTATGAGAAAGTCCATACAGCTCTCCTGCTTAATGTCTGTGGGAAGGGTATTGCGGAAGGAGCGGAAAGGATAGCTCCGCCCATTTGCTGAACACAACAACAATCTAGGCGTGAATGAAAATTAGCACTTTCAGCGCTTCCGCCACTTTGTGCCAGAAGAGTATTTCAATTTTTTGAATCCATTTTTTTTCGTAGGAATAAAGCAGGAGAATTAGCGGAATCGGTGACCTATTTTCGTACATTAAATGGTCGGATCTGGTGCGGGAGGAGCCGGAGATTGAGAGCGGCTCCGGCAGGAACGGCAGAGGAATTATTGAGTATTCACGAGACGGCAGTTCGCCTTCTCATTACTTCTTCGAGTTCTTTCTCGGCGCAGACGATTTTTTGGTCTCAACCTTTTTGGTGGTTGTGCCTTTCTGAAGGCTCGCTGGTGTAGGCGGTGGAGTCGCTTTAGCAGGCGTCGGGGCGACTTGCTTTTGCACCGCAACTTTGCAAACCGGCGCCGCAATTTTGGGCGTAAGGGCTCGCTGCAGCGCTTGGCACAAGGCTACAGCAACATATTCTTCAAACTGGTCTGCGGGGTCGAAAACGCGACCGAATTGTTCGGCAATTGTGTTCAGTTGCGCCCGCACCTGTTCTAGGGCGTCGGGCGCATTGGGGTCAATGTCCATGATGCTGTCGCTGCGCATCAACATCTGATTCCAAAACACATTGTTTTTGGCCATGGTCGTTCCCCGTCCGGTCAGTTTTGTGTAACCGCCAGAATTTCGAAATGTTTGAATTTGCCGTTCGGCATCGGCCATTGAATACGCCCGCCGATGCGCAATCCCAACAGTGCAACTCCCACCGGAGACAGAACAGAAATCTTTTTCTCTGCGATATCGGCTTCTGTCGGGAAGACCAGAGTAACCGTGGTTTCGGCTTTGGTTTCCAAATCACGGTAGGTGACCGTGCTGTTCATGGCCACCGCATCGCCCGGCAGGTTCTGGCTGTCGACTATGTCGGCGCGTGACAGTTCTTCATCCAGCGCATCGGCGAGTTCCAGCTCACTGTCGCGAATCAGCGGCACCAGGCGCTGGTAATCCGCTTTGCTGACGATCAGAGATACAGATTCCGTATGTTGTTGTGCAAAAGTCATAAAATTCTCCGCAAATGCAAAAAGGTGCCGTAAGCACCAAATATTGGTATGTATGTCAAAATGTGCGGCGGCTAGGAAGTGCTTCCTAACCGCCCGTGAAAAGCAAGGCGCAGACAAGCCCGCGGGCTTGCGCGTCGGAAAGGAATAATTTGCGGGGCTGCGTAATGATCATCACTGAACCTTAGCACTTCGTATGACGGCTGGCCAGCCCTAGGCGGCGGATGCCCCGGTTTGAGTGACGACCATCGCCTTTTGCACCTCGTCTGCCTTCTGCTTACCACCCAATAGCTCCACCAGACGCAGCGCAAATTCCACTGCTGTACCTGGACCTTGACTGGTGATGAGCTTGCCGTCCACCACAACCCGCTCTTGACTTACGGCCGCAGTTTGTCTCGAGAGTTCCTCTTGGTAGGCCGGATAGCAGGTGGCATTGGCATTGGGAATGAGTTGGTGGCGACCGAGCACCACAGCGGGCGCCGCGCAAATAGCGGCAACCCAGCGCTGTTGCGCAATCTGGTTGCGCAGCAGTGCTAGCAGCGAGCCTGAATTGTGCAGATGGATTGCGCCGGGGATGCCGCCGGGCAGCACAATCATATCCCACTCCTTTTCCACACATTCTTCCAGCAGCACATCCGCAACAATGCGGACATTGTGTGCGGTGATGACCTCTTTTCTTTCTGACATCACGGAGGCAACGCAGACATCGAACTCAGCGCGGCGCAACACGTCGATGGTGATAACAGCTTCCATTTCTTCGGTGCCGTCGGCGATAGGAATCAGAACCTTTGTCATAGGGGGCCTCATGTCAGAACCGGTGAAAAAGCCGCTATCTTAACAAGTGATCGATGAATAAGTTGAGAGCTGGAGGATTGTGTCGTTCACGGCGCATAATCC
The DNA here is from genome assembly GCA_052039425.1 of Sphingobacterium griseoflavum. Lineage (GTDB taxonomy): Bacteria > Pseudomonadota > Gammaproteobacteria > Pseudomonadales > Cellvibrionaceae > UBA5868. The sequence goes on along the minus strand of JBQGED010000176.1, from coordinate 340 downwards.
ACGTTGTCATTGACACAGCAAAATTTGGAGGGACCATGAAAATTCACGATGTCGATGTGGCGATTCTGGGCGCTGGCACCGCTGGGCTCGGGGCATATCGCGCGGCCAGCAAACATACGGAGAAAATTTTGTTGATCGACGGCGGCCCGCTGGGGACTACCTGTGCCAGAGTCGGCTGCATGCCGAGCAAATTATTAATTGCCGCTGCCGAGGCCGCTCATCGCAGTCGTCACAGCACAATTTTTGGCGTGACGAATCCTCAAACGCTGATTGATGGCAAAGCGGTGATGGCCCGCGTGCAGCGCGAGCGTGATCGTTTCGTCGGTTTTGTGCTGCAATC
>JBQGED010000175.1:0-7223 GCA_052039425.1 Sphingobacterium griseoflavum | reverse complement strand
TATTCGTCAATCGGCAAAATAGAAGATGGCTAATGCTGTCAGGACGATAACGATGAGGACACCACCCCATAAAACCGCAGCGCTATATGCAGTGGGCGCATTGGCTTCATCTCCGGAATCCAATGCGGGTTTTCTGGGCGCCGGCAGCTCCGGAGATTGCCGGTTCGCCTTCATCTCCCGCACAGGCGGATGTGGCAGTGAGATATCCGCTTTGAGAGCCGGACGCAGAGAGGTCTTTTCATCTGGAGACTCGGGTGCCGCCAGTTCTTCGCCGCTAACCACAAAAACCAATGTGTCGAACGCCAATTCATCGCCGGTGCGCAAACGAGCGCGCTCAACCCTGCGTCCGTTCAAAAAAGTGCCGTTGGCGGAGTTCAGATCTTCCACCCACAATGCGCCAGCGTCAAAAAACAAACGCGCGTGGCGGCGGGAGAGGTGAGCAACCGCGAGGCACAGATCGCACTCGCGGGCGCGGCCGACAACCATATCCTTCGCCACTGGAAACCGTTTGTTGGCCAGCGCGGTCGTTTTGCTTTGCAGGGCCCAGGGGGAGGCGGCTGCGGTTTCGAGAGGATTGACCACTGGCCGCTCCCGTTTGGGATCGACAATCCGCAGCTGGTACGCGCCGATTTGCAGTTGGGCATCGTGGGTTAAAGGAGTCGCACTGGACACATGGCAGCCGTTGACCAATATCACCGCACTATCGGCCATCGGGCCAATTGTCACACGTTCATCAATGACTGATAGTTGGGCGTGCTGAGCGGCCACAGAGGGATGGGGCAAGTGGATGTGGCACCCTGCCCCACTGCCAATAATGTAGGTTTCCTCCACTAGCCAGACAGGGGGTTTTTCACTACCGACAAACCTCAATTGCAACATCAGGCCAGCTTCCAGGCAGGATTGTTTTGCGTTTGACTTTATATCAAACTTCAAAACCTACCAATAGGAATGTCACACTCTATCGCTTACGTCCGCGACACACTGGGTCATTTCAGTTAGTCTAAATTTCATTTTCATGGGAAGTATGTGCCCTTATGTCGGGTAAAAACTACAGCCAAGCCACTGACGTAGGGTTGTTGCGTGACAATAACGAAGACGCGATATGGAGCGACGCCAAGCTTGGCCTTTGGGTGGTCGCCGATGGGATGGGCGGACACGCTGCGGGGGAAGTGGCGAGCGAAATCACCGTCAATGTGATTAAAGAAGGTATCCATCAAGGCAAATCCTTGCCGGAAGCCATCAACAACGCGCACCAAGCCGTACTGGAAGCCGCGAGGGACGGCTCCGGAAAATACGGCATGGGCTCCACCGTAGTCGCACTTCACTCCTTCGGCAACCGTTATGCGATTGGATGGGTCGGCGACAGCCGCGCCTACCTCTGGTCCAACCGCGGCCGGGACGGCTTTAGTTTGCAGCAACTGACAGTGGATCACTCCTACGTCCAGATGTTGTATCAATCCGGCATCATCTCCGCCGAGGAAATGTCTGGCCACCCTGAAAAGAATGTCATCACACAATGCCTTGGCTCCACGGAGCTGCAAGAGATCAAAGTGGATGTGATCGAAGGCAACTGGCACAAATACGATTGGATCCTCCTCTGCAGCGACGGCCTCAGCGATACCGTCAGTGATCAGCAGATCTGCGACATTTTGCATGCTGCGGGAAACACCGAAGATGCAGTTGCCAGCCTGATCAAAGCAGCGCTTGCAAATGGCGGCAAAGATAATGTTTCCGTCATCATAGTCACCGCCCCCGGAGGTAATCGCTTCGTGGAAAGCTTGAAAAGTATCGGCCGCTGGCGCCAACCTAAATAAATCCCCCACTTTTCATTGTTGAATCATTCAATGGTCTGCACATTCGCGCGGAGCCACCGGCTTTTTCATCTAAACTTAATCCATTAACATCATAATTCGCTGTAATCACCATTGGGGATCTCAGGAGAGCAGCAATGAGCGGGCCATTCCTACCAAACGGGCAATGTTTTTCATGGGCACCTGATATTCTCTGGCTACACGTTATCTCCAATGCGGTCATTGCCCTTTCCTATATCTTGATTCCCGCTGCCATCTATATCATTACCATCCGCAATCAATACCGAGGGCAACACAAGGATTTAGCCTACCTATTTATCTCCTTTATTTTTTTTTGCGGGCTTTCTCACATAGTCGAGATCTACACCACCTGGGTTCCCGCATACCGTCTGGAAGGTTGGGTCAAAGCCGTTACCGCTTCGGTTTCCATGGTGACCGCATTGGTGTTGCTTCCCAAATTACCCGACCTTCTTATGAATACGGAGATACAGAAAAAATACAAATTAATGGAAGATCATCAGCGCGCGCTCGAAGCCCAACTGGGGCAGATGAATTCCGTATATGAAGCCTCTCTCGGGCGAGAAGAGCGCATCATCCAACTAAAAAAAGAGATCAATCAGGAGCTCACCAAACAGGGATTGCCGCCGCGTTACCGGATATACGAAGGCTGACGATGCCGATACGTTATTTCTGCTATATCGCCGGAACATTGTTGCTGTTTGTACTGATCGCGGCGACGGGTACCACGCTGTCGGGAATATTGAACAATCTCGATTTGTTGGCGGACCAGATTGATACACAGACGATGCAATCTATCGAGGGTGCCAGCGCCAGCGCAATCGCTTCCACACCAAACGAATTACTGCTCGCTAAAATAAAAACAGCGATTTCGAATTGGATGCTGTTCAGCACCTTGCTGATTTGCCTCTTGTTATTGCTATTCGCAACCCCCTTCACCTTGCAGCACTTCCGCACCCTGAATGAAATTCGCAATACCAATTTGCGTTTGAATAACCAAGCCGCTACCTTGCGCGCGACCCACAGAACCATTGATAACATGCTGGAGGACATCATTCATGAGAAAAAACAAACCTCTAGAACCTCCGAAATCAACGCCCGCCTGGCAGCGATCATTAATAGCGCGGAGGATGCTATTTTCTCTTTGAACATGGCGGGCTACGTCACAACCGCCAACGAAGCGGCACTGCGAATCTTCGGGGAAAATTGCGATGGAAAATTATTTCTAAATCTTTTTCCGTCATCTGCTGGCGCCAGGTTGAAAACCTTGCTGATGACCACCGCTGAACAAAATGCCGGCTCAACGCTTGATATCAGCATAGAAAAGAAAAAGCAGCGCATCGATCTCTCGCTCACCATTTCTCCTATCCACTCCGATCAACAGGAAATCATCGGCTTTTCTGTCATTGCCAAAGACATATCCAATACTAAACTCGAGGAAGAGCGCTTCCGCATGGCGGTCGAAGCTGCGCCCAACGCCATGATCATGGTGAATCAAAAAGGCCATATCGTACTGATTAATAGCGAAGCGGAGGCCATGTTTGGCTATACCAAAGAAGAACTGATCGGCCAATCCATCCACCAGCTCGTGCCGCCGAGCATGCGGTCAATCCACACTCTGTACGTGCAAAATTATTTCGAAGCCCCCGACCGACGCAGTATGGCGCGAGGTTCGAACGATCTTCACGGGCAGCGCAAGGATGGCGATCTCTTTCCAATCGAAGTGGGACTGACCCCCATTACCGTGGATAAAGAAACATATGTCATCAGTTCTATCGTCGATATAAGCGAGCGGCTGCATCAACAGCGGGCGTTGAAGAATTTGAATGCGGAACTGCGTCGAAAAAATCAGGAGATGGAACAATTCATTTATACCGTCTCTCACGACTTAAAAGCCCCGCTGGTGACGATTGCAGGTTTTGCGAACCGATTAAAAAATGCGGACGATCTACAGCTGCAGGAGAACCACCATCACAAGCTGGACCGGATACTCGCCAACGTGCGGTCCATGGAATCACTCCTGCAGGACTTGCTGCACCTGTCACGCATTATCAAACGCGACCTTGAAAAAGCGCTGGTGGATTGCAATGTCACTCTGCAGAGCGTTTTGGACTCTCTCGAAGGCGACATTAAAAAAATGGGCGCCCAGATTCTGGTCGAAGGCCCGTTGCCACAAATATATGCCCAGGAAAGCCTGCTATTTCAATGTTTGCAAAACATCATTTCCAACGCACTCAAATATAGCAAACTAGGTGTTGCACCCGTGATCACCATCTGCACCGCACAAGAGGCGGGCCACTCTGGCGTGCGCATCAGTGACAACGGTATTGGCATAGCGGAGCATCACCAGGAGCGGATCTTTCACGTATTTGAACGCTTGAACCCGGATGCCGCTGAAGGTACTGGGGTCGGTTTGTCGATTGTCAAAACCATTATGGAAAAACACTCTGGAAAAATTGTGCTGGACTCCGTAGTCGGTCAGGGCACCAATTTCACCATTCTCTTCCCCGAACTGAAGTGACGGATATGAGCGCATCCAAGGCAACAATTTTAATCGTCGAAGACAATCCCGATCACGCAGAGCTGATCGAGGCCACCATTCTCGACTGCGAGCCTGGAATTGAGATTCTCAGTCAGCGCAATGGCGAAGATGCTTTGCAATACTTAGCCTCGTTAAAGCAGCGCAGCGCCCCTCTGCCCGACCTCGTTTTTATGGACATCAAAATGCCGCGTATGAATGGCATAGAAACCCTGATTGCCATCAAACAAGACCCCCAACTGCGCTATATTCCGGTGGTGATGTTGAGCACTTCGACAAATGAATCCGAAATGCGAGTTTGCCTGAAGGCTGGAGCTGAGATTTACCTGGCCAAGCCCTTGCAGGTAAACGCATTTGAAGAGCTAATACGCCCGCTACTTGATCGCTGGCGGAACGCACCGCCACACAAAAAAGGCGGTCAAAGCCTGTGATTTTCTCTGGAGTACATCCATGCATATTCTGATCGCCGAAGACAATGAAGATCATTTGGAGCTGATCGTGGACATGTTGCGAAGCAGCTTTGGCAGACTCTGCAAAATTCGCCATTACTCCACATTGCAAGAAGCTATTGATTACCTCGAACGCAAACGAGTAGATGTTTTTCTCTGCGACCTCAAACTGCCGGATTCACCTATTCAGGACACAGTGGAGCGCATCAAGGTTCTGGAGGACGCCCCGCCCATTATCGTGCTGACATCGCTGCATGATGATGAACTGGCACAGCGCCTGGTGAAAGAAGGCATTCAGGATTTTTTACCCAAGGACGAACTTACGCCTTCTCAATTGGTGCGCGCCTGTCATTACGCTATCGAACGAAAAAAACTGACGCATTCGCTGCTGGAAAAGAATGAAGACTACAAAGCGTTTTGCTACAGCCTGACCCATGATTTCAAAAGCAGCCTTTGGCAAATTTCGCGCTTTGCCCAAATTTTCAAATTGGAAACGCAGAAAAAATACCCCAGTGACGATACCCTGCCCTATCAATATCTGGACAAGATTTCCACCAAGATTGAAGGCATTCAAAAATTAATCGAAGATCTGCAGGACTTCCTGTCTATCGATTCACTTATTGAAAATTATCAACCGATCTCCCTGACGTTGGCTGCACGTAACGCGGCAGACATGCTCGGCGAGACGGTGGCAAAAAGCAACGGCAATGTCGAAGTGGAACAATTACCGGAAATAAATGGCAATGTTTCACAATTGCAATTATTGTTTTCGAATCTCATAGGCAACGCCATCAAGTACAACGACAGTAAACGCCCGCAAGTCAGAATTTATAGCGGTGAGCAAACCGAAGATGGCATCAGCGTGCTGGTGGAGGATAATGGAATAGGAATTCCGGAGGATAAAATAGCCGCGATATTTACGCCCTTTGAGCGACTACATCGCCAGGATCAGTATTCAGGGTCCGGCCTCGGTTTGAGTATCGTCAAACGTATCGTGCAATCTCACGGGGGCCGGATTCAGGTGAGCTCAACACTTGGAGAGGGAACGCGTTTTATCCTGCTGTTCCCACGACTCAATCAAACATCTTCTTCAATATGAAAGCCGGAATTTTTGCGCCGATCGCGCCCGTTTCTCATATTAAAAGGACCGCGCGCAGCGCTGTGCGTACGCCGGTCTGAGTTGGGCTTACGCCGGTCGATAAAAGGAGGTGCGACGGGCGGCTCCGGTTTGTCCTTATCGACCGGCGCTGGCGCGTCCACTTGGGTGACACGATGGCGCGACAGCGGTGCGGGACTCGGTGGCGGTGGCTGGTTGATTTTCATAGACAATTCGCATAGGCGCTAGTGGTTTTCCACTATGGTTATCGGCGCGAAGCGGCCAAACTTTACCGCTCACTCTCTGGGCTGGATGAGAACCACTGCAGCTTTTCGTGAAGGGAAACAACGCCACCGATAATCAGCAAGGTCGGAGCATGAACTTCGCGCTCCTCTACCAATTCCGGCAGTCCTGCCAAGGTGGAAATATGAACTTGTTGACGCGGAGTGGTTCCTTGCTCGATCAGCGCGGAGGGGGTCGCCGGATCTTTTCCATATGCGATCAAATTCCCACAAATATCCTTAAGTCCAGCCAATCCCATATAAAACACCAAGGTTTGATCGCCGCCGACCAGTTCGTTCCAGGAGAGATCCGTGGTGCCATCTTTCAAATGACCGGTAACAAAGCGTACGGATTGCGCGTAATCCCGGTGCGTCAACGGAATGCCCGCATAACAGGCGCAACCGGACGCTGCGGTAATGCCCGGAACCACCTGAAATGGCACCCGGTGCTGAGCGAGCAATTCGATCTCTTCACCGCCGCGACCGAATATAAACGGGTCCCCCCCTTTTAGACGCAGAACCCGCTTTCCTTGAAGGGCGAGATCGAGCAACAGCTGGTTGATCTCAGTTTGTTCGAGAGTATGAGACGCACGTTTTTTGCCAACGTAAATGCGCTCTGCATCGCGCCGGACGAGATCCAGAATCGGTGCAGAGACTAGGCGGTCATAAAGCACCACCTCTGCCTGTTGCATCAAGCGTAAGGCTTTGAATGTGAGCAGATCAGGGTCGCCGGGGCCAGCGCCCACGAGGTAAACCTCACCGCCAGCAATGTCTGACGGAGAGGTCAACTGAGTTTGCAGATAGGCTTCCGCACCGGATAGATCACCGGCCAGCGCCATCTCTTTCGCCGGCCCAGCCAGAACCTTCTCCCAGAAACGCCGGCGCGTTTCGCCATCGGTAAATTGCGCCTTGACCCTGTCGCGGAAGCGGCTGGCAAAAGCCGCGAGCCGACCGTAAGTACTGGGAATGACGCTCTCGATCTGCGCCCGTACCATACGCGCCAACACCGGTGCCTCACCGCCACTGCTG
>JBQGED010000174.1:0-7474 GCA_052039425.1 Sphingobacterium griseoflavum | reverse complement strand
GACCTTTCGTATTCCCACCGCTTTTTTTTCCTGCGATGAAACGCCACGCCAGGTCAATATCGATCTGCGCACCTTGGAAATTCCCGAGTGGTGGTTGCAATACAACAAGCTGGAATTGTCGGACAACGGTTTCGATCTGCGCGCGGTGCGTCACATTGCCTTTACCGTGACGACCCAAAGTCCAATCAATGTGACCGCCAATGTCGCTATCGACAAGCTGGTGCTGCAAGGGCGCCAGTGGCGGAATTTTTATATAGGTTTGGTCATCTGCATTGTGCTGTGGATGGGTTTTCTGGTGTGGCTCTTGCGCCAATACCAGGTGGCACTGACCGCCGATATCAAAGAAAAAATGCGCAAGGATCGACCGCTGATCGCCTATCAGCAATTGTCTATTGAACCCCACAGCGATCGTGAAAAAGGCGCCGTGCTGAAATATATGGCGACTGAGTACGCAAATTCGGAGATGAGCGTTGAAGTCGCCGTTAATACTCTGGGGATCAGCCGCAATAAAATCAACGACATTCTCAAGGACCAGTTGGGCATGACCTTCAATGTCTATCTCAACAAACTCCGTCTGACGGAAGCCGCGCGTCTGCTGACCGAAAATAAAGAAGCCAATATCACGGAAATTGCGTATTCAGTTGGCTATAACAATGTGTCCTATTTCAATAAATTGTTTAAAGCCGAATATGGCTGCACGCCCAAGGTCTTTAAAAGCCTCTCGCAGCCGGATGTTGAATAAATCGTGCGATTTTTATTAATCGCGGCAGGAGGAGAGCGGATAACCTTCGCAGGTTGAGCAGCCTTTTTATTATGGCATTGCGCCGTCTGCCATATGGTAATTCGGACCAAAGCCAAGTTCAAAAAGCATAGAATAAAGATCCAAGGGCGACACATGAATCACAGAGCATTTTTTGCTGCAATTGTTTTCACCGGATTGGTAGTGACCGGTTGTGGTGGTACACAGGGCGGAGCGTCCAGCAGTTCATCTTCGAGCAGTTCCTCCAGCAGTTCTTCTAGCTCATCTTCTAGCTCAAGCAGTTCTTCGAGTTCAAGCAGTTCTTCCTCAAGCAGTTCATCGTCCAGCTCCAGCAGTTCAGGCGTCACAGTGACCGGTCTTACGCTGCAGGAAAATTCCGCCGGGCTTTGCTCCTTTAATGGTGTGATCGATAGTCGCCACGAGGGTTATACCGGCTCCGGTTTTATTGACTCCGCCAATGCCAGCGGCGCGGACATCGTCTGGGCGGTAAATGCTGAGTTCGCGGATACGCTCGCCGTGGAAATCCGCTATGCCAACGGCGGGACAGAGGCGCGGGCGGCAAGCCTGAGTGTGGACAATTCCGGCCCTGCGGCGTCTTTGAATTTTGGCCCTACGGCTGGATGGACGGATTGGCGTACGGAAAGTGTCTATATCAATCTCCGCCAGGGCAATAATCTGGTGCGTTTGACAGCGACCACGGCAGGTGGCCTGGCCAATATTGATTCCATCCACTTTGTCGCAAATGGATTGCAGCCCGGCGATTGCCCTGCACAGATTTCTGGCCCGCTTTTCCCTGCGTCTGGAGCGACTAACGTGAATCCCGATGTGCGCCTGCGCATCACCTTCGACAATCGTCCCTCAATCCAATCGGGCGTGGTGCAGATTTATGATCAGACTACCAATCAATTGGTGGATTCCATCAATGTAACTGGCGATACCGACACCATCGGCTACAGCGGCCAAAGTGGCGCGCGCACGTTAAACGTTAAGCCGGCGGTGGTGTTGGATAAAACCATTAGTATCAGCCCGCACACGGGCCGCCTTGCCTATGGCAAAAATTATCGGGTGGTAATCGGCACCGGTGTGTTCTCCGGCAGCATCAACGGTGCGGCTTACTCGGGTGTCAGTGGCAATCAGTGGACTTTTACCACCAAATCCAACGCGCCTTCGGGCACCGCTGTGACAGTGGATGATGACGGTCCTGCCGATTTCAACTCGCTGCAGGGCGCATTGAATTACGTAACACGCTCCGTCGGCAAAGATACTGCGGCACAAATCAATGTGCGCAACGGTATTTATCCGGAAGTACTGTTTTTGCGCGATAAAAATAACCTGCGCGTAGTGGGCGAAAGCCGTGCTAACACGATTATCCGCGCGAGCAATGGCAATCAATCCAATTCCGGTACGCGGGCGCGCGCCTTGTGGTTGATTCAGCAGAGCGATCTGCTCAGTTTGGAAAATTTCACCATTCACAACAACGCACCGCGCAGCACGGAAGGGCAGGCGGAGACGATTTATTACGACCATTCCGCGCGCTTAATTGCGAAAAATATGGCGTTTATCAGCGAGCAGGACACTTTGTTGTTGAGCGGCTATTCCTGGTTCTACAACTCGCTGATTGCCGGCAATGTGGATTTTATTTGGGGAACGGCAAAAGTTGCCTTGTTTGAAAACAGCGAAATCCGTTCTCTGGGAGATTCCGCTTCCCCGAATAGTGATAATGGCGGTTATGTGTTGCAGGCGAGAGTCGCATCGGCCTCCGACCCTGGATTTATTTTTCTCAATTCCTCCTTTACCCGCGCCAACGGCCCTGCGGGAAATGGTATAGGCAACGGCAAAACCTACCTCGCGCGCACCGGCAACAGCAATCCGCCGCAATATTTCGACAGTTTTGCCTTTATCAATTGCAAAATGGACGCGCACATCAACGCCGATGGTTTCAGAACGGAAAACGGCAAGGTGCAAAATCCCAGTCGCGGCACTGCAACTTACGGCTATCGCGAATACGGCACCACCAATTTATCCGGCAACCCGATTAATTTAGGCAGCCGGATTGGCGCTTATGTGCTGAATGCCAATGAAGTTAACCAATATTATGCAAACCGCGCCCGTATTTTCAGTACGTACAATAACGGGCAGGGCTGGAATCCGCAGCCTTAGTGAGGATTTATGAATAGGACAGCACTCTTTATTGCGTTGGGATTGATTCTCTCGGGCTGCGGTGGCGAAAAGGGCGATACCAGTTCGTCGTCGAGCAGTTCATCGAGTTCTTCAAGCTCGTCCAGTTCGTCGGGTTCAAGCTCATCGAGCTCTTCATCCAGTTCTTCGTCGAGCAGTTCCTCTTCTTCAAGCAGCTCGTCAAGCTCAGGTGCAGCCCTGATGACACTGACGCTGCAGGAAAACCAATCGGGCGTTTGTCGCGTCGATGGCGATCCGAATGAGTCGAAAAACAGCGGATTTACCGGTACGGGTTACGCCAATGTCGATAATGCCGTGGACACCGCCATTGTGTGGGCGGTGAATGCCTCCAGCAGCAGTCGCTATCGCCTGGTATTTCGTTTTGCCAACGCCGGAACGACGGGACGAAATGGCACCTTGCTGATTAATAACGGCAGCAATGGCAACTATACGGTGGAATTTCCTGGTACAGGTGCCTGGACCACTTGGCAGGATACGCAAATGGAAGTCGACCTGGTGCAAGGCAACAACATGTTGCAATTGTCGTCGCAAACCAGTGACGGCCTCGCCAATATCGATTATTTATCCGTTACGGGCGCATTGGCCACACCCGGCGATTGCGGTTCGTCTTCGAGCAGTTCCAGCTCATCCTCCGGTAGCGTCATGATACTGCCGCAAAGCGGCAATCCGGTGCAGGGCCGTTTTAATAGTGCTAAAACGGCCTGGGGCAAAGATAAGGCGGATATTATTTTGTCGCACCAGTTTACGAATGGCGGCTGGCCAAAAAATCAGGAATATAATTCGGTGGGCTCCGGCGGCGATAGTAGAGGCGAGTCCACTTTTGATAACGGTGCAACGATTACCGAAGCGATTTATTTTGCCCATCTCTACAGCAGTGATCGACAAAGCAAATATCTCAATGCAGTACGCAAAGCCGTGGATTTCACTTTGAGTGCTCAATATGCTTCGGGCGCATGGCCTCAGTTTTATCCATTGCGCGGTGGATATTCTGATCACGCAACCTTTAACGACAATGCCATGACGCGCGTTCTGACCATGTTGCATAACATTGCGCAACGCACTGCACCCTTTAATACGGATGTCGTAACCGATGAGCAGCGTACTCGCGCCGCGGCAGCTGTGGCCAAAGGTGTCGACTACATACTCAAAGCGCAATGGCGCCAAAATGGCAGATTGACCGTTTGGTGTGCACAACACGGCGCGACAGACTACAAACCGAAAGCCGCGCGTGCGTATGAACTGGAGTCCCTCAGCGGCAATGAATCAGCGGAAATCATCGGCTTTTTGATGACGCAGCCGCAAACACCGGAAATTGTCACAGCGGTGAAAGCCGCGTTGGATTGGTATCGAAGCCCTAATACCTATTTGGCGGATTACACCTACGATAATAGCGTGGAGGAAAAAATCGTTTACCGAGCGGGAAGCAAAATGTGGTATCGCTTTTATAAACTCGATACCAACCGCGGCTTTTTCAGTGATCGCGATGGTGGTACTTACTACGACATCATGCAAATCTCAGAAGAACGTCGCAATGGCTACAGCTGGGGCGGGAATTACGGGAACAAGATTATTTCGTACGCGGAAAGCGTCGGTTATTAGAAAGGTTGCCTCCCCCTTGTCGGGGGGAGGCAACCTTTAAAGTCGTTTTTATTTTTTTGTGCTCAACAACTCATCCAACGTCAAACTGTAACTATCGATAAACGTATCCAGAAAATAACGCACTTCCGGCATTTCCAAATGGTCCAGCCGCGCTTTGACCGCTTCTTCCGCTTTGCTGAATTCCTGATTTCCGGCGTTGACTTCGGTGCGGCATTTAATGAAGGCGGCGATGGTATCGGCGGCCTTGATCAAGGCGCGATGTTCCTCCGGTATCAGTTCTTCCATTAACACGTTGCGATAATCCGTTTGCAGCTCATCCGGCAGCAGATTTAACAATTCCCGCTCGGCCTGACGTTCGATGGCTTTGTAAGCCTGGGTGATTTCCGGTGTGTGATATTTGATAGGCGAGGGTAAGTCGCCCGTAATGACTTCACCGCAGTCGTGATAGAGCGCGGCCACAACCACCGCATTCACATCGAGTTGGCCGCCGTAATAACGGTTTTTGATAAGGGCTAATGCGTGGGTGATGGTGGCCACTTCCCAGCTGTGCTCCATCACATTTTCATTGACGGTATTGCGTTTTAATCCCCAGCGTTGCAGCCAGCGCAATTTACTGATGTAGGCGTAGAAATGGCTTTTCACACAATAACTCCAGAAATTAATGGCATTTTTGCATCAGCGGGGTGCTGCCTTCGGCGGCCGCCATATCTTCAAAAACTGTATATGGCCGCACAGCTTCGGTAAGGGTCTGATACAGATTTTCTACCCAGGGCGGCTGATTCACCGCGAGTGGTTGCAAGTCGTGTTTGCGGGCGTCACTGGGCGCTATGATAACGCGCACATTATTGATGCCGATTTGTGCAACGAGGGTAAACAGTTCTTCAATGGCGGCGTCGCCGATAGCGAGACACCCTATCGATACCGCATTTCCGTGAATAAAAATATCGCCGCCCAAGTCGGTGCGGTTTTCTTTGCCGGCGTGTTCGCGGTCGAAGTCGTTGGGGTAATTGATTTTCATGGAAAGGTGATAAAGGCTGTTTGGATTTAAATATTCCAGCCGATAAACCCCTTCCGGTACTTGCTGGTCACCTTCGCGCAGTTTGGGGCCGGTAACGCCGCTGGCGGCTTTTATGGAGTAGGAGCGGATAAAATGGCGCGCGCCGTCATCTTCACTCCAGAGTTCCAGTCGTTTTTCATCTTTGATCGCAAGCAAGGTAATGGCTTTAGGCGGGTAGGGCGCTTTCGCGGCCTCAAAGAAAGGCTGTAAGCGCGCCTGGGCCTTGTCACCGAAGAGACGGCGTATATCCTCTACCGAGCGCGCACCCGTCGCTTTGCGATAAAGCGGCACCCACAGCGGTCGGGCGTAGGTGTACAGAGCATAGGATGACAATGCAAATGCGGTTGCGCCCAATAACCAGCGGCGGGTGCGTGAAGATGTGCTCATGGTCGTTCCCTCTTAAATGTACGCATCATTGGTCAAACGCCTTAATAAGCGTCCGTCTTCTTCAAAAAGATCGATCTGATAGTGCGTTTCCGCTTCTCGCAAGATTGAGCTTAGCCGAACCGCTAATTCCAGGCTCTCTATCTCCCCGCGCAACATCAAGACGCCGGGCTCACTTTGTTCGAATGACCCGCTGAAACCGCGATATGTCACAGTCAATTGATCTGGACTTTGGCTTGTCTTCCAGCCTTCACGGCTAAAGATGGCGTCCCAATTGGCAAGTGGCCTGAGTGTTTGAAGAGTGGCAAACAGTCTTAATGGTTCCATATTAGCTCTGCAGGTTGACAGTTCAAGAATATAACGGATACTGTATTTAAATACAGTAAAGACCCGGAGGATAGACAATGGCGGTTATCGCAGTTTGGCAATGTGATCGAGACGGCACTATGTTTCAAGACAGAAAAGAAGCAGAAGAATACGACAAAATGCTGGAGCTGGCGGAAAATATCAGCGAGCTGCTCAACCAGCATGTGCCGGGTGGCACCGCGGAACACAACGAGGCCGTAGGCCTGTTCCTCGCCAAACATCGCGATCTTCTGGCTCGTGCGTGCAAAGGTAAACCAGAGTTGCTGTTGGAGGAAATCACGCCGCCGGAGTCTGCGAATAAGGTAACGCCGTTGGTGGCGAAGGGTTGATTCCTCATCCACCCCCTATCAAACATAACCTTCCTCGCAAAAAGCCTTACAATGCCGCGCGAAATTGCGGTGGCCTGATTCAATTTGTCGTGGCCGCCGCTGAGGTCGATCAGGTGTTAGAGAGAGTTGTGGGGATATGGCGGAAATTGTTGTAGGTCAGCGTTGGGTGGTGGATGCGGAGCCGGAATTGGGGCTCGGCATAGTAGTTGGAGTGGATGCGCGGGTGGTCACCCTGATGTTTCCCCAGGCGGATTGTGAGCGTATGTACGCCCGCCAGAAAGCGCCGCTCACCCGCATTGCCTTTGACGTTGGCGACCGGATTCACGCCGCTGATGGCCGCTCTGGCGTAGTGGTGGCGGTGCACGAACACGCTGGATTAAAGCTTTACGATATTGGCGAAGAACAGCTGGTGCCGGAGATCGGCCTCGCCAGCGAAATCAAAATGAACCAGCCGCTGCTGCGCCTGCAGACCGGCCAGCTGGACGCCGCCAAATGGTTTGCCTTCCGCCGCCAGCTGGATCGAGCCATGGCGCGCACCTGGCAGTCGCAACTCGGCGGCCTGCTGGGTGTGCGGGCGAATCTGATTCCGCACCAGTTGTATGTCGCCCACAGTGCCTGCAACCGCGAGAAAATACGCGTTCTATTGGCCGATGAAGTGGGACTCGGCAAAACCCTGGAAGCGGGCATGATCCTCACTCGTCTGTTGCGTTTCGAGCGGGCCCAGCGGGTGTTGGTGTTGGTGCCGGATGCGCTGCAGATCCAGTGGTTGGTGGAGCTTAT
>JBQGED010000173.1:0-2880 GCA_052039425.1 Sphingobacterium griseoflavum | reverse complement strand
CGAACGCTAATACCACCTTGACGGTGCGTTCGTTGTTTATCGTCGACCCGGCGAAAAAAATCCGCTTGATCATTACCTACCCGGCCAGTACCGGCAGAAATTTTGATGAGGTGTTGCGCGTATTGGATTCTCTGCAATTGACTGACAATGAAAAAGTCGCCACGCCGGGCAACTGGCGCCCAGGTGATGAAGTGGTGATCGTGCCTTCCCTGCAGGATGCCGAAGAAATTCAGCGCCGCTTCCCACAAGGCTTTCGCGCACCCAAACCCTACTTACGTTTAACGCGTTTACAGAAGTCCTAACGGTGTGCCAGCTCTTTGCCCTGACCAGCCGCCAACCGGTCTCACCGGATTTTTCCCTGCGCGGCTTTTTTCAGCGCGGCGGTGAAACGGGCGATCACAGCGACGGGTGGGGGCTGGCTTTATTCCGCGACGGACAACTGCAATTGCAAACCCATATCAGCGCCGCGCACCGTTGCCATAAGGCGACTGCACTGCTACAAACCAAACCGCGCGCGACCACGGTGGTAGCGCATATCCGCAAAGCGACTGCTGGCGCCGTTGCGCCGCAGAACTCCCATCCATTCACCCGCACCCTGTGGGGCGAGACATGGGCTTTCGCTCACAACGGCCATTTAAAAAATTTTCACCCGGTCATCGGGACAGACGAAACTCCAAAAGGTGAAACCGACAGCGAATTGGCGTTTTGCTATATCGTCAGCCAGCTTTCCAGCACCTTCAGCGCCAAGCCGCCGCTGCATTTATTGGTGGATTTTCTGCGTTCGCTGAGTGCGGATATTTCTCACCACGGCACGTTTAATTATCTGCTGAGCAACGGTACGCAATTGATTGCCCATTGCAGTACCGAGCTGTATTGGACTCACCGTCGTTTTCCGTTCGGCAAAATCGAATTGGTGGATCTCGATATGTCCATTGATCTCGGCGAGTTCAATGATGTGGATGAATCCATGTATGTTGTCGCAACAAAACCGTTGACCCGTGGCGAGGCCTGGTGCCCCATGGGGCGAGGTGAGCTGCGGGTTTTTGAAGCGGGCAAAATGGTTTTCGCTCTGCCTCCTTTACCGACTCATCCGCATCCTTCTTTCGACTGGAATTCGGCTTGGGCCAACAATCAGATAGCGATCTCCTGATCGGAATCTACCCCGCTTTTGCACACACCCATTTGTTAAGCCGACTTGCACTCATATTCCTCAGGCGTGATATAGCCTAGTGATGAGTGAATGCGTCTGCGATTATAGAAATTCACATACTCTGACATAACCGCCCAGAGCTCATCTTTTGTCCTAAACTCTTCTCTTCCATGGATTCTCTCCGCTTTAAAGTTTGCGAAGAATGATTCCATATGCGCGTTATCATTCATGCGCCTAGGACGATTCATGCTTTGAATAATCCCCCGCTTTGCTAAACGCTCCGCAAAATGAAACGCCCGATACTCAATGCCGCGATCCGTGTGGAAAATAAGTCCGGCGGTCGGCTTTCGCATTCTCAGCGCCTGTTGCATTACTCGCCAAGTTAAATCCGCTGTTCTTCGTTCGGCCATGCCCCAGCTGATCACTCGCCGACTGAATTTATCTAGCACCACTGCAAGATAATGCCACTCACCGCCAACCCTGATATACGTAATATCACCCACCCATATTTTATTCGGCTCGGTAGCCGACGTGTCCAACACCCGATTCGGCACACTCCGGATGAAGTGACATAAACCAGGCATCTTCCGGTATATTTGCGCTCTGCGCGCTATAAGCCCGTTTTCCTGCATAATTCTGGCAACTCGCTTCTTCGCAATCTGGTAGCCCTGGCTTCGCAATTGCTCGGTAATCTTAGGGCTTCCATAAACCCCGCCAGATTCTTTGAAGTGGTTTAAAATCACGCCGCACAGCGTTTCATCTTCCAGCTTGCGAACACTGGTGCCTCTACGTCTCCAGGAATTATAACCATCTCGTGTCACGTCATAGAGCCGACACATCATCGCGATACTGTAATCGGCCCGGTTCTTGTCTATGAATTCGAAGATTTCTCTTTTCGATCTAAAGAGAACTGGATGGCTTTTTTTAAAAGGTCATGCTCCTGCTTAAGCAGGTTATGTTCTCGCTCCAACTTCTGAAGGCGCTTCAGCTCCGCACGCATCTTGGGCTCAATCTCAATGTCCTTCTTCTTCGCCATAAGTCGACCTCTTCGAGTCTCCAGTCGCCAGCGGTAAAGCATGACCGGATGAATACACAGAGCATCGGCCACATCCGTCGCCTTGACTCCTACGATATTCGTTAATGCAACCGCCGTCGCTTTAAAATGATCGTTGTAGTAATTGTAGTGCTTTCTTCGTGCCATTCGACACCTCCAACTGAGTTAAGTGAAGGTGTGTGCATGATCGGGTCAAGTCTCGTTTCGGGTGGTGCTGTTTGTTAGGCCAGAACATCAGCTTGTACTTTTTTAATAAGTAACTGAAGAGCTGCCTTATGGCACAGTGCCAATGGAGATTCAGAAGCATGAGCCGATGCAAAGGATGCGGCTAATTCTTGCACTTTTTCCTCTGCACCTGCGCCGAGAAACATGACCAAGCCGAGTGATTCCTTAACTTTTATTGAATGATTTGCGGAATGCGCTACAGTATTTCTGAGAGACTGAAGATTGAGCAGGCATTCGTAAGTCTTTTGAGTGACGGAGCCTAGCGCATATGAAAGCGCTACCACTCTGCCAAAGCTATCACCTACAACTTTCTTTAACTTGATTTGGTTTACAAACTTCGATTGCGCAGCTTCTGAAAGAATGGCCTCGATTTCGGCAGTAGCCCGGATCAGATCTATTGCATACCGGTCCATCGAGGCTAAATGAGCTTCAATTCTTTCTTTAAGCTCTG
>JBQGED010000172.1:0-17177 GCA_052039425.1 Sphingobacterium griseoflavum | reverse complement strand
GCGCAGGTGTGCGAAGCTCTCAATCGTCGCCTGGCAGGGAGAACTCTGTATTCCGATGCTTGGGTAGTTGATAAGGAGTGGTTGAACAAGCTGTTTGCCGCTGCGGGTCTCCAGCCTACCTTTCAGCTAAGTGCCATCGAGAATATTCAAACGGAATGTCAGTACCTGATGTGGGATCAGGTACGTAAGAATCTCCTCAGTGAGTCCAGCGGCGAGCGCCACAGAGCCAGTTCCGACGCGGAATTCATCCAGCGGGTCTACGCGCGGACTCGGCATCTATGCTTGAGCGCGGGCTGAGCTGCCTACATTGAGAGGCGGCACTGGGCAATCCAGGCAGTCCGCGATAGCCCGAAACAACTCCGTCTCATCTTCAGTTACTTTGCCGTCCGCTTCTATGCAGGCGGCGAGCGCTTTTAATAGTAACGGTTTATCCAGTGGTCGCAGCTGTTCCAGCTCCTTTATTGATGAGTCGAGGGTCGCTATGGAAAAACTGCGATTTACCTCCTTCTGCAGACTTACCCCACCGAGATGTCGCTCGGCCGCAGCCAGGGCGCCGACAAAGGCGGTGTCGCTGAGATCGCGGCACGCTGCCGTTATCAATACCTGAATGGCATCTTGCGCCTGGTTCAAGCGTTTGTTTCCGCTCGATGTTCTCTCTTCATAACCGCTCGTGACTATGCGGTAGAGGCACCATTCGAACAGGGAGATATCGTCATCCGCCTTAATAAGTCGCAGCAGATCTTTCTTGAATGCCTGGTACTGAGTGGCAGAAAGGGTCTTCAAGGCCGGGAGACAGAGATCAATTACGCGCAGGTTGTCGGAGCGTTCAAGGCTCGCGATGTCCCCCCGCAATTCTTGCATCGCGCTCAGGGTGGCCTCGTCTTGATATTCCCGCAGTAGTTGCCACTGTTTCTGCAATGACGGCGGATTGCGACGGTCCAGCAGCAGCCAGAAGATCAGGGCACGGCAGTTAAAGGGTTCATGAGCGGCGGCGTGAATGCGCTCCGGCAACCCCTTAATGAATACATGCGCATCTTCGATCTGCTCAGGGGTGGTAGCGCCGACTTGATCCACCGCCGCCATCAAGGCAGCAGCACCCGCGGCCATGACCGGCTTTTTCCCGTCAGTGGTGGTTTTTTCCGAGGACTGTTCCGCAACGGGTTGGGGCGTGATCATGGCGCCGTCCCAGCGCGGCTGAATTTTGCGGATGCGCTGGGTCAGCGGCGGGTGGGTCGACATCATCATGCCCAGCGCTGAGGTAATGCCCTGGCTGAAATACATATGACTGAATTCCGCCGCGCGCGAGTTGTGCAGCAGGGCGTGCTCGCTATGGCCGCCGATTTTTTTCAGCGCATTGGCGATGCCGGATGGATTGCGGGTGAACTGTACAGCAGAGGCATCGGCCAAAAATTCTCGCTGACGGCTGACCGCCGCTTTGATGAGATTACCGAAGAACACTCCACAGTATCCCAATACCACCAGAACCAATCCCAGGCCAATCTGTGCACCATGATTTTTATTATTGCTACGGCGTGCTGACGATCTCAGCATCATGGAGCCGATCAAACCGATTAGGAGTATGCCGTGTAGGACGGCAACTAAGCGCATATTCAGGCGCATATCGCCATTGTGTATGTGGCTGAATTCGTGGGCGACGACACCTTGCAACTCGTCGCGATTGAGCAATTCGATGCAGCCGCGGGTGACACCAATAACGGCATTGCGGCGGTCGGTTCCAGCTGCAAAGGCATTAATCCCCGGCTCGTCGAGAAGGTAGACAGGGGGCACCGGATTGCCCGAGGCGATTGCCATTTCTTCGACGATATTGAGGATTTTGCGCTCCATCGCATCATTGGTATTGGGCAGAAGCATGCGACCGCCAAGCGCTTCAGCGACGCGCCTGCCGTTGCTGCCAAGTTGAATGAACTTGAACAGGGAACCGCCCAGCACCGTGACCAATACCGCCACGGCGGCATAGTAGAGAATGTCCGAGTGCAATAACCCCAATGCAATCTCGTTCCAGGGGACTTGCATTTTGACAGCGAGCGCGGGCGAATCGAGAGGTTGTTGGGTGAAAAAATGCAGAATCAGACCTATGGCCAGTGCCGTCATCAAAATCAAGCACAGTACGGCGGCTGCCATCAGTCCCACCAGCGCAAAAGTATTGCGCCGCGCCCGTTCTTGTTCGGCAAAGAAGTTCATAGTGTCCGTCTAGGATAGGCGCGGCAAGGCTGCCGCGCGGCGATCAGAAAGAAACCTTGGGTGCTTGTTGAATGGCGGCGCGATCTTCGAACTCGAGCAGCTTGGCATCCAGGCTGTGGCCAAACAGATTGGCAAATATCACCGGGGGGAAGCTCTGGCGATAGGAGTTGTATTCGGTAACGGAATCGTTGAACGCCTGACGGGCAAAGGCGACTTTGTTTTCCGTCGAAGTGAGTTCTTCGGAGAGCTGCATCATATTTTGATTGGCTTTCAGATCCGGATAAGCCTCCATCACCACATTAAGGCGCCCGAGGGCGTTGCCCAGAGCGGCTTCCGCACCGGCCAAGCTCTGCATTGCTTCCGCATTGCCCGGATTGGCGGCGGCGGATTTCAGACCTGCCAAAGCGCTGTTGCGAGCCGCGATCACCGCTTCCAGGGTTTCCCGCTCATGGGCCATATAGGCTTTGGCGGTTTCGACCAGATTCGGAATCAGGTCATAACGGCGTTTCAGCTGAACCTCAATCTGGGCAAACGCGTTCTGGTAGCGGTTTTTCAGGGCTACCAGCTTGTTATAGATAGCGACCACATAAAAAATCAGGCCGATGACGATGACCAGCGTGACTATGGCGGAAATGCTCATGACGGTAATCCCTTGGACTGTTAGGTTCGGCGCAGTCTAACCATAGACGTCTGCAAAACCAAGGAGGGCAAAAAGGCAGAGAAACGTAAAGTTGCGGCGCCGGATTCATCGAGTGCGTCACAAAACCGTACTAGAATCCCGAACTTTTATACCTTTTCAATTGCGACCAGCAGGAGGTCTTATGAGCGATCCTATAGTAGTAGTCGGCATAGCGCGTACCGCCATGGGGGGAATGAGCGGTGTTTTCAGTGATGTACCCGCTACCCATTTGGGTGGCGAAGCGATTCGTGGCGCCTTGGAGGATGCGGGTGTCGCGGCGGCGGATGTGAGCGAAGTCATCATGGGTTGCGTGCTTCCTGCTGGTCTCGGGCAGGCACCGGCTCGGCAGGCGGCCTTGGCGGCCGGGCTGCCCCAGAACACGCCCACCACCACGATCAACAAAGTCTGCGGGTCAGGTATGAAGGCGGTGATGATGGCGGCGGACGCCCTCAGCGTCGGCAACGCTGAAATTGTCGTCGCGGGTGGTATGGAGAGCATGACGAATGCACCCTATCTGCTGACTAAAGCTCGCTCAGGTTACCGCCTAGGCCACGGTGAGCTGTTGGACCACATGTTCCTCGACGGGCTGCAAAACGCCTACGATGGCAACCTGATGGGCATCTTTGCCGAAGCGACTGCGGAAAAATATCAGTTCACCCGCCAGCAGCAGGACGAATTCGCCATCGCCTCTTTGAACAAAGCCAACGCCGCAATTACTGCCGGCCATTTCAAGCGTGAAATCGTCCCTGTCACGGTAAAAGGCCGCAAAGGAGACACGGTAGTTGCAGTAGATGAACAGCCGGGCAACGCCAAACCCGAGAAGATTCCGTCACTCAAACCCGCCTTCAAAAAAGATGGCACCGTAACCGCAGCCAACTCCAGCTCCATTTCCGATGGCGCTGCGGCGCTGGTCCTAATGCGGCAGAGCACTGCGCAAAAACGCGGCCTCAAACCCCTGGCGGTGATTAAAGGACAAACCCAGTTTGCACTGGCGCCCGAGTGGTTCACTACGGCACCGGTGGGCGCGATGAAAAAACTGTTGGAGCAAACTAACTGGTCCGTGGCGGATGTGGACCTGTTTGAAATCAACGAAGCCTTTGCGGTCGTGGCTATGGCAGCGGTTCGGGACTTGGATATCCCCGTAGAGAAGGTCAATGTACACGGCGGCGCCTGCGCTCTCGGTCATCCTCTCGGCGCATCAGGGGCGCGCATTCTGGTGACTTTGATCGCCGCGCTGCAGACCTACAATAACAAACGCGGTAGGGCGAGCCTGTGCATCGGCGGTGGCGAAGCCACAGCGGTGGCAGTGGAGTTGCTGTAAACAGGAGACAAGTCCGGCCTAGCGCCGGACTTGTGGTTATTGCTTCTACCGTTGCTCGATATATTCGATCACCCGGACCACTTTCTCCACACCCTCAGTCTGAGCGGCGATTTCACTGACAAGATTGGCTTCTTCGCGGGTCAGCAGCCCCATCAAATAGACCACCCGATTTTCCACTACGACTTTCACGCGTTCCGACTCTATATCGCGGCTCGCGAGAATCTTGCTGCGCAGTTTGGTAGTGAGCCAGTTGTCATTGGAGCGCGAGAAAAAGGTGGAATTGGATTTCACCAGCAACTCGTTGTGGACCTGGCGCACCTTGTTAATGGAACGCACGATTTCACCAGCGGCCTGACGTAGATCACTGCTCGGCACCTCCCCGGTCAGAAGCACCACACCGTTAAAGCTCAGCACATTGATATTGGCTTCGGCGAGAGCCGGATCGGCCTTGCGCAAATTGACCTTGATCACCGTCTCCAGACGCTGGTCGTCCACATAGGCGCCAAAGGTGCGTCTGCCGGGGTCCGGCTCCAGCGGACCATCACTGGTGGCGTCGAGCATGGTGACGCAGCCGCTGAGAAAGAGGCAGAAGAGTAGGGCAGGTAGTCGCAATACGGACATATCAGTCGATTCCAAACAATTTATGGTCAATAAGATCGCACAGGCAGTAGAGCGCCAGAAGATGTATCTCGTGGATCCGGCTGCGGGAATTGACCCGCGCGCACAGCTCTAGATCCATCGGCGAAAGACGTTTTCCGACTTCGCCGCCGTCGCGCCCGGTCAATGCGATGATCGTAAGGCCGCGGTCCGCCGCGGCAGCCATGGCCTGCACAAGATTGGTCGCATTGCCGCTGGAGCTGATCAGCAGCAGTAGATCGCCTTCCTGTCCGAGGGCGCGCACAGGTTTGGCGTAAACCTCTTGATGTTGGGTGTCCGCCACTATAGCGGTATAGCTGGCCATATTGCCGCCCAGCCAGATCGCTGGCAGACCTGGCCGCTCTTTTTCGAAACGGTCGATCAGGTTGGAGGCAAAAATCTGCGCCAAGGCGGCGGACGGGCCATTGCCGCACACCAGGATTTTTTTTTCGCTCAGCAGAGCCTGCACCATCTGGTCGGCGGCGGCTTCAATCAGCGGTGCCAGCTCTTCCCCCACCTGCATCTTGGCTTCGATACTGCGTTGAAACAGGTTGTAGACTCGTTGGGACATAGGTTTTCCAATCAAAATGCGTTTGCGATCCAGTCTACTGTCTCGCCCTTGCCGCCAGCGACAATGCCGACCACGTCAAAACGCAGCGCTTGGCGGGAGGAGATCTTTTGGCTGAGCAGGAAGTGTTGTGCGGCGGCGGTTAATTTGCGCTGTTTGGCGGCTGCGACGGTTTCAGCTGGGGTGCCATAAGACGTGCTGGCGCGTCGGCGCACTTCGACAAATACCAGCGTCTCGCCATCGCGCATGATCAGATCGATTTCACCCTGCGGGCAGCGGTAATTGCGCCCAACCACCTGCATACCTTTGCCGCGGAGAAATCGCTCGGCGCTTTCCTCGCCAGAGCGGCCAATCTTGAGGCGATCAAACGGCATAATCATGTGTTACAGGGACTCCGCCAAAAGACGCGGCCGGCCAGATTTAAATTCCGCCCACACCTGTCGGCGGTGGAACTGATTTTGGTCGTTGAGCTGCAGCGTTCCGGTGTGGCCGTAATAATTCGCTTGGCGGATGGTTTCCAGCTGCTTTAAACGTGCATAGAGGTGAAAACTGTCCACGCCCATGGCGTACAGTGGTTGCAATGCCAGATTGCCGTCGGCGAACTTTAACAGGGCGGTCTTTTCCGGGATGTGACGTTCGAAATACCAGGGCAGGGTGGAGAACTTAATGTCATTCATATCCTGGTCGAGCTTGGCGTCAGGTTTGCCCGAGTAGACATGGCTGGTGGCGTAAACCGGAATATCGGAGGCGTAGTGGAACGCCAGTGTGGGTTTGATCTGGCGCGCCTGATTGGCTTGGGCGACCAGAAAAATCATATCCACGTCTTGGCGGCGGCGCGGTTCGAATTCGATATTGCCGATAATTCCGCGAATTTCCTGCGCGCGCTTTTCGCTTTGATCCAACAGCAGTGCTTGTTTGATTACCTTGGAATAATCGTTCTTTTCGGTGAATCGGTAATCCCGGATCACTTCTCCACCCAAATTGCGCCAGTGCAGAGCGAAGGCCTCAACACTTCGGTCGCCAAAGTTATTGTCAGGTGCCAGCAGCATTGCCCGGCGGTGGCCATCCCGCCATGCCTGATCCGCCGCCAGGGTCGCTTCATCTTCAACACCTAGGCCGAATTGGAACAGATTAGGCACCACGCCGAGAGGGTTATCGATGGAGTTCAGCGCCAGAGTGGGAACCGGCAAGCCTGGGCGCAGTGCCAATTCCTGCAGGTTCTCCTTTGCCAAGGGGCCAATTACGACTTGGGCGCCATCGCCGACGGCTTGGTCGTAAAGGCTGTTGATGTCCTGCTGGTCAGTGTCGTAGAAACGCAGGGAGGGCAGTTCCACGCCCTGACTTTGCTGCTCGTAGTAGGCCGCCATAAATCCATCGCGAATGGCATTCGCTGCACCGCTCAACTTGCCGCTGAAGGGCAACAGCACCGCAACTTGGCGCGGTTGTTCCTGCACCAATTGCTTCAGCATTTTGAGATCTGCTGGCAGGTCCAAGCTGGCCGGGTGATCCGGCCACTCGAGAATCCAGCGGTCGAGTCGCTGGGTCTGCTCGCGCAGATTGCTTTGGGTGTCTTTACTTAGCGCCGCCAACCGGTACCAGCCCTCTACTTCCCGGCTCGAACTTTGGCCTGCGAGCCGCTCCAGCTCCGCCAGCGGAAGCGCCATAAGTGTCTGCCAAAGGCGCTGGTCATTTGCTCTGCTTGCCCGTTCATCGCCATGCAGCAAGCTGTGCAGGAAAACGCGCTCCTCAACGCTTGCAGCATAGGACCCCAAATCGTGGAGCAGGCGGGCGCGCTGTTCAGCCAGGTCATTCGCAATTGTCGGCGGCAGGCGATTGCGCGCCCGCAATAGGGACGGATTGTCGACGTAGTCAAAGGCGATGGGATAGTAACCGTCTGCGGCGGCTAGATAACTTTTCACCAGGGCTTGGCGTGCCTGAAGATCCTCGGGAAGATCGGTTTGATTCGTTTGTGCCGGCAGATTGTTTATGATGCTGCGCGCCCGGTCCATCTCGCCGCTTTGCACCATCAGTTGCGCAGCCTGCAATTGCAGCCCCAGACGGGACTGCGGACTTGCGCGCTCAGCTTGAGCCAGCAGCGCGTCTGCGCTTTGGATGTTGGCAGTGGTATCGCGTGCAGCCGGGCCTCGGTTATCCGTCTTGGCCTGATTGCCCTGACAGGCAGACAGCGTGAGTGAGACGAGCCCCAGTGCCAGCAGGCGGGCGAAAAAACTCATGCTGAGTCTCCGAATTAATGCAGAAGATAATGTTGGAGTGAGAATTCATGACTGTCCGACCGAGTGCCAGGCCTGGAGTTTTATATGTCGTGCCCACACCCATCGGAAATTTGGCCGATATGGTACCCCGCGCACTCAGTGTTCTTCAAACAGCGGACGTTGTAGCGGCGGAGGATACCCGCCACAGCGGCAAACTGATGCAACACTTTCAAATCAGCACACCCATGATCGCCTATCACGATTTCAGCAGCGAAAGCCGCTGTGAGGAATTGCTGGCGAAACTGGAAGCTGGGCAGACGGTAGCGCTGATTTCCGATGCGGGCACGCCGCTGATTTCCGATCCCGGATATCGCTTGGTGGCAGCGGCGCGCCAGGCGGGCGTTCAGGTGATCCCAATCCCCGGAGCCTGCGCTGCGATTGCCGCCCTGAGTGCCAGCGGCTTGCCATCCGACCGATTTGCCTTCGAGGGGTTTCCTCCCGCCAAAAGCGGTGCGCGCAAAGAATTTTTCGCGGAATTGCAGACGGATCCCCGCACGCTGATCTTTTATGAATCCCCCCATCGCATCGTCACCAGCCTCACCGATATGGTGGACGTATTCGGCGCACAGCGGCGGTTGGTGATGGCGCGGGAGATCAGCAAGACTTTCGAGACATTTTTATCCGGTACTACCAGCTCGATATTGGAGCGCGTTAATGAAGATCTCGATCAGCAGAAGGGCGAAATCGTTTTGTTGGTCGAAGGTTTCCGCGCACCGGAGAACACCGACGGCCCTGGTGCAGATGCTCAACGTGTAATGCGGCTGCTGCTCGAGGCGGAATTGCCGTTAAAACAGGCGGCAGGACTGGCCGCAGCCATCACTGGCGATAAGAAGAATCGCCTGTACGACTGGGCGTTACGCCAACGCGCCGAATAAATCGCCTATTAACTCGCCGGCGAAACTTTGTTAAGGTGCGCCCCGGAGTTGGCCAGACAGTCGCTCTCGCGCAAGCGGGGGAGGAAAGTCCGGGCTCCATAGGGCAGAACGCCAGGTAACGCCTGGGGGGCGCGAGCCTACGGAAAGTGCAACAGAGAGCAGACCGCCATCTTCGGATGGTAAGGGTGAAAGGGTGCGGTAAGAGCGCACCGCGCAGCTGGTAACAGTTTGCGGCACGGCAAACCCCGTTCGGAGCAAGACCAAATAGGAATCCTATGGCGCGGCCCGCGCTGGATTCGGGTAGGTTGCTTGAGGCAAGTGGTGACATTTGTCCCAGATGAATGACTGTCCACGACAGAACCCGGCTTACAGGCCAACTCTTTTTATTTTTATTATTTTTATTTTCTCCTCATTACTGCTGATTTTTTACAGCTTTTCTCTTTATATCGCTCTTCTCAATGAGCGTGTTTCTTTAAGTCAAAAATGTTCTTGCACTTAAAGTGCTTTGTTAGATTGCCCGCCTATTTTGCTGTTTTCATACACAAAAATTTCGTTCCGCTCACTCCGTGTTCCGCGACAAGCGGAACAAAACCTCATTAATTTCAATCCTTTACGCGCATTTTTCCACGGCGTTGCTTGACAGTGGCCCCGCGCCGTCGCTAGTGTGCTAAAGTGGAATAAAGTGGTTTTTTGTGGAAGTTTGTGGTTTGAATCGGTCTCCGAGTGGGTAAATGTGTGTTTCAAGGCAGCCACAGCATAACGATGGATAACAAAGGGCGCATCGCGATCCCCGCCAAGCAGCGGGAATGCCTTGTGTCGCTTTGTGAAGGTCGCATTGTTATGACTGCCCACACCGAGGACAAATGCGTCCTGGTTTATCCAGAGTCCGAATGGGACGTCATCCGCCCAAAAATCGAGGCGCTGCCCACATTTAACAAACTCGCATTACGCGCGCAGCGCTTATTGATCGGCTATGCCACATCCCTAGAACTCGATGCCAATGGCCGAGTGCTGGTGCCGCCGACGCTGCGCGATTACGCCGGCCTCGACAAAAACCTGATGTTGGTCGGCCTGGGTAAAAAATTGGAGCTCTGGAGTGAGGCCAGCTGGCTGCAGTCGGTGGCGAATGCGCCCGTAGACGATGAGGCTATGCCGCCCGAAATGCTCTCACTTTCTTTGTAAGGAATCCATGAGTAAGACAGAGCATTTTTCGGTGCTCCTGCGGGAGTCGGTGGACGCGCTGGTTTGGGATGAGGCCGGCTTTTATATCGATGGGACTTTTGGCCGAGGCGGCCACAGCCGGGCCATTTTGCAACGATTGAAACAGGATGGACGGCTGCTCGCGTTTGATAAGGATCCGCAGGCGATTACTGCGGGTCGGCAACTGGAAAGCGAGGACAGTCGGTTTGCGATAGTGCACGAGTCATTTGCGGCTCTCGCCCCAGAGGCGGAGCGCTACGGGGTAGCCGGCCGAGTTGCGGGGATCTTGTTGGATCTGGGGGTGTCCTCCCCGCAACTCGATCAGGCTGAACGGGGCTTTAGTTTTATGCAGGACGGGCCTCTGGATATGCGCATGGATACCAGCCGCGGCATGAGTGCGGCGGATTGGGTGAATTCGGCTCCAGAGGAAGAAATTGCGCGGGTGCTCTTTGAATATGGTGAGGAGCGATTTTCCCGGCGGATGGCACGGGCAATTGTCGCCGAGCGGCGCCAGACGCCATTTGCGCGCACGCGCCAACTGGCTGAGGTGATTGCTGCGGCCAATCCCAAATGGGAGCGCGACAAACATCCTGCGACGCGGGCATTTCAGGCGATACGTATTGAGGTAAATAACGAACTCAAGGATTTGGAGAAGGCGCTGACTGCGGCAGTGACAGCATTGCAACCCGGAGGCCGATTGGTGGTGATCAGCTTTCACAGCCTTGAAGACCGGATCGTGAAACGGTTTTTTAAACAGGAAGCGCGCGGCCAGGTTTTCCCCAAAGGTCTGCCGGTGACGGAGGATCAGATCGCGCATCGCCTTCGCATCATCGGCAAAACTGTTAAAGCGAGCGAGGAGGAATTGCAGCTCAATATCCGCTCACGCAGTGCAATCATGAGAGTGGCTGAAAAACTTTAATCCTCAGTTCCGCAATTTGTATCAGGCCGGAAGAGACGGCTCATGAAGAGGTACGCATGGTACAAAAATTAGGACATGGCATATTGATTTTTGCTGCGTGGTTTCTCGTGATGGCCTCTGCACTCTCCGTTGTCTACGTCACCCATCGCGCCCGCCTCGCTACCCATGAGTTGGAAAAATTGCGCCATGCCGCCGCGGATTTGCAGGCGGAGTCGGGGCAATTGTTATTGGAAAAAAGCTCCTTGTCAGCGTATGCCCGTGTGGAGCAATTGGCGACCAAACAATTTGGTATGACCGTACCGGAGATCGATCAAGTGGTTCTCGTAAAACCATGACAAAAAAAAATGCCAGTGCTAAAAAAATTCCGCGCGCGAACCCAGAGGGACCGGTATTCAGTCGCGCGCGCGCGATTTTTGCTGCACTGCTGTTGTTGGGACTGCCCGCCGCTTTGGTATGGAATCTGGCGCAGCTGCAGGTCATTCCCTCTGCAGAAAGAGGCTTTACCTTCTTGCAGGAGCAGGGTGAAGCCCGCACGTTGCGGGAAGAGGTAATACAGTCTTATCGCGGTGTGATCACAGATCGCAATGGCGAAATCCTCGCGGTCAGTACGCCGGTCAAATCTATTGTGATCAATCCGCAGCGGTTCGATCTCAAAAACACTCCGCAACTCGCGCAGGCGCTTGGTGTGAAACCCGCGGAACTTGGGGCCAAGATTGCGCGTTTTGGTGATAAACAATTTATGTATGTCGCCCGCAATCTGCCACCGCAGGAAGCGGACAATATCATCGCGCTGAAATTGGATGGTGTCTGGGCAGAGAAGGGATTTCAGCGCTTTTATCCAGCCGGTGAAGTCGCCGCTCATGTAGTGGGGTTTACCGATATCGATGATCGCGGCCGCGAAGGCATCGAGTTGGCATTGGACAACTGGCTATCTGGTACGCCTGGCAGCAGACAGATAATGAAGGATTTAAAAGGCAATGTGGTGAAGGATCTGGGCATAGTGCGCGCGGCGGCTTCTGGCAAGGATGTGCAATTGAGCCTGGATTTGCGTCTGCAATATCTCGCCTATCGCGAACTAAAAAATGCGGTGGCGGAACAGGGCGCCGCGTCGGGTTCCATCGTTATGTTGGATGCACACACTGGCGAAGTGCTCGCCATGGCCAACCAGCCTTCGTACAACCCCAACAACCGCACTCAAATTCAACCGGCACGCCTGCGCAATCGCGCAATCACCGACATCATCGAACCCGGCTCCACCATGAAGCCCTTCACCATCATCGCGGCGCTGGAAAGCAAGCGGTATTTGCCCGGGACCAAAATCGATACCAATCCGGGCTACTGGCGGGTTGGTGGCAAAACCTATTCGGATTTCCGAAATTACGGCGTAATGGATTTGACTACAGCAATTCAAAAATCCAGTCAGGTGGCTATCAGTAAACTCGCAATGGATTTACCACCGGAAGATTTGCGCGATGTTTTTTTTCGCGTCGGAATGGGACAGCCATCTGGCACGGGCTTCCCCGGTGAAGCTCTCGGCAAATTGCCGAATCCGCGACGTTGGCACCCTACCGAAAGAGCGGCATTGGCATTTGGTCACGGCCTTTCTGTAACCGCGCTGCAACTTGCGCACGCTTATACCATTTTTGCCACTGACGGTATTTTGCGACCGACCTCCATTCTCAAGCAGCAGGATCCAGTCGACGGTGTCCGCGTTGTCGACGCGAAATATACACATCAGGTTCTGGAAATGTTGAAAACCGTTACCCAGCCCGGCGGCACTGCCACGCGTGCGCAAATCAAAGCCTATCCTGTTGCCGGCAAAACCGGCACCGCGCACAAGGTGGGCGAGGGCGGCTATGCAGATGATAAATACGTAGCGCTGTTTGCCGGGTTGACGCCCGCAGACAATCCGGAAATTGTGATGGTGGTGATTATTCATGAGCCACCGCAGGAGCATTATTACGGAGGCGAAGCCGCTGCGCCTATTTTTGCGCGAGTGGCCGAGAGCAGTCTGCGGATTTTGCAGGTACCGCCATCTGCGCCCAGCCAAAATGTGGCGGTGCGCTGATGGCCGCCGCACGCGTGAAACTCGCGCAGTTGTTACCGGAACTCCGCCTGCCGGAAGCGGTGGCGGAACTTCCGGTCTCTGGTCTTAGTGTGGACAGCCGGAAATTAATTCCGGGTGACGTTTTTGTTGCGCTTACCGGTGGCAGTGTTGACGGTCGGAATTTTATCGGCGATGCAATCGAGAGCGGGGCTGTCGCCGTTTTGCTCGAAGCGGATATGCAGTGGCGCGGTGGCGACTTTTATCACCAAGCAAATGTACCCGTTATCGCCGTTGCGAATCTGGTGGCGCGGGTGAGTGAAATCGCCGGGCGTTGCTACGGCGATCCGTCTGCGGCTCTGCAAGTCATCGGCGTCACTGGCACCAACGGTAAAAGTACCACCGTTTCACTGCTCGCGCAGTTATATGGCATGGTGGCCGGACGCGCAGCCACCATGGGGACGCTTGGTGTAACCGTTGATGGCAAAGTGCGCCACGACTTCGGTCTAACAACACCTGACGCCGCGCTTTGCCAGAAACTGCTCGCGGAGCTGCGCGCGGAACCTGTTAATTTCGTTGCCATGGAAGTGTCATCGCACGGCCTCGACCAGCATCGCGTTGCGGCAGTGAATTTCCGCGCGGGTATTTTTACCAATCTCACCCACGATCATCTGGATTATCACGGGACTCTGCAAAACTACGCCGCGGCAAAACAAAAATTATTCGAAGCCATGGGTTTGCAAGCGGCGATAATTAATCTCGACGATCCGTTTGCACCGCAGATGGTCGCCACGGCAAAAGTGCGCGCGGATGTTTACAGCTACTCGCTGCTGCATTTTGCTGCCGATGTTTACGCCAGCGAATTGCGCTATAGCGCCGAGGGTGTGGAGTTGCGGCTGACGACTCCTTGGGGTGAGGCGGAGATTATCAGCCCGCTGCTTGGCGAATTTAATGTTTACAACCTGCTTGCCTCTATCACTGCGCTCTGTGCAATTGGCTGCGATTTTTCAGCACTTTTGGCGGCGATTCCACAGCTGCAACCTGTGCCTGGGCGCATGCAGAGAGTGGCAGAAAATACTGATGTGATGGCCGTGGTGGATTATGCGCACACGCCCGACGCGCTGTCGCACGCGATTGCGGCAACCCGAGTGCACACCTCTGGAAGATTGTGGGTGGTATTCGGTTGCGGCGGCGACCGAGATCGCAGCAAGCGCCCGATTATGGCCTCCATTGCTGAGCGTTTTGCCGATCATGTCATCGTCACCAACGACAATCCGCGCACGGAAAATCCGGATGTCATTATCCAGGATATCTGTGAAGGCTTCAGTGAGCGCAAACATTTGTGTATCGCTGATCGCGCTCAAGCCATAGCGCATGCCGTAGCGGCGGCGCAGCCAGGAGACGTGATTTTAATCGCCGGGAAAGGCCACGAGACTTATCAGATTATTGGCAGTGAAAAACGCGATTTCAGCGATGTGAAAGAAGCCGTTCAGGCACTGCGCCGGCGCTCCCAAGTAGAAGGGAGGGCCAGCTGATGCGGCTTAGCGATTTGCTTGAACTTCTGCAGGCGCGGTTGGTTGGTAACGATGCGCAATTTCAATCGCTGAGCACGGATTCGCGTCAATTGCGTAGTGGCGAGTTATTTATCGCTCTGCGCGGCGAGAATTTTGACGGCCACGAATATGCGAGCGTTGCGGCTGATCGCGGCGCGTGCGCCATGGTGGTGGAGCGCGAGATCGACTCGGTCAACGTGCCGCAGTTGGTGGTGGGTGATACGGTGAAGGCGCTCGGTGTTATTGCTGCGACTCATCGGAAACGTTTTGCTGGAAAAATCGTTGCGGTCACCGGCAGTAGCGGCAAAACCAGTGTTAAAGGCCTGTTGCGCGACATATTTGCCGCTGCGGGCACGGTGGTGGCGACACAGGGAAACTTTAATAATCACATAGGTGTGCCACTCAGTTTGATGAATCTGGCGGACCAGGATTATGCGGTCATCGAAATCGGCACCAATCACCCTGGAGAAATTGCCAATCTCGTCGAGCTGGTACAACCGGACGTTGCTTTGGTGAACAATGTGAGTGCGGCCCATATCGCCGGCTTTGGTTCGCTGGCCGCGATTGCTCAGGAGAAAGGGTCGATATACGCCACTTTAAGTGAACATGGCACTGCTGTTATCAACCTCGACGATACCTTCGCAGCACAATTTATTCAGGCAACAGCGCATGTAAAGCAAATCGGCTTTTCTCTAAAAGGTGCCACCGCAGATTTTCCTGTGGTGCGCACGGAGAATATTATTTTCGATAGCGCCGGGCGCGCCTCTTTTCATTTGCTTTATCAGGGACAGTCCGTCACCGCGCAATTATTGCTGCCGGGTCTGCATAACCTCGCGAACGCGCTCGCAGCGGCCGCCTGCGCCATAGCTGCGGGTGTTAGCTTGGCCAACATTGCGAGCGGACTGAAAAATTTCGCGGGCGAAAAAGGTCGCATGCAGATTTATGCGGGACCGCGAAATAGCATGGTGATTGATGATACCTATAACGCCAATCCTGGCTCTGTGCGCGCCGCCATTGATTATCTCAGTGAGAGATCGGGTAAACGTATATTGGTTTTGGGCGATCTCGCGGAACTAGGTGAGGCAGCGCAGCAGGAACACCGCAACATAGGCGCTTATGCAGCGCAGAAAAATATAGCCGTGCTACTCAGTTGCGGCCCGTTGTCTGCACTGGCCAGTTCAGCTTTTGGCGAGAGTGGTGCGAATTTTCCGAACAAGGCAACGCTAGTGGAGGCGCTGCTGTCGCAGCTAGATGCACAGAGCATTGTGCTGATTAAAGGGTCCCGCAGTGCGCGCATGGAAGAAGTGGCGCAACGGGTTTTGGAAGCGAAGGAAATCTCCGCATGTTAGTTTGGCTTGCTGCATATCTTGAGCAGTTTTTTCGACCGCTGGCCGTTTTCCAGTACCTGACCCTGCGCGGCATTTTGGGGATCATGACAGCGCTGTTCGTGTCGCTGACGCTCGGCCCCTGGTTTATTCGCAAGATGGTGCAAAAACAAATTGGTCAGGCTGTGCGCAATGATGGGCCCAAAAGTCATTTGAGTAAATCTGGCACTCCGACCATGGGTGGTGCCTTATTGTTATTTGCGATTTCCATCAGCGTGCTCCTGTGGGCGGATTTGAATAATCGTTTTGTCTGGGCGGTGTTGTTTATCACCGTGACATACGGATTGGTGGGCTGGGTGGACGATTACCGCAAAGTGATCGAAAAAAATTCCCGCGGCTTGCCGGCGCGCTGGAAATATTTTTGGCAGTCCGTTGCAGGAGTCGGCGTCGCGGTATTTTTGTACAGCACGGCGCAAAGCCCGGTGGAAACCCAGCTCTATGTACCGTTTTTTAAAAATGTCACGGTCGATCTCGGCTGGGGCTATTTGCTGCTGGTGTATTTCGTGGTGGTAGGTGCCAGCAACGCTGTGAACTTGACCGACGGCCTCGATGGTTTGGCCATTATGCCGACGGTGATGGTCGGCTCTGCGCTCGGCATCATTGCCTATCTCGTGGGCAACGCAAAATTTGCGGAGTATTTGCATATTCCCTATGTGGCAGGCACCGGTGAGCTGGTGGTGTTCTGCGGCGCGCTCGCCGGTGCGGGACTCGGATTTCTCTGGTTCAACACCTATCCGGCACAGGTTTTTATGGGCGACGTGGGGGCTTTGGCCCTCGGCGGCGCGCTCGGTGTGGTCGCTGTGATTGTGCGTCACGAAATCGTGTTTTTCATTATGTCCGGCATTTTTGTCATGGAGACGGTTTCCGTTATTTTGCAAGTGGCCTCGTTCAAACTGACGGGGCGGCGCATTTTTCGTATGGCGCCATTGCATCACCATTTTGAATTGAAAGGCTGGCCGGAGCCGCGGGTTATTGTGCGATTCTGGATCATCACCGTTATGTTGGTCCTGGTGGGTCTGGCGACCCTAAAACTGAGATAAAAAAATGTCTACGCTGATTGCTACCAATCGCATAGCACTGATCGTCGGGTTGGGAGTGACGGGGTTTTCCGTCGCCCGTTACCTGAGTCGTCAGGGGCGCGCCTTTGTGGTGGCCGATCAAGCCCCCAAAGCGGAGAGCGTCGAGCGTTTTCGCAAGGAATTTCCCGCAGCGCGTTTGATTACTGGCGATTTCGATTACTCAGCATGGCACGGCATCAGCGAAATTATTTTGAGTCCCGGCGTACCGCGCAAACATCCCGCCATCGCTGCAGCGATTGCCGATGATGTGTCGGTGATCGGCGATATCGAATTGTTTGTGCGCGAAGCGCGTGCTCCCATCGTTGCCATCACCGGCTCCAATGGCAAAACAACGGTTACCACTCTGGTTGGCGAAATGGCCAAAGCTGCGGGCGTTGCGGTAAAAGTGGGCGGTAATGTTGGGACACCAGTGCTGGATTTGCTGGACGTATCGGCGGAACTGT
>JBQGED010000171.1:0-2608 GCA_052039425.1 Sphingobacterium griseoflavum | reverse complement strand
TACTCCTTACTTTCCTATTCGCAACCCCCCCCGCCTTGGCGCAATTCCACTTCGACGCAAACGACGGTTATCGCCTCTGGTTAGGTTATGAGCCGATTCAAGACCCGAAACTCGCCAAACGCTATCACAAACAGCTGCAGTCCCTGCTGCTTCCCGAAAGTGGAGCAACCAATGCCATTATTCGCCAGGAATTACGCCACGCTCTGACGAGTCTGCTCGGCAAACCGGTAACCGAATCAATCCGCCCCGCCAACCGCCAGTTGATTATTGGTACGCCGGGCAAGTCCCCACACATTGCGCAAGCAGCCTTAGCGAACGAGCTGGCTGATGTGGGCCAAGAAGGCTATTTGATCCGCAGCCAGCGCATCGCCGGCAAGCAGGCCATCGTTATCGCGGGCAACACGGAAATTGGCACCCTCTACGGCACCTTTCATTTTCTGCGCCTGCTGCAGACACACCAAACAATCGACAATCTGGGTCTGAAATCCGCACCTAAAATCGATCTGCGGGTACTGAATCACTGGGACAACCTGGATCGCCATGTAGAACGCGGCTACGCGGGCCAATCTATTTGGGACTGGCACAAGCTGCCGGACTATCAAGAGCAGCGTTACCACGACTACGCCCGCGCCAACGCCTCCATTGGCATCAACGGCACTGTATTGAACAACGTGAATGCCGATCCACTCATACTGACGCCGCACTATCTGGAAAAAGTCGAAACGCTCGCCAATATTTTCCGCCCCTATGGCATCAAGGTTTATTTGTCGATCAAATTCAGTTCGCCGCAATTGATCGGCGGGCTAAAGACGTCGGATCCGCTGGATCCACAAGTACAGGCATGGTGGCGCGATAAAGTTGCGGAGATTTACCAGCGCATTCCGGATTTCGGCGGATTTTTGGTGAAAGCCAATTCCGAAGGCCAGCCAGGCCCAGGTGATTTCGGTCGCAGTCACGCCCAAGGGGCCAATATGCTGGCGGACGCCCTGGCGCCTCACGGCGGCACAGTGATGTGGCGCGCGTTCGTTTACGCCAACGAAAAAAATGAGGAGCGCTCCAAGCAGGCCTATTCGGAATTTCAGCCGCTGGACGGCCAATTCCAACACAACGTGTTGATCCAGGTGAAAAATGGACCCATCGATTTCCAACCACGGGAACCCTTCAGCCCGCTCTTCGGCGCCACCCCCA
Source organism: Sphingobacterium griseoflavum (assembly GCA_052039425.1). Lineage (GTDB taxonomy): Bacteria > Pseudomonadota > Gammaproteobacteria > Pseudomonadales > Cellvibrionaceae > UBA5868. Next base: position 1,420 of record JBQGED010000171.1, on the reverse strand, counting down.
AAACATCCTTGATGATGGAATTCCAGATCACCATGGAATACCTGGGTTTCAGCACGCATTTGGTTTATCTCGGCACCATGTATAAGGAAGTGCTCGACGCCGACACTTTCGCTCGCGGCCAAGGTTCCACCGTGGCCAAAGTGATTGACGGCTCTTTATTTGATAACGGGATTTCCGGCATCGCGGGCGTGACCAATATCGGCACGGATCGCAATTGGACTGGCCACGTGATGCTTCAGTCCAACTGGTACGTGTTCGGCCGTCTCGCCTGGGACCACCAGCTGTCGGCTAGGGACATCGCCGAAGAGTGGGTGCGCATGACCCTGAGCAATGACGCGGAAGTGGGCCAGAAAGTCACCGATATGATGATGGCTTCGCGGGAAATCACCGTGAACTATATGACGCCCCTCGGCCTGCATCACATTATGGCGGAGGGACATCACTACGGCCCCGGCCCCTGGGTGAAAGACCTTGGGCGAGACGACTGGACTTCTGTTTATTATCACCGCGCCGGCAAAGACGGCATCGGCTTTGACCGCTCAGCCAGCGGCGTCAACGCGGTGGAGCAGTATTTTCCACCGGTGCGGGATGTATTTGGTTCCGTGGAAAAGGTGCCGGAAGAATTACTCCTCTGGTTTCACCATGTCAGCTGGGATCACAAAACCCGCTCGGGCCGGCCGCTGTGGGATGAACTTGTGTATCGCTATTACCAGGGCGCAGCAGATGTCCACACCATGGCCGATACCTGGGACAGCCTGCAAGGCAAAATCGCCCCGCAAATATTCCATCAGGTACAGATGGCGTTGAATATTCAGAAAAAGGAAGCGCAATGGTGGCGCGACGCCTGTGTGCTGTATTTTCAGACCCATTCCGGGCGCCCGATTCCCGCCGGATTGGAAAAGCCGCAAGGCAGCCTGGAGGAATATATGAGCAGGGAATTTCCCCATGCGCCAGGGCAAGGAAAATAGCCATTATCTGAATCTGAGATCGCGTCCAATGCAACACAAACAAAAACTCGGTTTAGCGTTGGTAGGCCTCGGCCATTACGCCACGGACTGCGTAGCAGTCGGATTGGCGCAATCTGAGTACTGGCAACTCACTGCGATAGTCACAGGAACTGCGGAGAAAATTTCCCCCTGGCAAAAACAATGGAACATCAAGGATGACCATGTTTTTACCTACGCGGACTTTGATCGGATCAAGGACTGCGACGATGTAGATGCAGTTTATATCTGCCTGCCCAACAGCATGCATGCGGAATTTACCGTGCGTGCAGCGCAGGCGGGAAAACACGTCATCGTGGAAAAACCGATTGCCACCAATGTGGCGGAGGCGAAACGCATGATCGCAGCCTGTGAGTCCGCCAAGGTAAAACTCGCCGTCGGTTATCGCCTGCGCTTTAACCGGCTACATCAACAAA
>JBQGED010000170.1:0-2017 GCA_052039425.1 Sphingobacterium griseoflavum | reverse complement strand
TTACCGCTTCGGCGTAGGAGGTGACGCCGGGCTCATAGTGGGTGTTGCCCACGGTAAAAGAAGGATGGTTGGGAGAAACCACTGTATTGCGCGGATTAAGCTCGGGGAAAAGCTGCAGGACGGTTAGCGCTGCCAGCAGTCCAAAGACTGCCGGCCAGCGAATGTAGTCGAACACTTTTGCCCACATAAAGAGCTCTCTTGGGGTGGTCGCCCGTCGGGATCAAGTTTTTTGCTTCGCCGAAGTTGGGGCGCCATCAATCAGCCGCAATGCCTCATCTTCTTCGTCCTTCAAGCCGAATTCTTCGCTCAACATGCCATGGCTGCCGGGAATCTTCGGTGCCCAATCGCGCGGAGGCTCGATGGGAACCTGATGCAGCGTTTTTTCGCTGACCTCGCCGTCGCCGGCGGCGAACAATTGGCGGCCTATTTCGGTATTGGTGAGTTGCATGGCGCCGAGCGCCAGATGCTCGTGCAGTTCTTTATAGCTTTGCGTCAGCTCGCGCACTTTTTGGGCTGTTTCGCTGAAATGTTGCGCCACATCCTGCTGATAGCTTTCGAGTTCGCGTTTGGCGTCGGAGAGTTTCTGTTCGATCTCTTTGGTCTGCTCGGGAGCAATCCAAGCGCGCCCTGCAAATACACCTGCTACGGCACCCACAACCAACATGACAAACCCGACAATAAACAGGCTTTCTAGGGAATACACAGAACTCTCCTTACGGGGAAAAAATAGACATTAAGTGGCGCGCAAAGTGCTGATTTGTCGGCGCTCGCCAGATCTCTGCGTCTTTAAAGACAAAGGGCAGACGAGCGCCAAAACCAGCCTGTTAATGATACCCCGAGTCAGGCCAAGTTGCGCGATGAAAGCCAGTGGAAATTGCGCCTGGTTATAGGTGCAAGTTAAAGTACGCGCCCGCTCCATACAGCGTTTTCGGCTCCGCCAAGACTGGAATACCCATGCTCGATACCCCTCTCGCTCGTTATCAGCGCGACTTGCAAAAAGACGGTTTTCTCGAAGATAAGGCCCAGCGCCGCGCGGTTGAACGACTGCAACAATTGTTCGATGAGCTGGTGGCGCATCACAGCAGGCGACGCTCGTTGCTATCCAGATGGTCGCCTTGGCAGCGAAAAATCGAACCACCGAAAGGGGTTTATCTTTGGGGTGGAGTGGGCCGTGGCAAGACGTACATCATGGATCTGTTTTTTGAGACGCTGCCATTTCCGCAAAAAATGCGCACGCATTTCCATCGTTTTATGCGCCGGGTGCACGCCGAATTAACCGCGCAAAAAGGCGAAAAAAATCCTTTGGATAAAGTGGCGGATATTCTTGCTGCGGAAACGCGGGTGATTTGTTTCGACGAGTTTTTCGTGGCGGACATTACGGACGCTATGATTCTCGCCAATCTGCTAAAGGCCCTTTTTTCCCGCGGTGTGACTTTGGTGGCGACTTCCAATATTCAACCGGATGGACTTTATAAAAACGGGTTGCAGAGGGAGCGGTTTATACCGGCCATCCATTTACTCAATGCGTATTTGGATGTACTCAATGTGGACGGCGGGGTTGACTACCGCCTGCGGGCCCTGGTCAAAGCCGACTTGTTCTACACGCCGTTAAATGAGACGGCGGAACAGGCATTGTCCGCGTGTTTTCACCGGCTCGTACCGGATAGCAGTACCATTCACCAGAATGTCACCCTTGAGGTCGAGGGCCGCAATATCAACGCTCGCTATGAGGCGGATGACATCGTCTGGTTCGATTTCAGCGCCCTCTGTGATGGTCCCCGGTCGCAAAACGACTACATAGTGTTGGCCAAGGAGTATCACGCCGTGCTGGTATCTGGCGTGCCGCAGTTTAACGGGAAGAATGATGATCAGGCCCGTCGCTTCATATATATGGTGGATGAGTTCTACGACCGGCGGGTCAAGCTGGTGCTGTCCGCCGCTGATGCTATTCCCGCCCTTTATGTCGATGGCCGCTTGAGCTTCGAGTTTCAGCGTACCGTTAGCCGACTGTTGGAGA
>JBQGED010000169.1:0-12206 GCA_052039425.1 Sphingobacterium griseoflavum | reverse complement strand
TAGAGATGGTTATGCCGGGTGACAACATCCAGATGACCGTTACGCTGATTGCACCGATTGCAATGGACGAAGGTCTGCGTTTTGCGATTCGCGAAGGCGGCCGTACCGTTGGTGCCGGCGTCGTTGCCAAAATCATCGAGTCACAAGTAAAAAGAAGATGAAGGTTGGCTCTCCGCGAGCCAACCTTTTTCTATTGCAAGAGCACGGAAGTAATACAGGCCAGTAGTTCAGTTGGTAGAGCGTCGGTCTCCAAAACCGAATGTCGGGGGTTCGAGTCCCTCCTGGCCTGCCATTTTTCGATAAGTTTTGTTGGTCAATGCATGAATACAAAAGTTGAACCAGGTGAATACCGCTTTGACGGCTTCAAATGGCTGGTTGTTTTTCTGCTGATCGGCGCAGGTGTGTTTGCCAACAGTTTCTACGCAGAAGAAATCAAGCTGCTGTATCGCGTTCTTGCGTTGGTAGTATTGGCTGGCGTCTGTTGCTTCATTGCCTTCAATACCTCAAAAGGCTTCGCTTTTTGGACGCTGTTCAAAGAGGCGCAGACAGAAGTTCGTAAAGTTGTATGGCCGACTAACGCGGAAACTAATCAGACAACATTGCTGGTGGTGGTGGTTGTGGTAATCACGGCGATCATTCTCTGGATACTGGATTGGGCAATCGGCCAGCTTGCTAAACTTGTTATCGGCTAGGAGAGAACATGGCGAAACGTTGGTACGTTGTACATGCATACTCCGGCTATGAAAAAAAAGTCGCGTCTGCATTGAAAGAACGCATTGAGCTACATAACATGCAGGACCTTTTCGGCGATGTATTAGTGCCAACTGAAGAGGTTGTGGAAATGCGCGGCGGCCAAAAGCGTAAATCCGAGCGCAAATTCTTTCCGGGCTACGTGCTGGTACAAATGGAGTTGAATGATGACACGTGGCACTTGGTGAAAGAAACCCCGCGCGTTATGGGTTTTATCGGCGGTAAAGCAGACAAGCCGGCACCCATTACTGAAAAAGAGGCTCAGGCAATTCTGCAGCGTGTAGATGATTCCGCTGATAAGCCGAAACCGAAGACATTATTTGAACCAGGCGAAATGGTTCGTGTGATCGACGGCCCGTTCAACGATTTCAATGGCGTTGTCGAGGAAGTCAATTACGAGAAGAACAGACTGCGTGTTGCGGTGCTGATATTTGGCCGCTCAACCCCGGTTGAGCTCGAATTCAGTCAGGTGGAAAAGAGCTGATTTAAGCAGGCAACATGACAAATTAAACCTTCGCTGGCAGTTATGTCAGGGGAGGTTTTTGCGTCTCTGCAGGCCGGTCGTGTCATGCAGAGGGGGAGCCGGCGATTGGTGGTTTGCCGCCACCAGGAGGCGTTAACACCCATTCTGAAAGAGGATAGGTATTCATCATGGCAAAGAAAATTGAAGCTTACGTTAAGTTACAAGTAAAAGCGGGTCAAGCAAACCCGAGTCCACCAGTTGGTCCTGCATTGGGTCAGCGCGGTGTGAACATTATGGAATTCTGTAAAGCGTTCAACGCTCAAACTCAGGGCTTGGAGCCAGGTTCGCCTGTTCCAGTCGTGATCAGCGTATACAGCGATCGCAGTTTTACATTCACTATGAAAACCCCTCCAGCTACCCACCTGCTGAAAAAAGCGGCGGGCATCAAGTCTGGTAGCGGACGCCCCAATACTGAAAAAGTTGGCAAAGTCACCCGCGCTCAGCTGGAAGATATTGCCAAAGCCAAAGCGCCAGATCTGACTGCTGCGGATATGGATGCGGCTGTTAGAACCATCGCTGGTTCTGCTCGTTCAATGGGTCTGGAAGTCGAGGGTCTGTAAGATGGCAAAGTTATCCAAACGTCAAAAGGCGATCCGCGAAAAAGTGGATTCCACCAAACAGTACGGCATTGAAGAAGCTGTTGCGCTGTTAAAAGAGCTGTCGAAAGTTAAATTCGCCGAAACAGTCGATGTTGCAATTAATCTGGGCATTGATCCGCGTAAATCCGACCAGTCTGTGCGCGGTGCCACGACGCTGCCACACGGCACTGGAAAAAGCGTGCGCGTTGCTGTTTTCACCCAGGGCGCCAATGCGGAAGCTGCCAAAGCAGCGGGTGCAGAATTTGTCGGTATGGAAGATCTGTCCGAGCAAATTAAAGGCGGCATGATGGATTTCGATGTTGTGATCGCTGACCCTGCCGCCATGCGTGTGGTTGGTCAACTCGGCCAGGTGCTCGGCCCGCGCGGCCTTATGCCGAACCCGAAAACTGGCACCGTTACTCCAGATGTGGTCACTGCTGTGAAAAATGCCAAAGCCGGTCAGGTACGTTTTCGTGCTGACAAAGGTGGCATTATCCACGGTGGTATCGGCAAGGTTTCTTTCGAAACAAAAGCGATCAAAGAAAACCTTGAAGCATTGATTGCGGATCTGAAAAAAATCAAACCTGCTACTTCCAAAGGTGTTTACCTGAAGAAGGTTTCCCTGAGCACCACTATGGGCCCAGGTTTGAATCTCGATTTATCCTCCCTGGAAATCTAAGGGAGAAACAGGCTTTGGGGTCCGGCATTTGCCGGACTGTCAAAGACCGTAGGAGTCACCGCGCAAGTGGTGATTTAATCCGGTAAATTCGCCAGCGCATTTTTGCATTGGCAAATTCCGATCCTACGCAGACGGTGTGACCCTGCTCAGTTTTTAACTGGAAGTGATCACCGAAACTGGATGAGCCGGCGCGGTTGGCCGGGTTATCCGATCATCAAGTCCAGGAGATAGTTATTGTGGCTATTAGACTCGAAGACAAAGTAGCGATCGTCGCTGATGTTAACGAGACTGCGGTCAACGCGTTGTCACTGGTAATTGCCGACGCACGTGGTGTGACGGTAAACAAAATGGACGCTTTGCGCAAATTGGCGCGACAGAACAATGTACGGTTGCAGGTAGTGCGCAACACGTTGGCCCGTCGCGCTTTTGATGGCACAGAGTTCGAGTGTGTTAAAGAGGCTTTGAAAGGCCCGAGCATTTTTGGATTTTCCATGGAAGATCCAGGTGCAGCGGCCCGTCTGTTCAAAGATTTCGCCAAAGAAAACGAAAAATTTGAAATCAAAGCGCTGGCAGTAGGCGGCAAAATGCTTCCGGCATCGCAAATTGATGCCCTGGCAACTCTGCCGACTCGCGATCAGGCATTGGCAATGCTGATGAGCGTCATGATCGCTCCAGTCACCAAGCTCGCTCGCACGCTCAACGAAGTACCGAGCAAAATTACCCGCGTTGTCGCAGCTGTGCGCGATCAAAAACAGGACGCCGCCTGATCGTTTACGACAGGCAGCTTGAACGTAAAACTTTTATTTAATGATCTGGAGATTGAGTAATGGCTCTGTCTAAAGAAGATATTTTGAATGCAATCGCCGAAATGTCCGTTATGGACGTTGTTGAACTGGTTAAGGCTATGGAAGACAAATTCGGCGTTTCTGCCGCTGCAGCTGTAGCTGTAGCTGCTGCTCCTGCCGCTGCTGCTCCTGTAGCAGAAGAAAAAACTGAGTTTGACATCATCCTGAAAGATTCAGGTGAGAAGAAAGTCAACGTGATCAAAGTGGTACGTGCTCTGACCGGCCTGGGCTTGAAAGAAGCCAAAGACCTGGTTGACGGCGCACCGAAAACTTTGAAAGAAGCAGCTTCCAAAGCAGAAGCGGAAGATGCCAAGAAACAACTGGAAGAAGCCGGCGCTACTGTCGAGTTGAAATAAGTTGGTTCTACTTAATGCCAAATTTTAATTTGGCGAGGGGCTGGCAGGTGTATACACCTGCTGGCCTTTTTCTGTTTACGGCCATGCTGGCCGATGTGGTGTTCAATTTACGGTCGAGTAGTTGATTTACCCGTGTCATAACCACGGAATCTGGAAGTTCGCCACTTCCAACGTCTTACCCGGACAATGCCCCGTGAACAAGCTGAGGAATACTGATGGCTTACTCGTACACTGAGAAAAAACGTATCCGCAAGGATTTTGGCAAGCTGCCCACTGTGATGCACGTGCCTTATCTCCTGGCAATTCAATTGGATTCCTACCGAAAATTCACTCAGGCTGACGTCGCTCCCAATAAAAGACTTGATATGGGATTGCACGCGGCTTTCAAGTCAGTATTTCCCATCGTAAGTTATTCCGGCAATGCGGCTTTGGAATATGTCAGTTATACCTTGGGTAAGGCTGTTTTTGATGTCAATGAATGTGTGCTGCGCGGTGCGACTTATGCAGTGCCTCTGCGCGTTAAAGTGCGCTTGATAATTTATGACAAAGAATCGTCCACCAAGACGATTAAAGATATTAAAGAGCAAGAAGTCTACATGGGTGAAATTCCGCTCATGACTGACAACGGTACATTTGTGATTAATGGCACCGAACGTGTAATTGTTTCCCAGCTTCATCGTTCTCCGGGCGTATTTTTCGAACACGATAAAGGCAAAACCCACTCTTCAGGAAAATTGCTGTACTCCGCACGCATTATTCCCTACCGCGGTTCCTGGTTGGATTTCGAATTCGATCCTAAAGATCTGGTATACGTGCGTATTGACCGTCGCCGCAAGCTGCCGGTTACTATTTTGCTGCGCGCTCTCGGTTATCGTTCCGAGGAAATCCTGGGAATGTTTTTCGAGACCAACAAATACCGTCTGGTTGATGACAAAACGGTCAAACTCGAACTGGTTCCAGCGCGTCTGCGTGGTGACGTAGCTTCGTTCACCATCACCGATGAAAATGGCAATGTTATCGTCGAAGATGGTCGCCGTATCACCGCGCGACACATTCGTCAGATGGAAAAGGCTGGTGTGAAAGAGCTGTCGGTTCCGCGGGAATATCTGCTGGGTCGTGCGCTTGCAAAAGACATTATCGACCCGAATACCGGTGAAGTTCTGCTCGAGTGTAATACTGAGATCAGCGAAGACACTCTCAAGACTTTCCTCAAGGCCGGCATTACCGAAATTCAAACGATTTATACCAACGAATTGGACTGCGGTCCGTTTATCGCTGAAACCTTGCGTATTGATCCGTCGCGTACCCAGCTGGAAGCGTTGGTGGAAATCTACCGCATGATGCGCCCAGGGGAGCCCCCGACCAAAGAGTCAGCTGAAACACTGTTCCAGAATCTGTTCTTTAGTCATGAGCGCTACGATCTGTCGGCGGTCGGTCGTATGAAGTTCAATCGTCGTCTGGGACGTGATGCGGAGACCGGCGAGGGTACTTTGTCCAATGAAGACATAGTCGACGTTATCAAGACCTTGATCGATATCCGCAATGGTAAAGGCACCGTGGATGACATCGATCACTTGGGCAACCGCCGTGTACGCTCGGTGGGCGAGATGGCGGAAAACCAATTCCGCGTAGGTCTGGTCCGTGTAGAGCGTGCTGTGAAAGAGCGCCTGTCCATGGCGGAGAGCGAAGGCTTGATGCCGCAGGATCTGGTGAATGCCAAGCCGGTCGCAGCTGCCGTGAAGGAATTTTTTGGATCCAGCCAGTTGTCGCAGTTCATGGACCAGAACAATCCTCTTTCCGAGATCACGCATAAGCGTCGTGTGTCGGCGTTGGGCCCAGGTGGTTTGACCCGCGAGCGCGCCGGTTTCGAAGTGCGCGACGTGCATCCGACGCACTACGGCCGCGTATGTCCAATTGAGACACCTGAAGGTCCGAACATCGGTCTGATCAACTCGCTGGCGACCTATGCCCGCACCAACCACTACGGCTTCCTCGAAAGCCCGGTGCGCAAAGTGGTCGACCGAAAAGTAACGAATCAAATCGAATATCTGTCCGCAATTAATGAATCGCAGTTCGTCATTGCCCAGGCTTCCGCCAAGCTCGATAGTGAAGGCCGTTTGGAGGACGATCTGGTTTCCGTGCGTTATCAGAACGAATTCACTTTGAAGTCTCCCGAAGAAGTGCAGTACATGGACGTATCGCCGCGCCAAGTGGTGTCCGTGGCTGCATCGTTGATTCCATTCCTTGAGCACGATGACGCGAACCGCGCTCTTATGGGTTCCAACATGCAACGTCAGGCAGTGCCGACACTGCGTGCGGAGAAACCCCTGGTGGGAACCGGTATGGAGCGCCACGTCGCTTCCGACTCAGGCGTTTGCGTTGTCGCAAAACGTGGTGGTGTGGTCGAACGCGTGGATGCGGCGCGCATCGTTATCCGGGTTGCGAATGATGAAGTTGTAGCCGGTGAAGCAGGTGTGGATATCTACAACCTGACTAAATACACCCGTTCCAACCAGAACACCTGTATCAACCAGCGGCCGATTGTCCGCATCGGCGATGCTATCGCCCGCGGTGACATTCTGGCCGATGGTCCATCAGTGGATCTGGGCGAATTGGCGCTAGGTCAAAACATGCGCATCGCCTTCATGCCCTGGAACGGCTACAACTTCGAAGACTCGATTCTGGTCTCCGAACGCGTGGTGCAGGAAGATCGCTTTACCACCATCCATATCCAAGAACTCACCTGTATCGCCCGCGATACGAAATTGGGTTCTGAGGAAATCACCGCGGATATTCCCAACGTCGGTGAAGGCGCTCTGGCGAAACTGGATGAATCCGGCATCGTTTATATAGGTGCGGAAGTAGGTCCTGGCGATATCCTGGTTGGTAAAGTGACCCCGAAAGGCGAAACCCAGCTGACCCCGGAAGAAAAACTGCTGCGCGCGATCTTCGGCGAGAAGGCCTCTGACGTTAAAGACACCTCACTGCGTGTACCGACTTCTACTCGCGGTACCGTTATCGACGTCCAGGTATTCACCCGCGATGGTCTTGAAAAAGATCAACGTTCACTGGAAATCGAAAAAATCCAGTTAGATAAAGTCCGCAAAGACTTGAACGAAGAGTACCGCATCGTTGAAGCAGCCACCTTTGAACGTCTGAGCGCGGCTTTGATCGGCCAAAAAGCAGTTGGTGGCAAGGGCCTGAAAAAGGGTACGGAAATCACTGCAGATCTGTTGGCCGAGACCGATAAAAAGGATTGGTTCAAAATCCGCATGGCGGAAGAGACGCTCAACGAGCAGCTGGAAAAAGCTGAAGCTCAGTTGGCTGAGCGTCGTAAAGAGCTCGATGAGCGTTTTGAAGACAAGAAACGCAAGCTGGCTACTGGCGACGACCTCGCGCCAGGCGTACTGAAAATCGTCAAGGTCTATCTGGCCGTTAAGCGCCGTATCCAGCCTGGTGACAAAATGGCCGGACGGCACGGTAACAAGGGTGTTATCTCCGTGATCATGCCCATCGAAGACATGCCGCATGACGAGCATGGCGAGCCGGTGGACATAGTTCTGAACCCGCTGGGTGTACCGTCGCGAATGAACGTGGGTCAGATTCTCGAAACTCACCTCGGTCTCGCGGCCAAAGGTCTGGGTCAGAAGATCGAGCGCATGTTGAAAGAGCAGCGCGCGGTTGCCGAAGTTAGGGATTTCCTTGAGCAGGTGTACAACCGCACGGGCAACTCCAAAGCCAAAACCCATTTGGACAGCATGAGCGATGCCGAGCTGATCGAAATGTCGCGCAACCTGTGCGCCGGTGTACCTATGGCCACGCCGGTATTCGATGGCGCCCAGGAAGCGGAAATCAAGGCGTTGCTGCGCCTGGCGGATCTGCCGGAATCCGGCCAGATGACGCTGTTCGACGGCCGTACCGGCGACGCCTTCCAGCGTCCGGTCACGGTCGGTTACATGTACATGCTCAAGTTGAACCACTTGGTGGACGACAAGATGCACGCCCGTTCCACCGGTTCCTACAGCCTCGTTACTCAGCAGCCGTTGGGTGGTAAGGCGCAGTTCGGTGGTCAGCGTTTCGGAGAGATGGAGGTGTGGGCCCTGGAGGCATACGGCGCAGCTTACACGCTGCAGGAAATGCTCACCGTCAAATCCGACGACGTGGCCGGCCGTACCAAGATGTACAAAAACATCGTCGATGGCGACCACCGCATGGAGCCTGGTATGCCGGAATCCTTCAACGTATTGGTGAAGGAAATCCGTTCACTCGGCATCAACATCGAGCTGGAACACGACAAATAAGCGATTTGGTCATTAAGGGTGGTGGGCCGCCAGTCGGCGCCCACTGTGCACTGCACCCACTGGAGGCAAGATCTTGAAAGACATATTGAATCTACTGAAAAACCAGGGCCAGCCCGACGAGTTTGATGGCATTCGCATTGGCCTGGCATCACCTGACATGATCCGGTCGTGGTCTTTCGGCGAAGTGAAGAAGCCGGAAACCATCAACTACCGCACTTTTAAACCGGAGCGGGAAGGTCTGTTCTGCGCCAAAATCTTTGGCCCTGTAAAGGATTACGAATGTTTGTGCGGCAAGTACAAACGCATGAAGCACCGCGGCATCATCTGTGAAAAATGTGGTGTGGAAGTTACGTTGGCGAAAGTTCGTCGCGACCGCATGGGTCACATCGAACTGGCGAGCCCCGTTGCCCATATCTGGTTTTTGAAGTCCCTGCCGAGCCGTATCGGTTTGTTGTTGGACATGACTCTGCGCAGCATTGAACGAGTGCTCTATTTCGAATCCTACGTCGTTGTTGATCCCGGCATGACCACGCTCGAGCGCGGCCAATTGCTGACCGACGAGCAGTACTTCGAAGCCATGGAAGAGTTCGGCGATGAGTTCGAAGCCAAGATGGGTGCGGAAGCCATTCAAGCGCTGATGCGCGACTTGGACCTGGATGCCGAAGCGCAGAAGCTGCGCGAGGAAATCCCGGAAACTAATTCCGAAACCAAAATCAAGAAGCTCTCCAAGCGCTTGAAATTGATCGAAGCCTTCCTGCAGTCCGGCAACAAGCCGGAGTGGATGGTATTGGAAGCACTGCCCGTGTTGCCGCCGGATTTGCGTCCGCTTGTGCCGCTCGACGGCGGTCGCTTCGCGACTTCGGATCTGAACGATCTGTATCGCCGCGTGATCAATCGTAACAACCGTCTGAAGCGCCTGCTCGACTTGAATGCACCGGACATTATCGTGCGCAACGAAAAGCGCATGTTGCAGGAAGCGGTTGACGCCCTGTTGGATAACGGCCGTCGCGGCCGAGCCATCACTGGCTCCAACAAGCGCCCGCTGAAATCCCTGGCCGACATGATCAAAGGTAAGCAGGGTCGCTTCCGTCAGAACCTGCTGGGTAAACGCGTTGACTACTCCGGCCGTTCCGTAATCGTGACCGGTCCGACCCTGCGTCTGCACCAGTGCGGCCTGCCTAAAAAAATGGCCCTCGAGCTGTTCAAGCCGTTTATTTTCAGCAAGTTGGAATTGCGCGGCCTGGCCACCACCATCAAAGCGGCCAAGAAAATGGTCGAGCGCGAAGAGCCGGTGGTATGGGACATCCTCGACGAAGTGATCCGCGAGCACCCCGTGTTGCTGAACCGCGCACCGACCCTGCACCGTTTGGGTATCCAGGCGTTTGAGCCAGTGCTGATCGAAGGTAAGGCCATTCAGCTGCACCCGCTGGTCTGTGCTGCGTATAACGCGGACTTCGACGGTGACCAGATGGCTGTACACGTACCTTTGACCATCGAAGCGCAGTTGGAAGCCCGCGCACTGATGATGTCCACTAACAACATTCTGTCGCCTGCATCCGGCGAGCCGATCATCGTGCCTTCACAGGACGTGGTTCTCGGTCTGTACTGGATGACGCGAGAGCGCATCAACGCGAAGGGCGAGGGCATGGTCTTCTCTGACGCGAAAGAAGTCAGCCGTGCGTTCTATTCGAAAAGTGTGGATCTGCAGGCGCGCATTCAGGCGCGTATCCGCGAAGTATCCCTGCGCGAAGATGGTGAGCGCGAAGAAAGAACCTACTTGGTGAAAACCACCGTCGGTCGCGTATTGTTGTGGGAGATTGTTCCGGAGGGCATGCCTTTCGAAATGATCAACCGCCCCATGGTGAAAAAGGCGATTTCTGCCTCGATTAACTTCTGCTACCGCGTAGTGGGCCTGAAGGCGACGGTTATTTTTGCTGACCGGCTCATGTATATGGGTTACGACTTCAGTACCAAATCCGGTTCTTCCATCGGGGTTAACGACTTTGAAATTCCGGCGGATAAAGTCGAAATCATTAATCGCGCTGAAGCCGAAGTGAAAGAAATCGAATCCCAGTACTCTTCCGGTCTGGTAACACAGGGCGAGAAGTACAACAAAGTTATCGATATATGGTCCCGCGCCAACGACGTGGTCGCCAAGTCGATGATGGAAGGTATTTCGAAAGAGAAAGTCACCAGTCGTGAAGGCAAAGAGGAGAAGCAAGACTCCTTCAACTCCGTCTTTATGTATGCCGACTCGGGCGCGCGGGGCTCACCGGCGCAGATTCGTCAGTTGGCTGGTATGCGCGGCCTGATGGCGCGTCCGGATGGCTCGATTATCGAAACGCCGATCACTGCAAACTTCCGCGAAGGTCTGAACGTTCTGCAGTACTTCATTTCAACCCACGGTGCGCGTAAAGGTCTGGCGGATACGGCGTTGAAAACAGCGAACTCCGGATACCTGACCCGCCGTTTGGTGGACGTTGCTCAGGACGTGGTGATTACTCAAGTGGATTGTGGTACCGATCAGGGCCTGTCCATGTCGCCGGTTATTGAAGGCGGTGACGTAATCGAATCCCTCGGCGATCGCATTCTGGGTCGAGTGGTTGCGCGCGACGTTATGCGTCCGGGCTCTGACGAGATTCTGGTACCTGCCGGCACCATGATCGACGAGAAGTGGGTTGAGCGTGTTGAAGGAATGGGTATCGACGAAGTCTGTGTGCGCTCGGCGATTACCTGCGAAGTTCGCTACGGTATTTGTGCCCAGTGTTACGGCCGTGATCTGGCGCGCGGTCACCGCGTGAATGTCGGCGAGGCCATCGGTGTTATCGCTGCTCAGTCCATCGGTGAGCCGGGTACTCAGTTGACCATGCGTACGTTCCACATCGGTGGTGCGGCGAGCCGAACTTCTTTGGCCGACAGTATTCAGGTCAAGCAGGACGGCACGATTCGTCTGCTCAACGTCAAAGTCGTAAAACGCGAAGACGGCCACTTGGTTGCGGTCTCTCGTTCCGGTGAATTGGCGGTTGCAGATGCCGCAGGCCGCGAGCGCGAGCGTTACAAAATTCCTTACGGTGCTGTTATTTCCGTCAAAGATGGACAGGAAGTTAAAGGCGGGGCCACGGTTGCCAAATGGGATCCGCACACCCACCCGATCATTACTGAGGTTGCTGGTCGTGTGAATTTCTCTGGTATGGAAGATGGTCTGTCCATCCGCCGTCAAACGGACGAAATCACTGGTCTTTCCTCTATCGAAGTCATGGATCCAGCCGAGCGACCCTCCGCTGGTAAGGACCTCAAACCTGCAGTAACACTGGTGGATGCGCACGGCAAAGAGCTGATGCTGGCCAACACTAATCAGCCAGCACACTACATGCTGCCGGCCGGCGCTATCTTGAGTTTGAACGATGGCGACATGGTGGCGATTGGTGACGTAATCGCGCGTATTCCGCAGGAAGGGTCCAAAACTCGCGATATCACCGGTGGTCTGCCGCGGGTGGCCGACCTGTTTGAAGCGCGCAAACCCAAAGAACCTGCCATTCTGGCAGAGGTCTCTGGATCCATCTCCGTCGGTAAGGAGACCAAAGGTAAGCGCCGTCTGATTATTACGCCAGCCAATGGTGAATTGCTGCCCGATGGTTCCAGCTACTACGAAGTGCTCATCCCCAAACACCGTCAGCTGACTGTGTTCGAAGGTGAGATGGTGGCCAAAGGGGAAGTGGTATCTGACGGTCCAGCCAATCCCCATGACATTCTGCGTCTGCAGGGTGTTGAGGCGCTGGCGGCTTACATTACCAACGAAATTCAGGATGTTTACCGTCTGCAAGGTGTGAAGATCAACGATAAACACATCGAAGTGATCGTGCGTCAGATGCTGCGCAAAGTTGACATCATGGAAATGGGGGATTCTGAATTCGTCAAAGGCGAGCAGGTGGAATACGTTCGGGTGCTGGAAGCGAATGAAAAGCTGCGCTCCGAAGACCGTCAGCCAGCGCAATACGAGCGTCAGTTGCTGGGTATTACCAAGGCATCGCTAGCAACGGAATCTTTTATCTCTGCGGCATCCTTCCAGGAGACAACCCGAGTGCTGACGGAAGCTGCGGTAACCGGCAAGCTCGACGAGCTGCGCGGCCTGAAAGAGAACGTGGTAGTGGGCCGCTTGATCCCGGCGGGTACT
>JBQGED010000168.1:0-2471 GCA_052039425.1 Sphingobacterium griseoflavum | reverse complement strand
CGCCGCACCGAAGTGCGCGATTTCTTTTGCGAAAACGCGCTTATGTGGGTTCTGGATTACCGTGTGGATGGTTTGCGATTCGACGCTGTGCATGCGATTTCAGAGAAAAACTTTTTGGTGGAAATGGCGACGCGACTGCGCTCAGCTGTTCCGTCCGACCGGCATTTGCATCTGGTTTTGGAAAACGAAGAAAACAGCGCATTTCTTCTTGAACAAGGTTTTGACGCGCAGTGGAATGACGATGGCCACAATGTGTTGCATCACTTGTTGACCAATGAAAAGGAGGGCTATTACGCGGATTTCTGCGAGGAGGCAACGCAAAAACTCGCCCGCTGCCTGAGAGACGGCTTTATTTATCAAGGTGAAGCCACTCGCCACGGCAAAGCGCGCGGCGAGCCCAGCGCGCATTTACCACCAACATCGTTTGTGTTGTTTTTGCAAAACCACGATCAGGTGGGTAATCGCGCCTTTGGCGAACGATTGCCACTGCTAGCCAATCGCGATGCCCTGAAAGCGGCCACCGGGTTGCTATTGCTGTCCCCAATGATTCCGCTGCTGTTTATGGGCGAGGAATGGGCATGCGAACAGCCGTTTTTTTATTTCACCGACCACCACGATGAACTCGCCGTAGCAGTGCGCGAAGGCCGTCGCAATGAATTTGCCGATTTTGCTCAGTTTGTCGATAGCGAAATTCGCGAGCGCATTCCCGACCCCAACGATGCAAAAACCTTTAGCGCCTGCGTATTGGATTACGACAACTGCAATCAACCTCTGCAAATGGAATGGCGCGATCTGTATCGAAAACTGTTGGAGTTGCGCCACGTGGAAATTATTCCGCGGCTGCAAGGCGCTCATGCGGAGGATGTACAGGTTCTAGGTGACGCGGCGATATCCGCGCGTTGGCGCATGGGTGATGGCAGTTTGTTGCGCATCGATCTGAATTTAAGCAGCTCACCAGTTGCAATCCCGGAACCGCGTAATTACGAAAAATTGATTTTTCGCCACCGCGTGGATCATCAGAGCGAGCGCGATGGGTTTCTGCCGCCCTACAGCATTCTTGTCGCGCTGTAAAAAGGCTTTTGTAACCTAATGCGTCGTGGAACTTTAATGACAACCTTAATAACAACTGTCGGCTTTAATCAGGAAACTGAAATATGACGGAGATACGGGCGAGTGTTCGTTTGCAATTTCACCGGGATTTCACTTTTTCCCGGGCGCTGCTACTGGTGCCTTATTTTGCCAGCCTCGGCGTCAGCCATATTTATGCCTCCCCCATTTTAAAAGCGCGCGCCGGCTCCACCCACGGTTACGATGTAGTGGATCCGAGTTGCGTTAATCCGGAGCTTGGTGGCGAGGAGGGTCTGGAGCAATTGGTGGCGGAGCTGCGCCGTCATCGCATGGGCTTGATTGTTGATTTTGTGCCTAATCATATGGCCGTCGGCGGCGATGCCAACCCCTGGTGGCTGGATGTGCTCGAGTGGGGGCGCCGCAGCCCCTATGCCAAGTTTTTTGATATTCATTGGAATTCACCGGACCCTTTGCTCAAAGGTCAATGTCTGGTGCCATTTCTCGGCAGTGATTACGGTGATGTGTTGAGCAGTGGCGATATTCAACTGCGTTACAACACCAAAACCGGCGCGTTTTACGCGCAATATTTCGCCCATCAATTTCCCATTTATCCGCCGAGCTACCAGCAGATCCTCTCCCTCTGTGACGACGCCAATCTCAAGCGCTTGGGTGAGCGCTTCGCGCAATTGGAAAACGCGGAAAATCCCTGGGAAGCCGCTTGCGGATTGCGCAAGGAGTTACTCGAAGTCGCAGCAAGCGCGCGACTGGAACAGCAGATCAGCGCGGCCATCGGCCATTTCCAAATAAACGAAAACTCTCAGGAAAAAATTGAGCGTTTGCATCAGTTACTGGAAGCGCAAAACTACCGCTTGGCGAGCTGGCGCACCGCTGCAGATGACATCAACTGGCGACGTTTTTTCGATATCAACGAACTCGCCGGTTTGCGTATGGAGCGCCACGAAGTGTTTGAAGCGGTGCACTCCAAAATATTTGAGCTGATAGGGAGAGGTCTTATCGATGGTTTGCGCATCGACCATATCGATGGCCTGGCCAATCCCCGCGCCTACTGCCGCAAATTGCAGCGCCGCATCAGGCGCTTATTGCCGCAGCACTCCAAGCCTGGGCACTTCCCTATTTATGTGGAGAAAATTCTCGCGGGTGGCGAGCGTCTTGCCGACAACTGGCAAGTAGACGGCACCACCGGTTACGAATTTATGAATCAGGTAAACCTGCTGCAGCATGAAGCGGATGGTGGCGCGTTATTGACGAAGTACTGGCACGAGTTCACCGGGCGTCCTGGTGATTTCCAAGAAGAGGTTTTGGAAGCGCGCCGGCTGATTTTGAGCACATCTCTTTCCGGTGATTTTGAAGCAGTTGCGCAAAATCTTTTATTAATTGCCCGT
>JBQGED010000167.1:0-1946 GCA_052039425.1 Sphingobacterium griseoflavum | reverse complement strand
ACCTTGGTAAACCCGGGCGTTTTGGATATCGATATAGGGCGTGTTCAATTAATCGTTTGTCACTACTTGGTAATAAATCGTCACTTCTGGCGGTTCTGCTGATGCCAGAACGGCTGGCCGATCACCGGAGTGCTGGGGCTGGCGGTTTGACGTTTCTGCATCAGGCCGGCGAGAAACGCGGCGCGGCCAGCGTCAATGGCGCCGCCGAACGCCTGGGCCATTAATGCCGGTTGCTGCGCTTTTGCCACGGCGGTATTGAGCAGCACGGCATCAAAACCCATTTCCATCGCCTCGCAGGCTTGCGATGGCGCGCCTATGCCAGCGTCGACGATCAGGGGAATATTGGGCAGGCGCTCGCGCAGGGTGCGCAGGTTGTATTTGTTGAGCAGGCCCTGGCCGGTGCCGATGGGTGAGCCCCAGGGCATTAACACTTCGCAGCCGACACTTAAAAGTTTTTGGCAAAGCACCAAGTCGTCGGTGCAATAGGGCAGAACTTTGAAGCCGCGCTTAATTAATTCTTCTGCCGCCTCCACCAAACCGAAAGGATCGGGCTGGAGGTTGTAATCGTCGCCGACCACTTCGAGCTTGATCCAAGGTGTACCGAAAATCTCTCGCGACATCTCCGCCAGATTCACCGCTTCTTTGACGGTTTTGCAGCCGGCGGTATTGGGCAGCAGGCGGCAGCCGGTGCTTTTGATGGCCTCCCAGATCTGCGCGCCGTCGCGATCTTTCGGATTTTGCCGGCGCAGGCCGAGGGTGACGATTTCGCAGCGCGAAGATTGAATCGATTCCAGCATCGCCTGCGGGGATGAATAAAGCGCGGTGCCGAGCAGCAGACGGCTGCTGAATGACTCGCCGTAGAGGGTCAGCTTATCTTGCGATGTCAGTTGATCTTGCGACATTAGCCACCTCCCACGGGGTTGACGATATCCAACGTATCGCCGTCCTGCAGTTGCACCTGCGGGTACTGCGTGCGGGGCACAAATTCGCCGTTCACGGCTATGGCAAAAGCCAGGTCCGGGTTGCGCGCGCGGTAGTCCTGTAGCAGGTCTTCCAGCTGCACCGGCTGGGGAAATTGACGGGGTTCATCGTTAATGCTGATGGTGACCATAAATCAGAGAGTGCCCTATAGGGGTTGGGTAAATTCAGTCAGGCGTGCCAGCACATCCTCGACCAGCGTCGGCGCCAGCAGATAGCCGTGGCGATAGAGGCCGTTGACCCGCACCACATTCTGCGTTTTGGCCCCAGGAATGTGGGGTTGAACCCGCTCATATTCAATTATCGGCAGGTTGTGGAAGTAGGACGGGCGCAAGTTGGCGTCGAGTTCCAGAATACGCGCTTCGGCAAACGCGGGGTTCAAGGTGTAGAGCGCGCTGCACAGCTCCAGCATGGATTGCACGCTCACCGGGGAGCGGTCCTGGCTCTCGATTTCGGTGGCGCCGATGATAAAGCGGTTGCCAGGTTTCGGGACTATGTAGAGCTTGTAACGCGGGTGCATTAGCCGCACCGGGTGGCGCAACTGTACTTCGTCCGTTTGCACCCAAAGCACCTCGCCGCGCACGCCGCGCAGATTTTTCTGGCTCTGCCGCGCACCCATGCCGCGACAGTCGAAGACGCAATCGAAGCCATCCAAAGTCGCGCCGCCCGCGCGGGCGTCCGGGGCAAATTCCACCGGCTGATGCGGCACACAATCGCCGCCGAGGGCGTGAATCTCTTCCAGCAGCCGCGCCAGCAAATGGCGGTTATCCAGATACGCCTCGTCCGGCAGAAACAGCGCACGATCAAACTGGTCGGCGATATCCGGCTCGATCTCCCGCAGCTCGCGACGATCCAGCCAGCGGGCGTTATTGTCAGCACCCAGATGAAAGTTGAGATCGCTGTGGAATTGCTCCAGCTCTGCCATATCGGCCGGGTGGGCGACCACCACGCTGCCGGGAGCGGCGTAG
>JBQGED010000166.1:0-32657 GCA_052039425.1 Sphingobacterium griseoflavum | reverse complement strand
AATAATTTTCCGAGGATGCGCACACTTTTTTGCGTGTGCTCCAGCGGCGCTTCGCGAAAGTCGATAAAAACCACGGGAATACCCGCCGCTTCTAACTGGTTGAGCATTTCCTTGTCGTGGGGAGACGGACCGTGGCCGCTGATGCCGAAGATCGCCACATCCGGCATCAGGCCGATGGTTTTCTCCACGCTGAAACTCGATGCTTCGCCTTTGCCTACCAAGGGGATTTTTTCGATGGCGGGGAAGTGTTGGGCATATACCGTCCAAGTTGCTGGATCGTATTGTTTCAGATCTGCCTGCATGCCTTTGATGCGACTGATCGCAGCATCTTCCACCACTATGCCGAGCGCCGGAATAAATCGGCTCTCACCTAAAATAATGCCGTTGATGGTTTTAGCCACCGTGACATCGCGGCCGAGAATATCGGTGATTGTCTGCGTGCCTTTTTCCGCGTGTGCTGCGTTTATAAACAGCAACAACAGGAAACTCAGCAAAAACTTAGCGCGTTCCATTCATTACCTCGTAAAGGGCTCGGCCCGATAAAACTGTTGGTAAACATAACGCCCTGTGAGCGTAATTGCGGTGATGCTCAGCACTAAAACACCAGTCCATTGAAAAAGATTGGCGTAGCCGGCGTTTTGCATAATCGGCTGAGTGAGCAGCGGGCAAATAAATTGCCCGACAAAAAAACAGGTGGTCAGTCCGCCCATCACACGCCCGCGCAGAACCGGTGGTGTCACAGACATAAGCCAGATCACCACGTTCGGGCGCATCAACCCAAAGCCAATACCGCTAATGGTCAGCGCCAGCAACGCTGCAAACGCAGTGCTGACTCCGCCCAGCACTATGTAACCCATCGCTACTAACAGCAGGCCCACGCCGTGCAGCAAAGGAAAACTCAGGCGGGCTTGAATACGGTGGTAAATCACGGAGGTTGTCGACATCACCAGCAGCATCAATGCGATAGCGAGGCCGGCCTGCACGCCGCTGTGAATGTCCAGCTCCCGAGCATAAAAAGGCAAATGCACCGGCACCATGTACAGAAGTAGCAACTCAACCAACGCAAGGGCATAACACAGGAGCGTCAATTTTCCCGGGGAAGAGAAATTAGTCGGCAGCGCATGCCCTTGAACAGCCAGTGCTCTTGGTTCATGAATAAACAGCAGCAAGGCGGGCAATATGAAAAATGCGAGACCATAAAGTGCGAAAGGAGCAGTCCAATGCCATTCCGCCAACACGCCACCGAGTGCGACAAACGCCACACCGCCAAACCCGCCAAAGGCTGCCATCAGGCCCATATAGCGGCTGCGTTCCAGTCCTTGAAAATAATCCGCCACTAAAGTTGTGCAGGTCACCATCACACCGGCCACCGCCAGCCCGAGCAAAATCCGGCTGATTAGCAGACCGTAGAGCGAACCTTCCAGGAAACAACCGGCAACGCCGGCAATGCCATAGGCGATAACAGCGCCGACCAGCAGCTTTTTCTTTTGCCAGCGGTCCAGGAGAAACCCCACCAAGGGAGCGCCTATTGCGATCATCAATCCCGGCACCGCCAATACCATCTTCACCAGAAATTCCGCGTGAGCGACGGCGGCAAACGCTTTTTCCATCGCCGGCAGTGCGGGGGCAATGGTGGCGCCGGCCATGACCGTCATGGTGCTTGCCAGCAGTAGGGTGATATTGCGCGCCCGAAGGGATTGCGAACTCATAAGATCTCCTAAGGCCGAATGCGCGCGCGCACCGATAGCGCGGCTTTTTGGTAGTCGTCGAAGAGTTCAGCTTCGTCGAAGCGGGTGCTGCGCCCTTCGTGCACGACGATTTCGCCGGCCACCATTACGGTGTTCACATCCCGGCTGCCACCGCTGACCAGAAAGGTGCGCAGCGGATGATTGCCGCCGCGATAGCGCCAATCGTCCATATCCACCAGTACTAAGTCGGCCTGCTTGCCCGGTTCGATGGAGCCGGTTTTGTCGCCCCAGCCCAATGCATTTGCGCCGTTACGCGTGGCGGTGAGCAGAGCGGTGGTGGGCGGGCAGGTGGTGTTGTCGTTGGTGGCTTCGTTGTGGCCGAGATGCGCGGCGCGCATGGCCTCCGGCATACCGCCGATATAGGTGATGCCGCCGTCGGTGCTGCAGGAAACCGGCGCACCATCGCGCAGGAAGCGGGCGAGCTGGCGGGTTTCGCTGGTGCTCCTCTCGCCCAACATGCCGTAATGAGCGGGGGAATGGCAGATATGCACACCGGTTTCCAGCAGACGCTGATATTCCGCCTCAGTGGCGTGATTGGTGTGCACAGCGATCAGTCGATTGGTGAGCAGGCCCAGGGCATCAAAGCGCTCGATGGCCGTGCGGCCAAAAACCGCTTTCACCGCCGCTGCTTCATTGCGCAGCGGCGCCAAGTGGGTGGCGTAGGGGGATTGGTAGCGCGCCGCTATATCGCCCATGGCGATCAGTTGTTCATCGGAGCTGCCGAAGGCGCCCATCACTGACGGCATACCGCCGATAAGACCTGAAGCGTGCTGGTTCCAACGGTCCATCAGCGCTTCCCAATCGTCAATTTGCTCTTGGGTGTCAGCGATTTTTTTATAGGTAGAAGCGCCTGCGGGCAGCATGATGTCCGAGCCCCAACGACTGACGCGAATGCGCATGCCCAAGTCCAACGCCGCCTGCGCCATGCCGTCGGCGGTATTGGCGGAACCCACATCGCCCAGCGCGGTGGTGCCGGAGCGCAGTTGCGTCCACAAACTCCAGCGCGCAATGGCCACGGCTTCATCCGCGGTAAGGCGTTTACCCACCCCAGAAATAAACCCAAACATCGCACCCAGCGCTTCGATATTGCCGCCTTGGGCGTAGGGTGTGAGGGTGAGATGGGAATCGTCGGGCTGCTCGTCGTTAGGCGCGGCCAGGCTTTCATGCCAATGCGGATTTACAAATCCCGGCAGAATTAATTTGCCGTTGGCATTTAATGTCTGATCGCTCGACGGCTCGTCTTTGCCAAGTTCGCCTATGGCGGCAATACGTTTACCGATCACCAGTACCCAACTGTTGGCGATATATGGCTGTGCCGGATTTGCGGTGTAGAGAAATCCTCCACGAATCAACCAGCTTTTCTCCGAACTCGGCGATATACCCCCGCGAGCGGATTGTTTTGCGCTTTTTCCCACCGCATGCAATTTAAAATTGTTCGATGGCTTTTGCGTATTTGAGCTTATCGACGGCGAAGATGCGCCAATGGTGGAGTGCAATGAAAAATGATGAAGACAAGAACAACTCATGCCTCGGCCCCGGCGGCGACTTCGCGTTTTTCAGTCGCGAATAAACCAGCGCGCTGCATTGCTCCCAAGGCGCCTTTCACTGCGGCGATAGTGTGCTCAATATGCGCCTGTGTATGGGCACTGCTGATGAAATTCACATCCCGGCGCAACAGCACTCCGCGCGCGGCCATTTCCGCCACAAAAGGCTCGGCAAATTTCACATGTTCCTGTGGATTGCGGGAGAACAAAAACATGGGAATGGCATCGTAGCCGACGACCGTTAAGGGTGTTCCCAATTCAGCGGCGACGGCGTTGACACCGTTTTTTAATTGCCGTCCCAACTCGGCAATGTGCTGGATATAACCGCTGGTGCGATATTCGTCGATAGCCGCGACACATACTTCAAGCGACAGCATTTCACCGCCGAAGGTGGTGGAAACCTGCAGCTTTTCCATTTGCGACATTAATTCACGTCGGCCGGCGACGGCGGACAGGGGCATGCCGGCGGCGAGACCCTTGGACAGGGTCACCAGGTCCGCTTGAACATCAAAATATTCCTGAGCACCGCCGAGGGCGAGACGGAAACCCGTGACCACTTCGTCAAAAATAAATAGCACGTCTTTATCTTTGCAAAGATTGCGCAATGTTTTGACGAACTCCGCTTGCAGCGGGCGGTTGTACGGCACCGACAATAAAACCGCGGCGAGCTGTTCATTTTCGTTGTTGATTAAATCCAGCAGCGGTTGTTCGTCCTGGGGCGTGAATAACGGCATACGCGAGGTGTAGCGCTGAATAATTTCCGGCACGCCGGGTGTATCGTACATGTAGTGGTCGTGCCAGCCGTTGTAGCCGACGGTGATGATTTTTTCTTTTCCGGTAATAAAACGCGCGAGGCGCACAGCGGCGGAGTTGGCATCCGCACCCGTTTTGAAAAAGCGCACTTGCTCTGCGCCCGGAATAATTTCGGTGAGCGCGCGGGCAGCGGTAATTTCAACCGGAGTGGGGAGGGAGTGAATAATGCCGCTGCTTAAATTATCCGTGATGGCTTTTACCACCGCTGGGTGATTGTGACCCAGCGCATTGGCGCCGAGGCCGCAGATGTAATCGATATAACGGTTGCCATCCACATCCGTCACCTCCGCGCCTTCACCACTTTGCAAATACACCGGAAAGCGGCCAAGGGCGAATTGTTCGGGTTTTTTCATCATGGACTGGGTAAATCCCGCCACCAGCCCGCGGCCTTCAGCCAGCAATTCCTGTGAGCGGGTGAATTTCAGAGTTTTCTTTTGACCGGCTGACGTATTCATATAAAGACCTTTTTTAGTTAACCCCTAGGAAACAAGCTTTAATCAACAACCCAACGTTGCGCCGCCATCCACCACAATGGATTCCAGGGTGATATGAGCGGCGTTTGACGAAAGCAGAAAAAGCACGACAGAAGCAATATTTTCCGCAGAAGCGATGCGTTGCAGCGGAATACCAAGGCGATAATTTTCCAAAGAGCCGTTAATGACTTTTTCGGCGCTGCTGGCATCGGTCCACAATTGCCGTTGCATATCCGTATCAGTGGAGCCTGGCGCGACAATATTGCAGCGAATATTGGCCTGCGCTAATTCCAGCCCGAGGCATTTCACCATATGCGAGGTGGCAGCCTTGGAGGCGGCGTAAGCGCCCATACCTAAACGCGGTATCCCCGCCGCGTTGGAACTGACCACCACCATGGCGCCGCGCTTGCGCAGCAACATACGTCGGCCCACCGAGCGGCAGAGATTAAATGCGCCGGTCGTATTAACCGCAAAGGTGCGCTGCCAATCGTCATCGCTGCATTCCAGCAATGACCCCATACGCAAAATGCCGGCGACATTCACCAGATAATCGATTTCACCGAGCTGGTTTTCCACCGCGCTGATGGTGTTATTCACCGCAATGCTGTCGGCAACATCCACACTAAATTGATTTTTGCCTTTGTTTGCAAAAGCAATATCCAAGGCGGCGACTCTTGCGCCGGATTTTTCCAATGCGTCGGCAACGGCCTTGCCAATGCCGCGCGCAGCGCCGGTGACTACTGCAACTTTGCCGTTGAATTCAGATGTGTCCATTTAATACTCCTGATCCATAATGCGGTGGCGTTCCTGATGATAGGTTTCTTCATCCTGACCACGATTCCAGTAAGGTACGGCGTAAAGATTCTGTTTACGTAGCCCATAAGTGCTGCGCAAATAATCCCGCACTGCCAACACTGAGCCATTTTCTCCGGCAACAAATGCGGAGAGCGTGCCGCCGGGAAACGGCAATTGCACCGCTTTGATCGCCTGCAACAAGGTATTTTCAGTTGCACTTAATTTTGGATTGCGCAGCACCCACTGAAATTGAATTTTTGTGGGATTGACGACCTTCTGACGGAAATCGTCGCAATCGATTTCGATAACCGCGTGGCCCGCCGCTGATGCCTGCAGAGATTCCAGCAGTGCGCAAATAGCGGGTAGGGCGGTGAGGTCGCCGGAAATAATATGTTGCTCCGCAGGCGCCAGCAGTGGATCGGGGCCGCCGGGACCGGCGACGCCGAGAAAATCACCGGGCACAGCGTTGACAGCCCAGCCGGAAGCGGGGCTGTCGGCACCGTGCAACACAAAATCGATTTCCAATTCATTTTTTTTCGCACAATAGCGCCGCACGCTGTACGTGCGCGTTATGGGGCGCAAATGTGCTTCCGGCCACACGGGGCCGTTGTTGCCGAGCGTTGGCAATATCGGTTTGCGCTGTTCAGGGCGCGGCAAAAAGACTTTGATATGAGCGCCGTTGCGGTCTTCTGGAAAACCGACCAAATCCTCTCCGCTTAAGGTGATCCGCCGCATGGCGTCGCTGAGACATTCGGTGCGCACCACTTGCAGCAAACGCGGTGGCGTCCGTTTTGCCGGTGTTTTTACTGGAGTGGTCGGTGCAGGGCGAGCGACGACTTCAAGCAGGCTCATAAAGACCTCGGCTGTCGGTTGTGGGAGAGGGCGCGGCAATCAAGTTCTGATTGATCGCTTCGCGCAGATAGGTGTTGAAATGGTGTTGGGTGATTTCTGGAAATTCAATTCCGTTAGCTGAAATAACTTGCTGCGCGGTTTTATGTTCAATAGCAGGCAGCATCATTTCCTCGGGCGCATTATTTTTGCGTTGCTGAAAAAATCCCAGAATTGCGCGATCGTGTTCATGCGAGCTGCGGCTCAGATGCGCGCACCAGTCCTCCACAGTGACGGTCTCCAACGCAAAATCTGCGTCGCGCAGCCACTGCCCCACGTCCCGTAAAGCCACCGCGCTCGGCGGCATGATATTCAGAACAGGCTGTGGCTGCGGTTGCCGCGCATTGGCGATTATGGCGCGGGCAACCAGATCGACAGGCGTCCAGGGCTCCTGAATTGGCAGCAGGGGAAACGCCTTATTGCGCACGCTCGCCGCGGCGATATTCCACACCAGATCCTTTTCATTCACCGCTCCGCTGTGCACATCGCCCACCACGCGGGCGAGGCGGTAAACACTGACTGGATAGCCCAGCTCCAACGCTATTTGCACACTGTGCTCAGACGCCCATTTGCTCTGCTGATAACCGTCCTGAAGACCGCTATGCCAAGGCACAAACTCTTCCGGCAAACCTGTGGCGGGTGCCACCGCGATTGTGGAAATCAAATGGAAAGGCACACCGTTTATTGCTGAGAGCTGCAACAATGTTTGAGTGCTAACCACATTGGCGGCGCGGAGGGATTTGTAGTCCCGCATCACACTGGTATTGGCGGCATTGTGAAAAATGGCATCGCATTGCGCCGCCAGTTGCAGATAGATTTCTTTTGCCAGTCCTAATCCCGGTTGTTCGAGATCCGTGAGAACTACCTCAATGCGTTTCTCAAGCTCGCGAACCACCAGCTTTTGTTTGATCAGAGCTTTTGAAATTTTGGCAAAAGCCTGTTCGCGATTATCAGCGCGGATCAGACAAACAATTTGCGCATTGCTTGCCTGCAGTAATTGGTACAACAATTGCGCGCCGACAAAACCGCTCGCGCCGGTCAGCAGAATTGCGCGGCAATCTGTCCAGGATCTTTTTTGGCGATTCTTTGCCGGGGACAATTCGGCTTGGAAGCGTGCAAGGTCTGCATCGACCCAATCTTTTACCTGCGGAATTTTTTGCGCTGTCTGTTCGGTTAACGCCGCTGCCAGTTGTTGCACAGTGGGGTGTTCAAACAAAAGTGTGACCGGAATATCCCGCTGCAAAGCGGCGGACAAGCGATTGGCCACTTGAATGGTTTGCAACGACTGGCCGCCCAGCAGGAAAAAATCATCACAGGGATTGATTTTTGGAACGCCCAATACCTGTTGCCAGGTGCGAATAATCAGTTGTTCTTCCAGTGAAAGCTCGCTGTTGATCGCGTCCGCTGCATCGGTAGCGGCAAGTGCGGCCAGCGCTTTGCGATCCACTTTGCCTGCGGAGCTTTGCGGTAATTGCGCTAAATATTCCACCCGCGTTGGCAGCATGGGAGCGGGTAAAAATGCGGCGAGCTGCTGGCGCAGGGTTTGAATATCCACAGTGGCTCTATCACCCGCCGCCGCCATAAATGCGGTCAGGGATTTTTGTTCGCCGCTGCCGTTGGGCACCACCACCGCCACATCACGGGCCAGGCCCAGTGACAAAATGACGGATTCAATTTCCACAGGGTTGATGCGATGGCCGCTGATTTTAATCTCCGCATCGAGACGGCCGAGATATTCCACTGTGCCTTGCGGCGTGATCTGCGCGCGGTCGCCGGTGAAATAAGCCGGCTGCGGAACTTCCTGCCAGGGAAATTGCACTTGGCGAAAACGCGCTGCGGTGGCGTCGGGCATATCGTGATAACCAGTGGCAATGCCGCCGCCCAACACCAATAATTCGCCCGCTTCTCCACGCGGAAGAATTCGTGCTTGGCGATCCACTATTGCGATTTGCCGGCCGGGCAGGGGCGTGCCTATGGAAACCGGCTGATGCTCTACCAATTGCATGCAACTGGCCACCACCGTGGTTTCGCTGGGACCGTAGGTGTTCAGCAGGCGAATATTGTGGGTAGGCAACTCATGCCACTGACGCACACGCTCAGGCAATGCGGCTTCACCACCGATAATGACCATGTGCAGCGCGGGAGGAAGAGGGGTATTGGTGGAATGGCAAAAATACACCAGTTCATGCCAATAAGCTGTCGGTAAATCCAATACGGAAATTTGCCAGCGCGCACAGGTATCCAAAAATGACGCTACAGAATCCAGCATGGCTTCGGAGCGAATAACCAGAGTCGCACCCTGACAGAGGGTGACAAAAATTTCCTCTACACTGGCGTCGAAATGCAGTGGTGCGTATTGCAAGACGCGGTCATTTTTTTCAATGCCGTAAATTTGCGCTGCACCTATTACAAATTCCGCCAAGGCACGCCGTCCCACCATCACACCTTTGGGCGCACCGGTGGAACCGGAGGTATAGACTAAATAGGCGAGTGCAGCTTGGGGAATCTCGTCGGGCTTTTCAGTAAATACAGAATTCAGTAACGCGTTGAAAGAAATGCTCGCGTCGCCCGCGTCCATGGATACCACCAGTTTGGGTGAGGCATCCTGCAAAATGCGTTGATTGCGCGCATCCGGCCCTTTGGGATCCAAAAATACATAAGGCGTCCCCGCGAGCAAACAGCCCAGGCAACTGACCACTGCCGCTTCACCACGAGGAAGCGCCAGTGCCACCGTGTCGCCACTTTGTAACCGATGTTTTTTCAATCCAGCGGCAAAGCACATGGATTTTTCGTAAAGCTCGGAATAGCTGAGCTGGGTGTTGCCATCCACAAGAGCGATGGCGCCAGGTCTTGCGCGCACCTGCGCCGTAAATAATTCCACCACGGACGGCAAAGGATTGGGCAATTCTCCACCGCTCAGCCAGGAAAAATGTTTCGCTGAAATTTGCACCGGCTTTGACAGATCGTTGAGCAGTGTCAACAGCTGTTGTTGATAGTCCGCAATTTGTTGCTCGTTATATCGCGCCGGATTAGCTTCGAGATCGAAACGCAGACGGTTATTCGGCTGCAGTACAAATGCAAAGGAAATATCTTCCACCGGTCCTGCGGAAAGACTGTGTACCAGGGTGCTGGCATTGCCGAAAGACAATTGCCGGTCAAAGGGCATGATATTCACGACCGGTCCGTACAGGCGTTTATCACTACCCAATGCATTCAAATCGCGGCGTAAATGCTCATAGCGGTAGCGCTGGTGCGGACGGCAAATTTTCTGCTCCGCGGCGACGTGTTTTGCCCAATCCTGCAGATCACGCAAATTTTTGGTTTGGAGGCGCAAAGGTGCGATATTCATCACCATTGCCGGTACACGCAACGCAGGGGTGCCGATTCGTCCCATTACCGGCAGGCCCAGAATAATCTCGTCCGCCGCCGTGCGCTGATAGATCAGCGCGGCGACAGCACCGGTGATTAAATCCGCCCAGTTGCACTCAATCGTTTGGGCAAAATCTTTTAATTGAGTAAAGATTGCGGAATTGATTTCCGTACTTAAATGTAGTGGTGCTCGTTCCACTGGTGCACGGGAGCGGCTTAAAGAAACCGGCCGGGGTGAGTGCGGCAGGCGGGAAAGCCAGAAATCGCGACTGGCCTCGCGGCGAGCGGAGTTTTGATAGCGTTGATCGTCCTGCAGAACAGCGGCGTAGTCAGCGAGCGACCTGCCGCAGTCGCGATTTTCCAGTTGCGCGTTATAAATCTCCGCCACCCGCTGGCTGAATAAGGCAAATGCAAAACCATCGGCCGCTATATGGTGAGCGCGCTGGTACCACAGATAATGCTCGTCCGCTAATTTAATCAGCGCCTGTTGATATAGAGGCCCACGTGTGAGATCGACGGTGGTGGCGAGATCCTTCCGCATCCATATTTCCGCGATTTCTGTCGGATGAGTTTCCGCAGAAAAATCCAGAACGACCACATTGGGTTTCACCGCAGTAAATCGTTGTTGTGCGCTGTCGCCCGTTTGCAAGAAAACGCGGTGAAAACTCGGCGCTTCCACCAGTGCCTGACACAGCGCGGAGCCGAAGTTGGACGGACTGAGCGGGCCGCGAATTTCGATCACTTCGGCCGCGTTGTACAGAGCGCTCGCCGGATTTAATTGCTGTCCCAACCAGATGCCGTGCTCGGCCTGGGTGAGTGGCATCGCCTCGGCATCTGCAATCTCACGCATAGGCGGGCTCCGAAGTGGTGAAAGATTTGGCTTCGATAATCGTCCACCACTCCCCTAGGGTGGCGGCTTCAGCCAATTCGACAAAATCCACTTTTGCGCCCTGCGCTCGCCACTTTTCCAGCAGCGTCATCAAACGGATGGAATCCATGCCCAAATCGAGCAAATTGTCGCTGGCGTGAATATCCGAGGCGAGCATCATCAAGCTTGCCGCTACATCGCGGGTCATGCTTTCCAAATTAAATGGCGTAAGTGTTGAGACTACATTCGCAAGGGTTTCCACTTTGCCACAGCGTCCGGCGATGTAATTCAACGCCATGGCGTGTTCCTCGGGAGAGAAATCCGCCACTGCATCGGCGACCACAAAGGCCTGCACATCGCGCATAAAACCTTCCAAGGTAGTGGATAAAATGCCGATATGAGCGTACACGCCGCAGATAATTAACTGGTCGCGGCCGAGATCCAGCATATCTTCCATCAGTGTCGTGCGCTGAAACGCGCTGTAGCGCCATTTTACATATTGGATATCTGCCGGTTGCGGTTTTAATTCTGCCACTATGGCAGTGACATTATTTGTATCGGTCAGGCCCGTTCCCCAAAAATCCGTCAATAAGGCGCGGTCGTGGGGTTTTTGGTTGGGCGGTTGCGCAGTGTATACAACCGGGATATTGCGCTGGCGGCAAAGGGTGGTCAAAGTCTGAATATTTTTCAGCAGGCTTTGCATGGGTTCCTGATCACGGCTATAAAAATCCACAAAATAATTCTGCATATCGTGGACCAGCAGTACTGCGCGTTTAGCATCAATTTTCCAATCAACTTTATTAGTGAAGGAGCCTTGAAGTTGATCCAGTGAATAGGCAGATATACGGGGAATAGCCATAACGTCATCCTGTTTAAATTTGGGGTGTAAGGTCGGCGATCATTTCGCGCAGGGCTTTTTTGCTGACCTTGCCAAAGCTGGTTTTGGGAAATGCCGCGAGAATTTCCACCCGATCGGGTAATTTGTACTCCGCCAGTCCGCGCTCGCGCAGAAACGCGCGCAATTTGGGCAAGCGGATTGACTCGACATTTTCTGTCGCTGGAATAATAAAAACGCAGTTGCGCTCGCCGAGATAGGGGTCCGCCATGCCCACCATGGCGACATCGTGTACTGCAGGGTGAGCAAGCAGATGATTTTCCACTTCTTCTGCGGAGATTTTTTCACCGCCTCGATTGATTTGGTCTTTGCAGCGGCCTTCCACTATGAGGTAGCCGTCATCTGTCAATCGCACCAAATCGCCAGTGCGATAAAAACCATCCGCAGTGAAATTTTTGGCATTGGCGCGATCCAGATTATCGTCGCCACAGGGAAAATAGCCGCGAATGGTGTAAGGCCCACGGGTTAGCAGTTGGCCCAATTGATTGCGCGGCAGCTCGCGGTCATCCTCGTCCACTATGCGAATTTCATCAGCCGGGGACATAGGGCGCCCCTGGGTGTGAACCACAACGTGATCCGCGTCGTTCAGGCGTGTGTAATTCACCAATCCTTCCGCCATGCCGAACACCTGCTGCAAACGGCCGGGAAATGCCTGCAGAATTTGTTTGGCCACTTCCGCACTCAGTTTGGCGCCGCCTACCTGCACCACCTGCAGACTGGAAAGATCTTGCTGGTTTTGTTTTATAGCGGTGAGCCACGCCAAAGCTAATGGTGGCACTAAGGCGGTAATGGTGACCCGGTGTTTGGCGATCAACGCAAACGCGGTTTCCGGCGCGCCGTTAAGCGCCATTACCACTGTGCCGCCGGCGTGCCAAACGCCCAACATTCCAGGTGAACTCAGCGGAAAATTATGCACCGCAGGTAGTACTGCAAGATAAACACTGTTATCGCTGAGCTGACAAATCTCCGCACTGGCGCGCACGCTGTAGAAATAATCGTCATGGGTGCGCGGAATTAATTTGGGAATACTGGTGGTGCCGCCGGAGAGCTGCAATAAGGCAATTGCCGACGGATCGGAATCGGGCAGCTCGATGGCGGCGTTCGGCAATTGCGCGAAGGGAATAAATTCCTCTGCTTCACCGGCGACAATAATGTGCTGCAGTTCGGTCGTATTTTTCAGCTGCCGCGCCAGGGTGCGATAGTCAAAGCCGCTGAAATAATCGATAGTGATATAAGCTTTTGCTTGCGTCTGCCGGCAAAAGCTTTCCAACTCAAAAGCGCGGTGAGCGGGTAGAGCAAACACCGGCACGGCGCCAAGGCGAAAAAGGGCAAAAATCACATGCGGTAATTCGCCGATATTGGGCAGTTGCACAACCACTTTCTCGCCGCTGCGAATGCCGAGGCCAAAAAGTCCAGCCGCCAATTCATCTGCTGCGGTATTTAATTGTGCATAAGTCCATTGGCGCTCACCGTCGATCACCGCAATATGATCGGGATATTGTTTGGCGGAATTGCACAAAAGGTTTCCGAGGGTGGCGCCTTGCCAGTAGCCTTCCCGGCGATAGCGCTCAGCAAATTCCTCAGGCCAACTCGCCGCTTTGGGTTGTACGCGGTTCATACTGCTGCGCCCGTGAATTCTTTGATGCCCAACGCGGTGAGCATAGTATTGAATTTGGCTCCGGTTTCCGCGAGTTCTTTTCGCGGATCTGATCCGGCGACTATGCCGGCCCCGGCATAGAGCCGGACGTTGCGATCTTTGATTTCTGCGCAGCGGATGGTGACCACCCATTCACCATCACCAGTAGCATCGCACCAGCCGACAATGCCGGTAAATAAACCGCGATCATGCGGTTCAATTTCACGAATAGCACGGCGCGCCGCTTCGGCGGGATAACCACAGACGGCCGGAGTTGGGTGCAGTGCCAACGCCAATTGCAGTGACGTTGTGGCGGGATCGTTTAATTCCGCGTGAATGGTGGTGGAGAGATGCCACATGGCCGGTGTGGAAATCAGCGATGGCTCCGCCGGAATATGCAATGTGCGACAAAAGGGTCGCAGCGCATCTTCGATGGCTTTAATGACCAGCGCGTGTTCGCGGCGATCTTTTTCCGAGCGGAGTAATTGTTCGGCGCGCTGCTGATCGATGATGGGGTCGTCGCTGCGTGGCTCCGAGCCAGCGAGAGGATTGGCGATAACATTAATGCCCTGGCGGGAAATCAATAATTCCGGGCTGGCGCCGACCAAAGCATGCACGCTGCTATTAGTGCGCTCGTTATCAATATCTTTCAAATTGACAGCGAAGGTGTAGCCATTGCTGTTGCGTTGCGCGAGTTTTTTCACCAGGGCGCGCACATTAGGTGTGCGTTCGCACTCGATGTCGAGTATGCGTGAAAGCACCACTTTATCCAGCTCACCTCGCGCAAAACGCGCCAGCGCATCGCGCACACCGTTCATAAAATAGTGTGGCGCAGGCACTTGTGTGACTGTACATTCACCTGTGCTGACGGATTCTTCAGACGATGTATTTGCAGCGACTTGTCCCTCGGTCAGACAATTACTGCTCACCCGCAAATACGCTTTTTGTTTGATGTCAAACGGCACAGCGCCGACCACCACCGGCGTGGCTAAACCCAGCTCCCGCGCAAATCGCAATGATTCGTTCGCCTGTTCATTTAAGTCCTTATGGCCAGTGACCAGTAGGGAGGCAAATGGCGGCTGCGCCAATAAAGCGCGCTTGGGAGATGCAAAATAAACGCTGCTATCGGGGTGGTAGTTGTCCAAAAGATTTTTGGATGCTACTGGAATTTCTGGAGCGATATGTACGAATTGGTTCATTTTTTTGTCTCCTGTTGCGGCGGCAATTGGACTGGCCATTCAAAGCGAACGGTGTTTTAACCTGCTCCCAGGGCGTAATAACTTGCACCACCTGTGCGACATTAAAATTGATAGGCAACCGCGGCTTTGATATTGCGGCCGGGCTCATAATCCAGCAGATACAGCTGGCCAAAGCGCGGATGGAAAGAAGTGCCGGTGCGGGACGATTGCGATGCATAAAATTCATCGAACACGTTATCCACTCCGACAGTGATCGATAGACCTTGCAGGCTACCGTCCGGTGTCCAGCGCCCGGAAATATTGTGGACAGTGAAGCTGTCTTTGGCGTTGTCAGAATCGTCGGAAGTGGAATCCAGATCGACGCCAGTGCCTAAGTCTTTGACGTGTAGCGCTTCCGCTTGAAGTGTGATATTCACAGGAGCGATTGTGTATCGGAAATTTACCCCGATAGAATCGCCTTGTTCCCGATCAATTCGAGCACCGTCCAGAGCGGAATAATTTGTGAATGCGTCCAGCTCGCTCTCGGCAGAGGCGTAGGTCACTAGAATTCTCCAATCACCGTGATCCCATTCCGCATAGGCTTCATAGCCGTCGATGCTCAAATCACCGACATTGTCCTTCCACGATCCGCCGGCCGGGTTGCTGGCGTAGTCATAAATGTAATCGTCGATCTGCGTGCGGAAGACGGTAACACCCGTAGACAAGCCGGAGATTTCATAAGCCAATGCAAACTCGGAATTATTTCCGGTTTCGGGCTTTATGTTTTGATTGCGCGCATCGCCCAAGCCCGCACCGGTAAACACTTCGCTGATTTCCGGGGCGCGGAATAATTGGGTGCTGCTCAATCTCAGCAGCAAGTAGTCACCGAATTGATATTCGCCCGCCAGCGCCCAAAGTGTGTCGGTGAAATTATCGTCAACCACAGCGGTTTCAACATTGGCGGTGTCGTAACGCACGCCGGGTGTAATGGCCAGAGAGTCCGTCAGTTCAATGCGATCTTGAATAAATACGGCTGCCTGCGTCGAATTTTCGCCGCTGAGCAATTGCCCGTCGACGCTGTAACCGGTTTTATATTCCACATGGTCGACCCCATAGGTGAAGGTATGGGGCACACCAAGCGTTATCTTGGAGTCGGCCAATATATTCAGACCGGTATTTTCCGCGTCACCCTCGTTGATGGTGGCGGCTGCGGCGTTCCACGTAGCCAGACCATTTTCGTCGCGCCAGAGTGTGCTTTCATTGCGAAACACCGCAGTGCGAATATTGGTGTGAGTGCCGATGGCAACGTCATAATTCAATGTCAAAGTATCGCGGGTAAATTCGGTGGGATAGACCAGCGGTACGTTCAGTGAATTGGCAATCGCAATATCTGTTGCCAGTCCCATATCGGGGCGATAGCTGTAATCGCCCTTGTCGGCATAGGCTTCATAACCGATTTTAATGCGCTGATTGTCAGTGAGATTCCAACCGAATTTAATCAGACCGTCGGTTAATTCACCGGCCAAACCGCGAACTTTGCCATCAGTGCCGGGAATAACGGAGCCGTCGGCCGCAAGAATTTTTCCGCCGCCGACTTCATAATTTCTGCGGTCGACAAAATTGTAATAACCGAGAATATCCACCGTGTCGGTTAATTGGCCGTACGCTGATATCGCATAATTATTGGATGCGTTATCCGATAACGTCACTTTACCGAGAGCGCCAAAACGCCGGCCTGCACCCAACAGGTCGCGCGCTTCTTTGGTCTGAAAACGCACCGCGCCACCCAGGCCGCCGTTGACGACAGAGTTATTGCCCACATCCACTTCCACCGCTTGCAAAATGTCTGCGTGAATCTGGAGATTGCCCATATGGTGGTACATATAGGTGTTTTGATTGGCGCCATCGATGCTGATGCGCAGATCCTTGTCATCCATGCTGCGAATGGTGATGCGCTGATTGAGTGAGTGGGCACCGCCAACGTCGACACCGGGAATAGGGCGCAGCAGATCGCTGATATGGTCCGCTTGTTTGATATCCATCGCCTCCGAGTCCAACGCGAGTGAGGACGAATAGACTTTCGTGCCCCATACGATGGTCTCTTCGATCAACTTCTGTTGCGATTGCTCGGCGGCTTGTACCTGAGCTGCAGCCGCTATGCACAATGAAAGGCTCAGGTGACGTTTACGCACACTACCCATAAATCTCTACAACTCCCCAATGAACAACTAATGATGCGATCCGCGCAGAGCAGCAGGTCACTGTTCCGGCAAAATCTAAATGATAATGATTCTCGCTGGCATTATACTGGCGGGGTTTGAGGGATGCTGCTAGTGAAGTGATGCGCCAGCGCCAGATGATGATGCGAAATCGTCAAAGTGCTGAAACGGTAGAGGGCGAGCCTCCCAGGGCGTGACGGACAAGTTATTTAACACGGTATAAAGCAATGAATATAAAGGAGGGCCTATGCCTGATCACAAGATGACGATACGAGGAGCGAATAGAGCTGGTGTCACCTCCGTTATCGATGGGCGGCGGCTCACCCAATTGGCCGAAACGGGGGGCTACAGGTCCCGCTTTTCCAAACCCGGAGCTTATACCCAGCCATTGGCGCGGGGGCGATTTGAATGTGTTGAATACCCCGCGGGGCTCGCGGTACACGTATGCGATCTGGAGGAGTTGGATGGCACCACCACCGATTCGGAACTCTCCCCACGGTTGAGTTTTTTGCTGCTGCTGCGCGGCGAGCTGAATTTCCGTTTGAACGATCACCCCTTTCAATTGGGCTGTGATGGCGGCCCGCGTTGCGCCGCCATGATTCTGGAAGAGAGCACCCGCTGGCAGCGCGATCTGCAGCGCGGCTGCCATCTCACCAAAGTTCACGTAACGGTTTCGCCGCAATGGCTGGCGCAACACTGCCCAACAACGGCCAAGCGCATTTGGGCCTTGTCGCTACAGCGCACCGGCGATCTGCCTTTGTGGCGACCTTCAGCACGGGCGTTTGCTGCGGCGGGGGAGATTTTGGCGGTGACCGATCCGGAGGCGGAATTGCAGCGCCTGCATATTGAGAATCAGGCGCTGCTGCTGGTTGGAGAGGGACTGGCTGCGCTGGAACTCTGGCAACAGAATCAACGCACCGGTTCTCGTCGCAGCAGCCGGATTGCCGAGGTTTGCCATTATTTGGATACCCATATCGATCAACCGTTGAATCTGGATGAGATCGGCAAAATGTTTGGTATGAGCACCAGCACTTTGCAGCGCTATTTCAAACAGGAAGTGGATATGCCGGTAGGCGATTATGTCCGGCGCAAACGATTGGAATATGCTCGCGAATTGTTGCTAGGGGAGGGTGTGACCGTATCCCAAGCGGCCTATGCTGCCGGCTATAGCCATCCCACTAATTTTATTGCTGCCTATAAACGGCGTTACGGTTGTTGTCCTGGTAGCGAAAAGAACGTGTAGAAAAGTTTAGGATTGGGATTCGATGGATGATAAGAGGCGATCCTGCCACGCCGCTTGATCAATTTCCTGGTTGTGAATAATTTCGATGCGGCTATCGAGTGCGTCATCCAATTCGATTTCTGTGAGCACTGCACCGGATTTATTAAAGCCAAACACGCCCTGATCTGTAATCAATACCGCTTTTAAGCGCTCTTCCTCGCAGCCATTCAATAGCGCAAAGATTTTGGCGTAGTCAAACATAAAATCCGGGCTGAAAATCCAGCCGCTACTGAAATAGCCGTCGGCAGAGCGGCTTTTGCGGATATAACCGCAGGGTGGCAGGGTCTCCGGCAGATCGACAGTAAAAGGGCTTGCTGCGTCGAATTCGCGATTTAGGCTTTGCTGGCGATTTTCCTGATCCAAAAGCGCCGGGTTCAATTCGCCCCAACTGCTGTAAATCAGGGTTTTTTCCGGTAAATAGTCTTCGCGATAGCGTTCCAGTCGCTCGCGGTCCATGTCGGTGTAAGTGTCTTCTTTATTGCCCACCACCACATCCGCAACTTGCAGTTGCTGCTGAAAGGTCGTGTTATCGCGGTAGCGTGCATCCGCCAATTTGCGCGCGTCCACCAGGGTGATGGTGGCGCGCAAGTCCAGAACATTTTGATAAAGCTCGGAGCGCAGCAGGGCGATGATTTCCGCTGGATGACCGAGGCCAGTGGGTTCGATGAGCAACCGTTGCGGCTTCGCTTTGCGCAGCAGACGGTTGAGGGCAATCTGCACAGGCAGACCGTTGGCGCAACACATGCAGCCGCCCGGTAATTCGTGCACAAAAATATCGTCGCCGGCATTTTGCTCAAGCAGACGGCCGTCGATCCCCACCTCGCCAAATTCGTTGACCAGAACCGCCCAACGTTCATCTGCCGGCTTGTTTTTCAGCAACTGCAAAACAGTTGTGGTTTTACCGGTGCCCAAAAAGCCGGTGATGATATTAGTGGGGATTTTATGTGCCATAGTCATCGGGTTATTTAAAACTCGTTGGAGAGTTCTTTGTAACCTTTGATCAAATAATGATTGGCACTGACGATGGATTCGGAAAATGCCTGATATTCCGGGTCCACTTTTGGAATCGTGTTCAGATCGAAATCGTGACCGATGCGGGTCATTGATGGGACGTGGAATCTCTCCGGCAAGTCGCATCCATCCACCACAGAGTTGTGGCGCACTACGCAGCCATCACCCACGCGGCAATTAAACAGCACGGTATTGAACCCGATAAAAACATTGCTGCCGACTTCGCAGGGGCCGTGAATGATAGAGCGGTGCGCGATGGATGTGCTTTCGCCGATTTCCACTTTGGCACCCGCTTTGGAGTGAATCACCACCCCATCCTGCACATTGGAATTGCGCCGGATAATAATCGGCTCCATTTCGCCTCGCTCATCCACTTCGTCCGCGCGTATCACGGCATAGGGCCCGATAAACACATTGGCTTCAATAATCACCTTGCCGCAGATAATTGCAGTGTTATCGACATAAGCTTCGCTGCTGACTTCGGGATAATGTCCGGTGGGGTTTTTGCGCAACATGAGTTTGCCTCAAACGGTTGAAGTTGGCGGCTATTCTACGGCTTTTGCAGGTGATGTTCGACGTGGCGGAGATACTCTTTCCAACGGGGCCGAGGTGAATTCGGATCTGGCAAGCTTATGCGACCCTTTCCTGAATCTCTTTGCTGCGACCCGGGTTGCAGGAGAAAATAAGCACAAAACGATCAGATTGATAAACCCCAGTTGCAGCAAACCTTCCCTTGCGTTGAACTGACTCTGCCGGTATTCAAACACCGGGATATTCGTGAGCCGGGCGGTGGGAAAAGGTTCATCAAAAAAATAATGAGGATAAAAAAAGTTCTGCAAAATCTGATGATGCGTTTTTACCTGATCGAGGTAATGCTGATGCGCCAATCCTCCGGTGCCGGCGATAGCCGTCAGGCTCTGTTGCAGACTCGTTACAGGTGATAACCATGCCCAGGTACTGGCACTGCGGTAGACGTCCGATCGCAGCGTCTTCAGATGATCCACATACTCCTGCACAGCCGCGTCACTCATACTTTGCATCGCGTAATACCATTTCCAGTGGAAGACCTCGGGCAGAGGACCGGTGTTGCGCCATTGCGGATTCAGTTCCAAAAACCGCGCAAAATCCGCGTTTTTGTCACGATCCCAGCTGTCGTTCATTTGCTCCCGCTGTTCCATCAAAATGGCAATGCCCAAATCCATTTCCACACTGTTCATCCGGCTGAGGTAGTGTATACCCGGTAGTGCGAGCGCCGCGGCCAACCAGATGCAGCAATAAGCCAGCACATTAAATGTGGCGTTTCGTTCGCCGCGCGCAATAAATGCCGCGATGGAAAACCAAAATAACTGGTAGATCACCAGCAACGACAGCAGCAGGCCCCAGGTCGCGTCGACAGGAATTCGTAGAGTTGCTGTCGCGACCACCAACATGGCGGTGTTCAACAGCAGCAACACCGCAAAAATCACCCTGAGCCGATTTACCAGGAAATGGCCTGGGGATGTGGTCTGAGCCCGCAGCAGTGACCATCGACCACTGTTTTTTTCATCGGCGATAATGTTGACGCTCAACAATCCTATGACGATGGGCAGAAGATAAATCCACACAAAACCGAGATCGAAATGACCGAGGATCCAGTGGTCGTAATGTTGGATTTCGCCCGCGTAGGCCTGGCCGTAAAATGCCAACAAACGCACCCGCAGATGCCAGTTGTGCTCGGCTTGTTCACCGCTGAAGAGTGCAGCCCAGGGCGATGGCGTGGCTGCGGTTGGCACAAATTGGTAATAGCCGACGTAACCCGGGTCTAATTGCCCGTCGCTGCCACGCCATTTTTGCAACTCGTCTTGATAGCGCGCTTCCACTATTGCGTTTTGAGATATGTGTTTTTCATAGCGTTGATGCCCGGCAAAGATGGCGAGGCACGTGGCAGTGGTGTAGATAAACATTAGGATTAGAAATGCGCGATTGCGGACCAGCAAGCGCAAGCCCCAGCAGAACTGTCTCATATTACGCTCCTTGCAAGTTTTCGGCGGCTACCCAGATAAAGCATCAGTGCCAGCCAAGGGATCAGATACAGTACAAAAACTCCGCTTCTAGCGTTATTCGCCATTGATACCGGCTGAAATTCAAAGCCGGAAAAATCCAGCAAGGCATGTCGATCAAGTTTTTGTTGACGGTCATTTTCGAAACGGATGTCGTGAGTATGGTGGCGATTCAGTTGCTGAATCATGTCGTAGCGAAAAGTCTCAGCCTGTCTTTCAAACTCGTAAAAATCCGCGGCAGCCGTGCCCGCCAAACGTGAGGAAAGCAGTTTCACCAGGGCGTATGGCGACAACCAGGCGAGTTTGTCGCGCAGCGAGTCCTGACGCGCGAACTGCCCGTGTAACTCGTTGTAGTGGGTGTGAAAAGCCACGCTTGTCAGACGTTCCCCCTCGGCCATCACAAGACCGCGCCAGTTAACCGGCAATTGCTCCACAGAACTGACGTTGTACTGCTGAAGAACCTGTTCGCGAAACCCGGAAAAGTGCGGATCGTCGGGATCGTGCGAGTTGCCTAATTTTTCCAATGTCGTTGCAAGCGCAACATCAAAAGTGGCTCGATCAGGAAGAGGGTGGAGTGTCTGGGAGATTGTGGGAATAAATCGTGGAATCAACACTACCGCTAGCAGCCATGCGCACAATAACGACCAAAGACTCTGCTGATTGGTACGGCTGATGGCCGATACCGAAACCACAGCGGCAACCCATATGCCGCAGTAGATGTTATACAAAAAAAATAGAGCGCCGAAGCGCAGCCACAAGTCTGCTGAGGCTGCCATCTGCAGCAATAAAAAAGCGACGCCGCCAAATAAAATGACCAGTAAAGTCATTGAGATCAAACCGTAGGCAAACGCTTTGCCAAAAAACATTGCCCGCCAGGGAACACCAAGCACCAACGCCATTTTTAAAGTACCGCGTTCGCGCTCACCGCTGAAGGTGCTATAGGCGAGCGTGATCAGAACCAGAGGCCAGAGTGCGAGTATCAGCGTTGCCAGCGAGGGGTATCCCAGCGCGAGATTGCTGGCACCGAATTGGAATTGCTTAATGCTCGAGCTGTTTTGCCGGTGGGCCTCTAAAAATAGAGCATTGCCGACGAATGGGTTGACGCCGGCATCGATAAAATTCAATGGCGATACGGGTTTGAATACCATGCTGCCGTAGTGCGCAACCCGGTGTGGATGGCGGTCCGGTTGAGAACGCCACAGTTCTTCGTTCTTCTCTTGCCATTTTTGTTGGCTTTGCGAAAAACTTTGTTGTTGCTTCCAGTGGGTCAAACCAATTAATACAGCGAGAACCAAAGTTAATGGCAACAAAATTAGGAATATTTTATTGCGCGCCTGCTGGCGCAATTCATGTAAAAGAATTTGCCACACCATAATCAAAACTCGTAGCTAATGGACGCGCTGACATTTCTGCCATTTCCGGGTGAGTGAATGGTGTTTTGCCCGTCGCCGGCGAGGTCATAAACGTACTCAAAGTAATCGTCGGTCAGGTTGTTTACCTGCAGGTTCAGGTTGCCCCATGACGTGGCGTAGTCAAAGCTTGCCCCCAAGAGCGTGTAACCGCCAAACGTGCCGCCGAGATTGGCCTCGTTTACGTGATAGCCACCCTGGCTATCCAAGTGCAAGCGCGTGGAAAATGCGTTTGTCATGGCATATTCCAAGCCGAAAGAAGATGTAAAGTTGGGGATGCCGCGCAAATTATTTCCTGAATCGGCGGAGGCACCGCGGATCCTGGCATCCACCATTGCGTAGTTCGCCCAGAAATAAACCTCGTCGCTGACGTGCCAGTTCAAGCCGAAATCCGCGCCGTGCCTGCGTGTGCGACCGACGCTTTGAGGTGTACCGTCTACCACAACGAATTCCTTTTTCGCGTGTTGTTCCCAGTAGGACGTGCGGAGCGTGAGGTGCGGAGAAATTTCCCAGGAAAATCCAACTTCAGCACCATCATTAATCGAGACATCGCGCGCGCGGGTATCACCCGAGGTATAGATGTCGGCCCCGAACGGGTGCTGGAAGCTGCGGCCGTAATGGGCAAACAGGGTCAACTGGTCGATGGGTACAATAAATAGATTCAGCTTGGGCTGGGTGATGGTGCCAAAGTCGTACATCTGTCGCGGCGTTACTGTGCCGTTGGCGGCGCGCTGCAGAAAATCGCCGTCCAATTGATCTCCGCGCACGGCGATGTTCCAGCTGAGAAACTGGTTCGGGGAATGATCTACCTGAACATAGGCACCCCGGGTGACAAAGTCGTAATCGAAATTCCGCTGGACTGCTGACGCATCGCGCTCGCGGCTTTGGCCGAGGGTGCCGAAACGCTGCTCCAGAATGTCCTGCTTCTCATAATCGGCGCCCAATTTTATAGTCCAGGCCTCCGCTACCTGCCACTGCAGATGCGTGAGCGCGCCGTAATGGTCCTGCTCGTCGTAACGGTTTTGTAAAGAGCTCGCTGCACTGAATCTTAACCAGCGCTCCCTTTCAAAGGATTGGCCATAGGCTTTGATCTGCCAGTCGAGCTTTTGCGCGATTTCTTTATCGAAATGCAAGCTGAGGTGTCGGGTGGATTTGTTGCCGCCATCCTGATTGGCATAGTCTGCGGATATTGTGGGATTTTCCCTCGCCTGTTGTCGTGATAGATAACCTGGTGCGTCACCGTCATAACCTGCCTGCCTGGCAATCAAACCGAGTTTGCTGCCCGGCGCCAGCTCATAGAACCAACGCCCGGACACGGAATATTTCTGCAAATCGGTGTGGTCGCGATAACCGCCACTTTCCCGATAGCCGAGAAAGTAGCTGTGTTGCAGCTGGCCGTTTTCTCGTCCGATATAAGCTTGCAGCTCCTGTGTGTCATAGCTGCCTAAAGTAGCTTCAATTTTACTGGCGGTATCACTGCGGGTTCGGACCTGGTAATTGCCCGCAAGGTTGAATAATCCATAGCGCGGATCGCTGGTGCCTTTGAAAACCTGGATGGATTCCATTGCCAAAGGAAAGAGTTGGTCGAGTTCCCCGTAGCCGTTGTGAAGATTCGCGGGTATGCCAT
This sequence comes from Sphingobacterium griseoflavum, assembly GCA_052039425.1. Classification (GTDB taxonomy): domain Bacteria; phylum Pseudomonadota; class Gammaproteobacteria; order Pseudomonadales; family Cellvibrionaceae; genus UBA5868. The sequence continues at coordinate 8,863 of JBQGED010000166.1, read as the reverse complement.
CGATAAGAAGTTTGCTGTGCGGCGTGCTGCCTTCACCGGCAAAGCCGCGTATGGCGATATCGGTGTTGATAATGCCTTGATTGAAGCGGGAGAAGTAGACGCCGGGAATTTTGTTGAACAGTTCAAGTGTATCGTTAACATGCTCATATTCGAGCTGATCCCGAGTGACGACATCGACCGAACCCGCAAGATCAGTTGTATATTCTGCCGAAGACTTTTTGCCAATGACGATAATGGATTCCTGAACCCGCGTGCTCGCAAGCAGATATTCCTCGGCGTAACCGGGAATCGTAAACAGCGCGAAAACAAATGTCGTGTACTTCATGGATGGTCTCAGTGGTAAGTGGTAACCAGTTTTTTTGTTAAAAATATATTTGCATCGCCGGTGGACGGTTTATCAATGACAGGACTCTTTCAGCGGCGTGGCGTCAGGTACAGCACTCAAAATACCTATCTTCAATTTCATCCAAACCAATGCCCCGATTGGCGAATCCCCGTACCAGTCGTCCCTCTGACATGATTCCAATGCGGTCGGCGAGCAGATGCGCGCATTGCAGGTCGTGGGTGACGACGAGCACTGATGTGTTGCGTTGTTTGATCTGCTGAACAATCTCGATAAAGTTGCGGCACGCGCTCGGATCGAGACCGGAAGTCGGTTCGTCCATTAAAATCAACTTCGCCTGTTTTAAAAAAGCGAAGGCGATTACCACTTTTTGCCGCATACCCTTTGAAAATCCACCCACCGGTTTCTGCCAGTGTTCCTGCGAAAGACCAGCGGCTTCCAGTGCGCTCCGTGCAGCTTTTTTTTCCAGTTTCATACCCGCCAAAGCAGCCAGGTAGTCAATGTTTTCCACTGCGGAGAAATTGCCATACAGACTGACATTTTCTGGAATGTACATCATGTGGCAGCGGCAGATGTCCTGGTTTTTCCAGGTGTCGTATTCAAGGAGCTTCGCGGTTCCCGATGTCGGCTGTAGAAAACCCAACAGCATATTGACGGTCGTCGTTTTGCCCGCGCCGTTGGCGCCAAGCAGGCAGAAAACTTCCCCGGCATCTACGTGAAAGGACACATCCTGCACGGCCGCGTGGTCATGAAAACGTTTGCTGAGCTGTTGAGCGATAAGCATAGTGGTCATATCAATAAAACTCGGTAGCGGACTGGGACGTTGATAGCGTACCCGTGGGATAAACGATTCATTTATTAATCGAATATCGCAGCATTAATAACAGCGCACAGATGCACTGCATCAATCGGCAGATTTACAGTTGTGCTATGCGGTGAGGGGCAGAGCGGCTGTCATTTCAGTCAGACTCCTGCCATGCAGGAAATGGATCAGGCAGTTGTGCCCAAACGTTTTCACCAGCATGCATTTCTGCATCGGTAAGCAGGCAATCATTCAGTGCGGCAAAAAATGCGTCTTTATCCAATCCCTGACCGATAAATACTAATTCCTGACGTTTGTCACCGAATGGCGCAGCCCAGGATTTTTCGATGGAAGCGAGATAATCTGCATCTTCCGGCCAGCGCTCCTCCGGCACGCTGTGCCAAAACATTCCTGCATAGCCGTAACGCGCTATACCACCGGCTTGGGACCATTGGCCGGCAAAATCCGGTCGGCTGGCCAGCCAGAAATAGCCTTTGGAACGGATAAGTTTTCCCTTGGGCAGGGCACTGTGGAGAAAATCGTAGAATTTTTGCGGATGAAATGGCTTGCGTGCCTGATAGACAAAACTGCTGATGCCATACTCATCGGTTTCCGGAATATGTTCACCACGCATTTCCTTCAGCCAGCCCGGTGCCTGGCGAGCGCGGTCAAAACTGAATTTTTCGGTCGCGAGAATTTTGTTGAGAGGAACTTCGCCGTTAACGATTGGGATGATGTCGGCTTCGGTGTTCAAACCGCGCAAGATGCCTATTAAATCGCGCACCTGGGCTTCGCTCGCCAGATCGGTTTTGCTGATCAATATCACATCGGCGAATTCCACCTGCTCGACAAGCAGATCGGCCACGCTGCGCCCATCCTCTTCACCCAAGTGTTCTCCGGTCTCCTGCAGATAACGTGCGTCGTAGTATTCCGGCAGAAAGTTCATCGCATCCACAACCGTGACCATAGTGTCCAGGCACGCGATATCGCCTAGCGAAACGCCATCTTCATCGGCGAACGTGAAGGTCTCGGCGACCGGAAGTGGTTCGGAAATTCCAGTGGATTCGATGACCAAGTAATCAAACCGGCCGGCGTCGGCCAGGCGCCGCACTTCCACCAGCAAGTCTTCCCGCAGTGTGCAGCAGATGCAGCCATTGCTCATCTCCACCAGCTTTTCCTCCCGGTGATTGAGTTCCACCTCCTGTTGAATTGTCGCGGCGTCTATATTGACTTCGCTCATGTCATTGACGATCACCGCCACCTTCATGCCGGCGCGGTTGTTGAGAATATGGTTGAGAACTGTCGTTTTGCCTGCACCAAGAAAGCCGGACAGAACGGTTACGGGGAGCCTTTTCATCTAGAGAGCCATTGGAAAATTGCTATGAATGATATAACGTATCATTTAAGAGTTGAGTCTTCCTGTCAACCTGATATTCATTTAATTGATCGTGTGATATCGCGAGTAGTGAAGAATGCCCATATCGACAAACTTGAATGGATTTCTACCCGCCGCCCGCGAATCCCAGTTGCCGCCAGGCTTCATAACTGACAATCGCCACCGCGTTGGAGAGATTCAGGCTGCGGCTGTTGGGTTGCATGGGGATGCGCAGGCGGTGTTCCGGTGGGAAGGCGTTGCGGATGGGATCGGGTAGCCCGGCGGTCTCGGAGCCAAATAGCAGCACATCGCCTTCGCGATAGTCGAGCTGGTCGTGCGGCCGGCTGCCCTTGGTGGTACAGGCGAGAATTCGCCGTCCGGCAACGGCCTGCTGGAAAGTCGCATAATTCGGGTGGATCGTGACCCTGCTCAAGTCGCTGTAATCGAGGCCGGCGCGGCGCAATTTCTTTTCTTCCAGGTCAAATCCCATGGGCTCGATCAGGTGCAGCCAACAACCATTATTAGCGATCAGGCGCAATATGTTGCCGGTGTTGGGTGCGATTTGCGGTTCGTAAAGGGCGATATGGAACATAGTCAGTTAAGTGTTTTCAAAAACCGGCATTCTATAACCGGTTGCTAATAAATACAGGTATATGATCGGCCCATTTTTTGAGGTGTTTTTCTATGCGTCAGTCCCTAATGGCGATCCTGCTGCTCGCCGCGCCCGTGTTTGCAGAGCCCCATCAACATGTGCATTCGCATAATCACGACCATCACAACCATCAACATGATGTAGCGAACCATGAGGCCCACACACATGGCGAGGTATTGCTGCAGCTGGTGGCGGATCAGCAGGAACTGCTGGTGGAGATGGCATCGCCAGCGGTTAATTTTCTCGGTTTTGAACATGCGGCGCAGACGGACGCGGAACGCCAAGCAGTGCAGGCCATGGAGCAGCGCTTAAACAATGTGGCGAGCTGGCTGAATTTGCGTGGTGGCAATTGCAACTTGGTGGAGACGAAAGTGGACGCCGATGCGCTGAGTGAAGCGAATGCCCACGCGGATATCACCCTGACCGCGCAATTTTCTTGCGCGGCGCTGGCGAAATTAGCTGGGGTGGAATTGACTTTATTTAATCACTTCCCGGAAATCGAAAAAATCACCCTGGAATGGATGGTATCCGGACAGCAGGGGCAGGCGACCTTAACGGCGCGCAATAATCGCGCGCCGTTGCGTTAATCCTCGTAAGGTAAAATCCGGTCGATGGTCATGGAGTAAGCGGAAGTCGCCAGATCGCTTTCTTTGATTTCGGTAAAAATGGTGCCTTCCACAAAAAAAGCATCGCTGAGATCGTCCAGGCTCAAGCCGGGCTCGTAAGTCGCAAAAATAATTTGGTTCGGCGGCGGTGGCGGTAGGTGAATGCAGGCGCCGAAAAACGGCACCAACAGGAATGTGGTAATTACCTGATGATCATCAAAATCCAAAGGCACAATAAATCCGGGCAGGCGGATTTTGCGCTGATTGTATTCGGCGATAATCTTGGTTGAGGTCAGCGCACGTTGATAGGCGTCGTCCTCATCGTCCGATTGCATTTTTAATTTATCGTCGAGCACGTCCTCGCTGGAACCGTCTTCGATTTCATCGAGATATTCCGGCGGATTCATCAGTGCTTCCAGATCTTCTTTCGGTATCAAATCCTGCCATTCGATTTCTTCATAGGCGTCACTTTTTTCAGCGGCGACTATAGGAGCCGCTGTAGTGTGCGTTTGGTTCGGTTGAGCAGCGCTGGATTCGGCGGGCTTTTTTTTGTCGCAGGCACTGAGAGAAATGCTTGCGCAAAAAATCAGTGCGAATAAACGGAGGAACGTCATCGAGGCAAACCGCTGTGTTTCAAAATTGGCGGCTATGTTATAGGCTTTCGTCCCCTCCGACAATTTGCAGCGTGCTGATTGAAACTATGACTTTATCGCCGGATTTTTCGCAGCAGGCTCCCGCCGAACATCCCGCTTTCTATTGTCGGGAGCTGCACTTTGGTTATACCGACAAGATGAGCCGGGCTGACAAAACGGTTCTCACTATTCCCGCATGGCAGGTGGCGCGCGGCAGCCGGATTTTTCTGCGCGGGGCGTCCGGTTCTGGTAAGTCCACTTTGTTGAATCTGCTGTGCGGCATGCTCAAGCCCACCAGTGGTGAGTTGTGTGTGCTCGACTGCAATCTGGCGCGCATGAGCGGCCACGCCCGCGACCGTTTTCGCGCCCGCCATATGGGCGTGGTGTTTCAGCAGTTCAATCTGATTCCCTGGTTGAGTGTGCGCGACAACGTGTATCTGGCCGCGCATTTTGCCGGCGGCAAAACCAGCGTGCATACGCGTCTGGCGGAACTGGCGGAGCAGCTTAATCTGCCCAATGCTTTGCTGGATCGCCGCGCCGCCGAGTTGAGCATCGGCCAGCAACAGCGGGTAGCGGTGATGCGCGCGCTGATCAACCGCCCGGAAATCCTCCTGGTCGACGAACCGACGTCTGCCCTCGACCAGGACAACCGTGATGCTTTTATCCATCTATTAATGACAACTCTGGATCACTGCGGCGCGACCTTACTGTTTGTTAGCCACGACCAAACCCTCGCCAGCCATTTTCCCATGCAGCTGTCGATGACAGAGCTCAATCAAGCGGGCAGGGTGAATTGATGCGGAGGTGCTGCTAGTGTTTTGGAAAGTCGCCTGGCGCAGCTTGGCTCAGCGCAAAGCCTCGGTTTTGCTCACGGTGGCGGCACTCGCAGTGAGCGTATTGGTGCTGGTGGGTATTGAGCACCTGCGGCAGAACGCGCGCACTGGCTTTGCCCGCACGGTGGCGGGGACGGATTTGATCGTCGGCGCCCGCACCGGCGATATCAATCTGCTCCTCTACGCGGTGTTTCGGCTGGGCAACGCCAGCAACAATATTGCCTGGCGCAGCTATGAGGAGATCGCCGCCTTGCCCGATGTCGCCTGGACGATTCCCTTATCCCTGGGCGATTCCCACCGCGGCTACAAGGTGCTGGCCACCAATCAGAATTACTTCAGCCATTTTCGCTACGGGTCAGACCAGGCATTGGCATTAGCGCAGGGCCGGCCCTTCGATGTTTTGCAGCAAGTGGTGCTGGGCGCCGAAGTGGCACGCCGTTTAGGGTATCGATTGGGCGACCAATTGGTTTTGGCCCACGGCGCGGCCAGTACCAGTTTTACTCTGCATGACGCGCATCCATTCGAAGTGGTGGGCATATTCGCGCCGACCGGAACGCCGGTGGACCAGACGCTGCACATCAGTCTGGAATCCATGGAGGTTATTCATCGGCAGGGCAGTAAGGCTGGGCAGTTACAGCCGCGCTCTATCACGGCGGTGATGGTGGGGCTCAAATCGCGGATCAAGGTGTTTCAAGTGCAGCGACAGATCAATCAGTACCGCGGTGAACCTTTGCAGGCGATATTGCCCGGCGTAGTGTTGACGCAACTCTGGTCCACCCTCGCCATTATGGAAAAAACACTGCGCGCTATTTCCGCCTTAGTACTGTTGGCCGCGCTGTTCGGCATGGCCGCCATGCTGCTCGCTTCCCTGCGCGAGCGGCGCAAAGAGATTCTGCTGTTGCGCACCATAGGAGCGAGCCCGTTGTTTATCGGCAGCCTGCTGCAACTGGAGGTGTTGGTAATGACCGCGACAGCGGTGGTGCTTGCGCTTGGCACCACCACCGCGGGACTTGCCCTGGGCAATGAGTTTTGGGTAGCCAGACTCGGCCTGCAGATCTCCGCTAACCTGTTCCACGCTCCCACCGCTGCGTTGCTTGTTTACGTCTTCGCAGGCGCTTTGGTAATTGGCGTCTTGCCCGCGCTGGGCGCGTACCGCATATCCCGCTCGGTTCCTTCCGGCCTTTAGAGCGCTCCTTTAGGGGCGTTTCCTCTTATTCCTTTTACTGTTCTGTCCCGCCTGCGAGTTGACAAGCAGCGTCTATACTCAGTTATGCCCCCAGGTTTTAAAACATTGGGGAAGCATATCCGGGAGACGCACTCACAAACATCGGCGCGATCACCTGACACTAATAAATGAAATCTTCGTGAGCACTCAAAGAGGTATTGATGCAAAAAGCCCTCACCGCGCGGCTGCAGGGGTGGCTGAAGCCCGGCCGAAAAGGCAAAACCGTCGGTATTGAATTGCAGAGCGACGGCATGGCCCTGGTGGTGCGGGAACCGCAGGCGACAACCGGTGGCGCGCAAGCGCGGTTGGCGGAGATGGACTTTTTGCGTTACGAAAAAAATACATCGCCCAATCATCAATTGAAGCACTGGGTGGCTGAGCACCGCCTGACTAAAGCCGCGTGCAACGTGGTTTTGGGAGCGGACGCCTATCAAATTTTGCTGGTGGAGCCGCCGGATGTGCCGGAAGAGGAAATTCGCGGCGCGATCCGCTGGCGCTTAAAAGATTTGATCAATATTCCCGTGGACCAGGCGGCACTGGATGTTTTTGCCCTGCCGGCGGACGGCATTCGCGCCAATAAAAAGATGGTGTATGTGGTGGTCTGCGAAAGCAAAAAACTCAGGGGCATTATCGATATGGTGGAAGAGGCGGAGCTGCGTCTCGAATCCATCGATATCAACGAGCTGGCGTTGCGCAATCTGGTGTTGCGTCTATTGCCGGAAGAATTGGCGGAGCGTGGCGTTGCACTTGCGCGCATTCGCAGCGGCACGGCGAGCGTGTATATCTATCGTGCCGGCAATTTATATTTAGGCCGCTCCTTTTCCCTCAATTACAGCGGTGGCCTGCTGGATAATTTGCCGGAGGAATCTCTGGCGCTGGAACTGCAGCGCTCGCTGGATTATTACGAACGTCAAATGGGACAGGCGCAACCGGCGGTGATTTATGTCTGTGGTGAACATGTTTCCGAAGACAAGATCGGCAGTGTGCTCAAAGCCAGCCTCGCGCCGAAGGTGCAGTGGCTCAATCCCGCCCAGGCCCTGCAGATCGCCCAGTCAGATCCCGATGATGCTTTGATGCAGCAATGGGTCGCCGCCATAGGTGCGGCGCTACGGCAGTCAGAGGCGAGCTGACGTGCAGCAGATCAATCTCTATCTGCCGGAGTTTCGCTCTAAAGTGGATTTGCTGTCCGCGGAGCGCGCGGTGGGGCTCCTGGGAATATTGTTAGTGGTATTGATTGGCATGCAGATTCTGCAGGTGCGCGAATTAAACGCCATGCGAAATACCGCGGTGGAACTCGAAGCCCGGCAACTCGCCCTTCAGCAGACCGCAGATCAACAGAAAAAATCGCCCAGGCCCAATAAGGATCCGGCGCTGGAGCAGGAAGTCGAGCGTTTGCGCGGCGCCATCCAAAATCGCGAAGGGGTCGCCGGTATTATCGCCAGCCGCTCCATGGGCAACGATACGGGTTTCTCCCGTCATTTGGTCGCACTCGGTCGACACAAAGTTGAGGGCGTGGCGCTGCAAGATTTTACCTTGGAGTCCGGCGGCGCGTTTTTGCGTTTGGAGGGCATGAGTCAAAAAGCGGAATTGGTTCCTCTGTATATCAGCCAATTACAAGCGGATGAAAATTTTAATCAAACCAAGTTCGGCAATTTGACCCTGCATGGTGAGGGCGCGGGCGTTCGTTTTCTGCTGAGCGGAGACGGCCCCATGGATCCGGCCACGCTTATTTTTTTCACCGAAGAACAACTGCTGCCGCGTTGACCAACTGCGCGGAAAATTAACGAGCTATATGAAAGAAAAATGGGGTCAGCTGAAAAACCGGTTCGAAGCGCTCGCCATGCGGGAGCGGCTTCTGCTTGTCGGCGCAGCCGCGGCACTGGTGTACCTACTCTGGGAAATGCTGCTGTTCCATCCGATGGCGAAAGAAAAAGAAGTGCTGGCCGCACGGGAGCGGGTGGCCCAGCAGGCGATACAGGTGACGGAAGCGGAAATCACAGTTTTAAAAAATATTTTCAATAAAGATCCGAATGTGGAGCTGCGTCAGGAAATCGCGGATTTGCGCGCGCGAATCAGCAGCCTTGATCAGCAGCTCGATACTCTCGCAGTGGGGCTGGTGCCGGCGCACACCTTGCCAAAAATCATGCACAGCATTTTGAGCAAAACCGGCAAGTTGCAGATTGAGCAATTGATCACCCTGCCGCCGGAAACGTTGAATCTCTCAGGTGGCGTGCAAACGGTGGCGGCGCAACCCGCCAACACCTCACCGGCCGTTGCGCCACAGCAAAGTGCGGAACCGGTGGAGCAGGCCGCCAGTGTTTATCGGCATTCTGTGGTGCTCAGCTTGTCGGGAGATTTTGCCGGCATTGTGCAGTATTTGCGGGAACTGGAGCGCA
>JBQGED010000165.1:0-3810 GCA_052039425.1 Sphingobacterium griseoflavum | reverse complement strand
GCTATTGCTGATCGCGTTCACCAATGAGTGTCGCGCAGTATCTTTTCTGTCTTTCGATGCCAAGGTCATGAGTTTGGGTGGTGCAGGTGCTGTCACCGGTGTTGGCGGCGATCGTCCCTATCTGAATCCGGCAGTGATTCGCGATGGTGAAACTGGCGCGGTGCTCGAGACATACCTAGGTGCGCGAGTCATCGACCGGCAGAGATTTATCGAGACATTCGAAGAAATCGAAGAGAATTTCGAGCGCCTGCAGTTGGAGAAACGCTTTAAAAATGCTCGCCGAGCATTCCGCGCCGGCACTTTGGATCCTGAGGTGCTGCGAGGACTGGGTAGTGCGGCAAACCAAGTCTTGGATGAAGTTGAGAAATTGTCCGACCGTTACATCCGCGTTGCTGTCTCTGGCGGCGCCCATGCGCTAGGTAAGCATCGCAATTTTGCTGTAGGCGCTTTCGTTCACCACTATCAGATATTGAACGGCGTGGTGAAAAATGATCCCAACGATTTGTTGCGTATCGGGCGCTTGGCCGATACCGCCTTTTCCCTCGCTGACACTCTGGAAAGTGTTAACCAGGTGGAGGATCTGTACAACAATGTGCACTGGGCGGGCATCGAGGATATGGTTCGCGAATCGCTCAATAGCGGCCAAATTGATGAACGGTTAGTGAATTATCGGCAGTTGGCCGGGGTGCAGCCACTGGTGGAAGGGTTGGAACAATATCTGCGCGACATGGCGACGGCGGATGAATTGCCGGATCCGAAGCGGCTGGAAGCACTGGCGCGCCAAGTGAATTGGCGGGAAATTCGCGATCTGATCCACCAGTCCGCAGAGAGCTGGGAGCCCCACGACCAGCTGCGCGATCCCAGGCAAATTCCCGGGGTACAACCACTGCTGGATGGCCTGCGCAATTTGGAAAGTAACCTGATGGGGCTTGATCGTCATATCGATTTACAAGCACTTGCAGCGTTCGTGCTAGATGAAGGTACCGCCGAGGATTTTGATGAGTTGGATCTCACAGATGTCGATCTGCGTAATTTCTTGCGCTATGACATACCTCAGGACCTCAACAGCCGGCTTGTTTTTGTGGGCGCGGAAGTTGTGGAAACCGCAATCACTTTTTCCCTGATGCCGGAGGGACTGCCAGGATTGTCAGTGGGGGCGAATGTAAAGCAGCAGGAATATTCCACCATCGCTTATGTGCAGCGAGCCGATGAATTTGAGCGGGACGAATACAAGGAAGATTACACCCGCCTCGATTATCAATTCTGGAATCTTGATCTGGGCATGACTTACAGCGTCGCTCGCTATTGGTCATTTGGCCTCGCGGTGAAAAATCTGGTGCGCAAAGAAATGAAAAATCGCTTTGGCGACACCATTGTCTTGCGACCCATAGCGCGTGCTGGCGTAGCTTTCGGTAGTGACGATGTGATGGTTGCGGTGGATCTGGATGTTACGCGCACGGAGCCTTTGGGTTTCGATGTGGATAAACGTTATCTCAGCGTCGGTTCGCAATTTCGCATCTTGCCTCACCAGTTTTTACGGCTGGGCTACCGCTTTAATTTGGTGGATCGCTCAGCGCTGCCAGCCGTCGGTCTCGGTATGGGCTTCAAATACGGCAGTTTGGATATTGCCGCTACCTACTCAGATAAACATTCGGAAGCGGGTGTAGCCGTACAACTCGGCTTTATGTACTGAGTTCGCTCACCACGGCAGCCACTGCTGTGGAATACGATTCTGCTGAGCCAGCGACGCGATATCCATACTGACGGCAACACCCGCATGAACGAGAAATCCCCCCCATATCGAACGCGAGCGCAGGGCGAGCATCCCCAGGAATAAGCCAAAAAATATCGCACCTGTGGCTTCCAACCAAGGTTTGGGAAAATGGATCATCAGATATGGGACGACCATTATCCAGATTGCGGCGGCCCCGTAGTGCGGGCGCAGCGTCTGTACCATATAGCCGCGGAAGAAAAATTCCAGACAGGCGAATTGCAATAAATACAAAAATTCCCACGCGACAAAATCGAACCAGCTGCGTCCTGCTAGATGGTAAAACGGGTAGTGGCTGACGAAATCCTCGCGAAAACTCACTAGTACCACCATCGCCAGTATCGGGCTTAACAGCAGCAGATAGCCGCGCCAATGTTTGTGGGTTTCGCCCCAGCGCCAGCCATAATCGACAAGGCGTTGCTGGAAAAAAACGCGCAGCACCACTGCCGGGATCAACACATAGGTGATCAGATGCCATACGCTCCACCAGGCTTGGCGCGTCAAGCCGTCGAAACCGCTGTGATGCAACTTTTCCAACCAGTAATGGCGCGGATGCCCCTGCCACAGGGCGATTTGTTCCAGCGCCAGACTCATCACTGAGGAATTCTTTAAATAATTTAATAGCAGCAGGGATACGCACACACTGAACAAGACAATCAGGGTGGTGCGCTGGCCAGTGGCGCGATCAGCGGTATGCGACGGATATTCCTGGTCGATTTCATCCAGAGTTCGAAAAACCGTAAGCGGGTTTAGATAAATAGGCAGCATTGCAATCTCAATCAGCGGAAGACGGTGGCAATTAGCGATACGCCAGACAAAATGGTGACAATTTCAAAAACTCTTTTAATCAACGGGTTGCCTTTTTGGATGGCGAGGTGCGCGCCCCAGTAGCCGCCAATTAACGAACCCAGCACCAGCATCGGCAACCATGACCATTGTGCTGGCGTCAAGAACGCGAGCGTTATCGCGCCCGCGCCATTCCAGAACAAGCCGACAAGAATCATGGTGTAGGCAGTGGCTCTTTTATAGTCCAGGCCGAACCACCCGACCAGCAGTAAGGTGACAAATAAGCCGGTGCCAGAGGTGAGTGATCCGTTGAGAAAACCAAGACAAAAAATCCACAGTCCGCCCAAACTCATGCCGCGCCGGTCGCGGTTGCGCGGCTGCCACGTCTGCCCGAGTTCTTTTTTTAGCATTGAATAAACGCCGAGCCCAATAGTGAGCACACCTAAAGCGATCCGCGCCATATCTTCCGGTAATCCCAATACGGTGCGCGCGCCGATGATTACACCCGGCAGGCCAAACGCCAAAATAAAAAGGGCAAAGCGCAGTTCTACGTGGCCTTCCTTTCGGTGTTTCGCACTGGCGCCAACGCCGAGGGCCACGGTAGCGATTTTGTGTGTCGCCAGCGCAGTTGCAAACGGCAGACCGAGAAAAATCAGCGCCGGCAGCTGTATCAGGCCGGCGCCACCGCCAGCGAGTGACGACAGAAGATTTGCCGCTACGGCCACCGCCAATAACAACAATTGCTCGATCAGAATTTCCCACATGGTGGCTCGTCCAGATAATAAAAAGGTGCGTTGCGCAGGCATGCCTTCAGGGGCTGTGCCGGGTAATGCAGGTCCTGCAAACGGCGGATAAATTTGAGGGTTTGAAAGGCATCAAACCAGTGGTGCACGGCGCGGACGCACTGTTGCGGATTATCAATCTGGCGGCGCAGGTGCACAAACAAATTGCCTATACCAGCATCGGTGAGAATCGCCTGAAGATGCGGCGGCAGATCTTCCAGTGGATGTCGCCCTACCTGCAGGTGCGGCCATATAGCGGGAATATGCTGCAGCCAAGTGCGCAGATCCACGAATACCTGAGGGGCGTAATAAGAAAAATTGTCTGGTTGTTTGAGTTCGAGAATTTTTTTGACTGCCGGCCCGGTGCCAAATGGTGTGCGGTTGGAAATTCGGGACGTGAGCTGAATAATCGGTGTTTTCAGCCAACTCACCACACCGAGTTTTGCCAATTTATTTAACAGATAAAAATCC
>JBQGED010000164.1:0-2782 GCA_052039425.1 Sphingobacterium griseoflavum | reverse complement strand
GCCCCACACCGAGTAGTCTTACCTTGGGTTCGGTTCCCTCGCGACTTTGCTGCAGCAGATTGTTCGGTATCTGGAATGAAAAATCTTCCAGATTCATACCACAACGCACCACATAGCTTTTTTCCCTGCAAGGGGCCACAGCATCGTAATAGTTCACGTTGTAGTGGGAAATCATAATGAGAAACTGTGCTCTTCTTAGTTTTTGGTGCAGGCCGACAGTGTCCTCCGCTTTGTAAGAACCCGCGGAATGCACCGTAACGCTAAATGGAATTCCAGCATGCATGCTCGCGTACATGGCGATGGAAGTAGACACATTCAGAAATTGCGCGTGCACATGGGTAATTCCCGACGATTCCATATGGCGCGCGATGGGGGCGGCAAGAAAATAATGGGCAACCATTTTTGCTCGCCGTGACAGAGAAAATTCCTCGCTGGCGAAGGCTTCCCAGAGCCCGCTGACGAACTTCAGCGGGCTCTGGAGGAAGTAGTGAAAATTTGCGGCAAGAGTGGTGGATTTTTGCACGGGGTACAGGTACATGGTTTCGTCAACCAGATCCCGCGCATCAGCTGCCTGGGCGGCGGCGTCCTCGCGTATGCCGTACAACGCGAGGTCGATACCCAGCGCTCGCAATGCCCGGATTTCCCGGCGCATAAATGTGTGAGATTGAGTACCGAAACAATTGGTTAAATAAGCTATTTTCATAGTATTAAGTTGGTGAATGAAACGCGCGGAGTGTAGCATGCTTCCGCAAGCTTTTATGTTGGCTGCCCCCCTGTAGACCTACCACCTCCTTATTGCGAAATCGTAAAATGCGGGGCAGCGGTCTCGGCGCAGCTTTCGGCGGTGTCATTTATGAGGATGTATATGGATCATCTGATCGGCATATCAATCGTTAACTATAAAACCCCCCAATTGGTGGCGGAATGCCTTCAATCTCTCGCGGAAGAATACGATTATGCGGGCCGCCTGAAAGTGGTCGTCGTCGACAACGCCTCAGGTGACGGTTCTTTTGAAAAGATTTCAACCTTTGTGCTCGAGCGTCAGTTGACGGCGTGGGTTGAAGTAGTGGATGCAGGTAAAAATGGTGGCTATTCGTTCGGCAATAATATTGCGTTTCGACGTTTGCTTGATCACGGGTGTGATCTGATCTGGCTTTTGAATCCCGACACCCGCCTGCGCCCAGGAGCTACACGTGCGCTTGTTGAATGCCTCGACAGCGACCCTAGCATAGGAATTGCTGGCAGCCGGCTGGAAGATCATGATGGTACGCCGCAGGTTTCCGCATTCAATTTCCCCACCCCTGCCACTGAACTTATAAATACCTCAAAAATAGGATTGCTCGGACGCACTTTTCCCGCAGCAGTGATTCCGCGTCCGATCAGCTCTGTCCGGGAGACGGTTGACTGGGTTGCGGGTGCATCAATGATGATGAAGGTAGATGTTCTTCGCCAAGTAGGCATGATGGATGAGAACTATTTCCTTTATTACGAGGAAGTGGATTTTTGCAGAGCGGTTACCCGAGCTGGTTTTCGTATCGTTTATGAGCCAGCCAGCCGGGTGATTCACCATGTCGGCGCTTCCACCGGAATTTCTGAAACCCGCAAACAGGCGCCGCGGAGGCCGACTTACTGGTTCGAATCCCGACAGCGTTATTTCCAAAAGAATTTTGGCTTTGCCGCAACATTGCTCGCAGACTTCTTTTGGTTGACTGCCTATTCCTCGCTGCGTCTCCGGGCAAAACTACAGAACAAAAATTTATTGGACCCACCTTGTTTTATTCGCGATTTTATCCGTAATTCATCTTTTGTCAGAGGGAGAAGTGTTAAATGAGTCAGCCTAGTCTATGGGAGCTGATAAAAGAAGACTGGGTTGCGAACGGCCGCGACTGGACTCGCCCTGGCTTTCGCGCTTTGGCGGTATACCGATTTGGTGTCTGGCGAATGGGAGTTAAATCCAAGTACCTGCGGGCGCCCTTGAGCATTGTCTATCGGTTTTTTTTCCGGCGGGTGCGTAATCGGTATGGGATTGAATTTCCGTATTCAATAAAAGCTGGGCGCAGAATTGTCATTGAACATCAGAGCGCAATTGTCGTGCATGGAGACACCGTGATGGGCGATGACTGCATCATTCGTCAGGGCGTTACCATAGGAAATCGTTATCTCGATAAGCCTTTCGATGCGCCCCGTCTCGGTAACCGCGTCAACGTCGGTGCTGGTGCCAAGTTACTCGGACGTGTAACAATCGGTGATGATGCTGTGGTAGGAGCTAATGCGGTGGTATTAAAAGACGTTCCTGCAGGCGCTACTGTGGCTGGAATACCTGCGCGTGAAATTGGATTCAGGCAGCCGAAATTAGGCGACAAAGTGTCCACTCTTCCATCTTCTTGCGGCTCGACGACGGATGATATTCAACTCGATTGAGTTTTTCATATTTCTGCCGATTGTATACCTAATTTATTGTCGGCTTGCTCACCGCCCGCAGAACATATTTCTGCTGGCTGCGAGTTATTTCTTTTATGGTTGGTGGGATATTCGTTTCCTTTACCTCATTACGCTCTCCACGAGCGTGGACTATTGCTGCGGTATTTTGATTGATAAAGGAGCGATTACCGGCCGGCAGCTCGCATCAGCTGTCGGATATGCTGTGCTAGCGAGCCTTTGGTTCCTAGGGCTTGGCAACTATGTGCTCGAACATGACCTGCTGCAGACGCTCTGGATGACTGCGGCGGGACTGGGTGCATCTGTCGGGTTCTTTTTGCTGGTTTTTGTCTTTGAGCGGCGA
>JBQGED010000163.1:0-1655 GCA_052039425.1 Sphingobacterium griseoflavum | reverse complement strand
CCGCGCGCTTATGCGTTCGCTTGCCGGAGTGCCTACGCTGGGCACCGTTGAGCTGTTACTGGAGCGCTTCAATATCCGCACTACCACTCCGGCGGCGGAAATCCACCATTTCAAAGAGCGCTTCGTGCGAGAGAATCTGGACACTCAGGTCAAGCCCACTGCTTTGATCGAGATCGTAAAGCGGTATCACGGTATCAAGCCTATGGCCGTGGGCACGGGGGCGCAGACTGCGGAGGCGCTGCATATTTTGGAAATTTGCGGTTTGGACAAATACCTCGACGTCGTTGTTGGCGCGGATCAGGTCACCAATCCCAAACCCGCACCGGATACATTTTTGCGCTGTGCGGAATTGCTCGGTGTTCCCCCCGAACATTGTGTGGTATTCGAAGATGCCAAACTCGGTATGGAAGCCGCGACGCGGGCGGGTATGACCGTCGTTGATGTGCAGGCGGAATTACAAATCCATAACGACTATTTTTTATAATGGATTCACACGGCTGATGTCTCTGCATTTTCTCCACTCCCTCCGTCAATGGTTTCCTTTGCGTCACCAGCATCGCTGGGTTTTAGGCGCGGTAATCGCGACCAGTGGCTCTGTCTACCGCAAAGCTGGCGCGTTGATGTTATTAAGTGAAGACGGGCATCAACTTGGGTTATTGAGTGGCGGCTGTCTCGAAGGCGATTTATTGTTGCAGGCGCGCAAACTCGCCGCCCTCGGCGGCAGTCGCACGATTGTTTACGACGCCAGTGACGAAGATGGCATCGCCTGGCGCTTGGGAATTGGCTGCGGCGGCCGCGCTGAAATTCTGTTGCAGCCCTGCACGCTGGAAAATGAATTTCTTCAATTGGAAGCCGTATTCAATCAACTCAAAAATGGCAACGCCGTACGCTATCAGTTGGGGCTAACAAATTCCTGGGCCAAGGCAATTTCGACAGAAAAACATTTTGATGTGCGCGTACCCGGAGCATGTGTGGGGGAGGGCGAATCCGCCTGTGTGGAAACCCTTATCAACCCGCCGCCGCATTTATTGGTATTTGGCAGCGGTATCGATCTGGTTCCGCTTGTCGCTCTCGCAGAAACCATCGGCTGGAGAGTGACCTTAGTGGATCACCGCCTCACGCCGCAAAAACGCGCGCGTTTTTCTGCCGGCATCGACACATTAATTGTGTCCGCTCAGGAATTACCGCAAGACATTCTGCAAAACGCCGACGCGGCGCTGGTGGCTTTTCACAATATGCAATTGGACGCAGCCGCCGTGCGTGCCCTGCAACAATCCCCCTGCCGCTACCTCGGCCTGCTCGGACCACAGCGCCGCCGCGATGAGGTGCTCGGCATTGCGGGACTTAAAAAAGACGAACTGCAAGTGCCCGTCGCCGGCCCGGCAGGGCTCGGCCTGGGTGGCGACCTGCCGGAAAGCGTCGCGCTCTCCATGCTGGCGGAAGCCCACGCCGTATTATTCGGCAGTACTGGCAGGCCGCTAAGCGACGTTTATCTTTCAGCATGAACGCCAAAATCGATATTTTACTCATGGCCGCTGGCGCCTCTCGCCGCTTTGGTGGCTGCAAATTATTGGCGGACTGGCGCGGCGCTCCTTTAATTACCTGCGCACTCAACACCGCGATCCAAATATTCCAACAATCTCAACTGAAAATCG
>JBQGED010000162.1:0-3720 GCA_052039425.1 Sphingobacterium griseoflavum | reverse complement strand
TCCGGTATAGAGGATTTCTACGCGACCACCGAAGGCGAAACCAGCGGCAAAGAAATATTTTTCAGCACCCAGGCGCAATACCTGTGGGCGCATAAAGCTCTGTCAATTTATCCTCGCGCCCGTTTGAATTTCTCCAGTTCTGAAATCAAGGGCTACGCCGATAATGGTGCGGGCGGCTGGGAAGTGGTATTGGGTGATCAATCCATCGATCGCTGGATTTTGGAAGCCGGTGCGCAAGGCACTTACGCATTCACCACCAGCTGGGGCGTGATCATTCCCAATGTGGAACTGAACCTGATCGCGGATTTGAATACCGATCAGAAATTGGTGACCGGCAGCTTCGCTTACGCGCCAACCAACAGCGTGTCATTTGCATTGGAAGCGGAAGATCCGGATTCGTTTTATTATCAGCTCGGCCTCGGTTTTAGCGCAGTCTTGCCGCGAGGTTCCAGTGCTTACGCTGGGGTGCGTCAAACGTTAGGTTATGACGATTTTACTTCCACTCAGCTTTACGCAGGCTTCCGTATGGAATTCTAAGACGGCAGAATACCCCTACCACACCGATAACGGGCGCGCTGGCGCCCGTTTGTGTTTATGCACGGGAGAAAATATGAAGATCCGTCTTATTCAACTCGATGTTGTACCCGGTCGGCCGGAACATAACACCCACGCCATTCTCAGCTATATTGAACGAGCACGTCAGGATAAGGTGGATTTGATTGCCCTGCCGGAGATGTGTGTACCGGGTTACCTTTTGGGAGACGAGTGGGAGCGCAGCGCATTTTTGCGCGAGTGCGAGGAATGCGGGGAAAAAATTCGCCGCGCCAGCCGCGGCATGACCATTATTTTTGGCAATGTTGCCATCGATTGGCAAAGCAAAAATGAGGACGGCCGCGAGCGCAAATATAACGCCCTGTTCGCGGCGGAAGATGGCGAGTGGCTCAAACACCCCGTTACCGAGCAGCCATTTTTTATCAAAATGCTAATGCCGAATTATCGTGAATTCGAAGACAACCGGCATTTTTACGATCCGCGCAAATTGGCATTCGAGCGTAAATTCGAGCTTGAAGATTTAATCCAGCCGATACCCAGCCGCCTGGGCAAACTCGGCGGCATCTTGTGCGAGGACGGCTGGGATGAAGATTACAATATCTCTCCACTGGCGCTGCAAACGGAAAAAGGCGCAACACTGCTCATCAATATCAGCAGCTCTCCTTATACCTTCAATAAAAATCACAAACGCAACCGCGTGTTCTCCGCACAGGCAAAAAAATACAATTTGCCGTTGATTTACGTTAATGCCACCGGCCTGCAGGACAACAGCAAAACGCTTTTCACCTTCGACGGCGGCAGCTGTGTGTACGGGCCGCAAGGCCAGGTTTTGCAGCAGGCTAAGTTTTTTCAGGAGGATGTGATCGATGTAAGCCTGCCGGTGCAGGCATCTTTGACCCATACCACTTGGGTGGAGGATTCTACCGCGCAACAATTTACCGCCATTCAATACGGCACGCGGAAATTTATGGAGCGCATCGGTGTGCGTAAAGTGGTGGTGGGCGTTTCCGGTGGTATCGATTCCGCTGTGGCGGCCGCGCTTTATCGCACTATTTTGCCGGCGGAAAATCTTTTGCTGGTGAGCATGCCTGGCCCATTTACGTCCATGACCACGCGAAATCTCGGCCGCACGCTGGCGGAAAATCTCGATTGTCCTTTTACGGAAATTCCCATTCAACCAGCGGTGGATACCACGGTCGCGCAATTGGAACAAGCGGAGTTTCTTTATAGCGGCGGCAAACTACAGCTGCAGGTATCCGACTTTGTGCGGGAAAATATTCAAGCCCGCGACCGCTCCTCACGCATACTTGCGGGAGTGGCAGCGGCTTTCGGCGGCGCGTTTACTTGTAATGCCAATAAATCGGAAACCACCGTTGGTTACAGCACTCTCTACGGTGATCTCGGGGGCTTTCTCGCCAATCTTGGCGATTTGTGGAAAGGCGAAGTTTACGCGCTGGCGGAATTTCTCAACCGCGACGTTTACGGCCGCGAAGTGATTCCCGCAGGCACGATTAAAATTAAACCCTCAGCAGAACTCAGCGCACAACAGAATGTAGACAAAGACCAGGGCGACCCCCTCTTCTACCCCTATCACGACGCCCTTTTCCGCAGTTGGGTGGAGCGCTGGCAACGCGCTACACCGGAGGATAATTTGCGTTGGTACGCGGACGGAGAATTGGCGCAGCAACTGGGCTACTCCGGGGATATCAAGGCACTATTTCCCGATGCCGCGAGTTTTATCGCTGACTTGGAACGCTGGTGGAAACTTTATCAAGGCATGGCCATCGCTAAACGCATCCAGGCTCCGCCAATTCTCGCCATTAAACGCAGAGCATTTGGTTTTGATCATCGCGAGGCGCAGATGGGAGCCAGGTTTACCGCAGCTTATGAGCGATTGAAAAATGACATTTTGCAGCGCTCTCAAAACGCGACGGGCTCAATCCAATAAAGTACACGGTCGTGGCCGCGATAGTTGCCGAAGGTGAAGCGGGCGTTGGGGAGGCTGGTATCGTTGTAATTGCCGTCGCCATTCCAGTCAAAACGCAACCAGGGATAATCGGTTAAATCCACCTGCACCGTCAGTGAGCCTACATTGCCTGCGCCGGGGGCGGTGAAATAATGCCCGGCATCACCGGCGGAAAAATTAACTCCTGACGCATTTAAGTTGGCATAGACCCCGGATGTAGTGCCGCTACCAACAGCGGTACTGCGGTTGGCAACCACGTTAATCGTGCCGCCGGGATAGCGAATTCTGTTTGCGGCGATGCGGGTACAACTGTCATCGCGGTTCTGGCGCCACTCGGTGCCATTCCAAAATTCCGTACGGAAAATCACCGGCAAATTGGCCGTTTCCGGGCCGTAGGAATCGTCGAGGCGCAGGCGGCCATAGCGCAGTCCCATGGCCGTTGCACCAAAACGAACTGCATCTGCGGTGCCGTTGTTGTCGATATCCAAATTTAATTCGCTGGTGCGGACCGTCACGCCGTCATTATCCACAGGCTTGAAACCAAAACGAACTTGTGCAAAAGGACCGTCCGGATTGGCAGCGCGATTGATCCTCACATTCGAAGTGGCGGTGAGCACGCCTGCGGCGCTCCAATTATAGATACCCCCTGCACTCGTCAACCGGGTGCTGAGATTCACCGCGCTAAGCTGATCCACCGCAAACAGCATGGATTGCACTGCACTGGTATTGAATTTATTAAAGCTACCGGTGTAGTTCTGCACCGCAGTACCAGCTGCGTTAGAAGGCGTCATAGTGACACCCAGGGAAAAATCTTCGCTTAGATAGGAATAAGGTAGTAATGAACTGCAGCTTGGCGTCGCCGATAGATTCGTCAGGCGAAAATGATCTGGATAAAAACGGCCGACGTAACCGGACTTGCTAATGATTTTCGCAGTACCCGTACTGCCCATATAGTCGTTGTCGGTTATGCGTGCCGCAATCTCGATTATCCCGACGTCACCAAAGGAGATATTGGGCGTACTCGCAGTCCCCGCTGCAAAGGTCGAAAAATTAATGGATCCGGATAATCCGGGATTAACGCCAGGAGAAGGCGCAAATAGTTCGGCGCTTACGCTTAGGCCTTCAGTAGGATTTTCCTTGCCAAAACTTACTAGCGGATGGTTGTTAGTAAGATCGACGTTATTGCCAGGCAAGGTGTCGTT
>JBQGED010000161.1:0-5101 GCA_052039425.1 Sphingobacterium griseoflavum | reverse complement strand
TGAGCGTATATCTCCTTTGCGTCCTTGTTGAACATCGGGGGATCCTCAGAACCCCTGTGCCGCGACTTTAACACGCGGCGGTCCCTAGGTTAAGTTGAGGTGGCGAAATTGTGGAGGCGGCCTGCTGTACATCCGCCGGTTTGGCTTTCTGCATTTATTCCGAAGGCAGGCGCTTCTTCAAATGCTCCATCAGTTTCGCCTTCAAAGACGCCGGAATGTTTTTGATAATCAGGCTGTCGTCCTCTGTGTCATAAACAATGGTATTGCCCAGGCATGCCGACGCAAAACTCATGCTGAGTTGCTCATCGCGACCGCTGATGCGGACGTAATTTTTTAATTGTGCTTTATCAGGAATCCACTCGGTTTTGATTTCCGGTTGTGTGGTGCGGGCGAAGTGGGTGAAGTGGGGCTGTTCGGGAACGGAAATATGTTCGGCGAGTTCTTCCATTTGCACGGGTAGCCCGGCTTTGTCCTGTTGTAAGCAGAATTCCACGGCAGTGCGGCGAGCTTCCTTGGCGACATCTTCGGGCAACGCGGCGGTGTAGTCAGTAATCAAATCGAGAAATTCGCTGGTGTCCGCACCTGTGTCGATTTTATTGCTCAGCCCCATGGCTTCGGTAAATGCGTCTGAAAGTTCTTTTTCACCGCGCCATTTCAGTAGTGATAGATAGCTGTGATTAGCGCCGCTGATAAATTCCGCCGTTTTAATTTTGGCGGCGAGATTGATTTTTTGTGTATCCAGATAGCGGGAATCGCATAATTCAATATCGCCATCAAAATATTGGCCGGAAGCGTGATCGAGCAAAAATAGATACAGCGCATCCCCTGCCTCTATGCGTTCAAAAAAAATCAGCAGAGTGTTGTCCAGCGGTGTGTCGCTTTTATCAATATGAAGCTGGATATGAGCGGCAATTTTTTGTGCAAGGCTGAGAAAAGTGATGCGCTCCTCCAGCCATTCTTTCACCCAGGCGGATAGGGGGTGACTTGCCATGTCGTCACTGAAAGCGCCGTAGGCTTTGCCGCCTTTGCGGATGTAGGTATTTTTCAGCTCGCGGCAGAGTTCTTCGGATTTGCCGTCGCGGCGGATTTCCTCCGGGCGCAAGCGGACTTCGCAGGGAGTGGTGGGAGCCGATTTGTGGATGCGATGAGCGATCAGGTGTTGCAGCGCCATGGTTCTCTCGTGCCTGGATGGAGGGCGGCATTATAGTCGCCCCGCCGGCGCGGGCCACACCTGGCGCTGGAAGTTTGCCTATTTGCGCATCAGCCAGCTGATGATCAGCGCCGCCGCGATCACCACACCCCCGGCAGCGGCGAGTTTGAGCAACAGACTCCACAGCGCCACCCACGCGAAGAGCCCGAATAGGCCGAGAATCACCAGCAGGGCGCCCAGGCCGATGAACAACACCAGGACCAATTTCACTACGCCCAAAGGGGTGACGCTTTCCGCAGGTTGGTTCTCTTCTGTCACTGGGTCCTCCAGGTTGGATGGGTAATGGGTTATGTATGAGTTTGGCAGAGGATCAGAGTCTAAACTGAAATTATTAGGGTTGTCCGGCTGTCCCCTAAATAGTTGTAGTGGAGAGGAAAAGCGCCGTGGACAATAGGATGCTTCGTGATTGGACAACTATTCGTGATTGGACAACTAATCGGAGGGCAAGAACGTGAGTGGACAGGTAAACGTGGTATGGGTTGGTCACAGGGGATACCCGGAGCTGTATCCGGAGAACAGTCTGCTCGGCATTCAAAAGGCGCTGGAGCTCGGCGCCCGCGCCATCGAAATCGATCTCCAGGCGAGTCTGGAAGAGGAACCGGTGCTGTTTCACGATGAAGATCTGTTTCGCGTCACTGGCAAGGTGGGTTCGGTGCGGGATTATCCGATGGAGAAGCTGCGCAGCTTCAGCGCCCATGAACCCCAACGCCTGGGCAAACAATTTTTTCCTTGTCCAATCGCCCATCTGGCGGATGTGGTCGATCTGATGCGTCACTACCCCGGCGTACGCCTGTTTGTGGAGTTGAAGGCGGAAGTTTTCCAGGCGATGCCGCGTCTGGCGTTCCTCAAAAAAGTCTGGCAAGCGCTTCAGCCGATCCGCCAGGATTGTGTATTGATCTCCTTTGATTTATACGTGCTGCGACTTGCCCAGGAGCAGTTCGGCTGTCCGGTTGGTTGGGTACTGACCCGCTACGATCAACAGTCTCTCGCGCGCGTTCGCTTGAAACCGGTTGACTACCTGATCAGCAATATCCAGAAACTGCCGCCCCCGCCCGAGAAGCCCTGGTCCGGGCCTTGGCAGTGGTTTGTCTACGACGTGGTGGATGAGGCGGTAGCACGGGCCTGCGTGCAGCGCGGCATCTATTGGATCGAAACCTGGAATATCGGCGCCATGCTCAAGCTTGAGGTCGAGACACCTTGAAAACCTACGATCTGGTGGTGATCGGCGCCGGTATTCACGGTGCTGGGGTCGCTCAGGCGGCCGCGGCACGCGGTCTCTCGGTATTGGTGCTCGAACGGCGGGAGGCGGCGGGTATGGAAACGTCTCGCGCCAGTTCCAAATTGATTCACGGCGGCCTGCGCTATCTGGAGACTGCGCAATTCCGTCTGGTATACGAGTGCCTGCGCGAACAGCGCTATCTGTTGCGCAACGCACCGCATTTGGTAAGACGGAGCGATTTTTATATTCCGGTTTATCGCGGCGGCCAGCGCCGCGCCTGGTGGATCTATCTCGGGCTCTGCTGCTATCAGATTCTGGCGGGTGGACCGCTTAAGGGAATCGGGCGGATACCGGCAGAGCGCTGGGAAAGTCTGGGAATGAAGCGCGAAGGTTTAACGGCGGTATTCCGCTACAAGGACGCCCAGACCGATGATCAGGCGCTGACCCGCGCGGTGCTGGCGTCGGCGATATCGATGGGTGCGGAGGTCCGATTCAACACCGGAATGATGCAATTGGGGTACAACTCCGGTTACACCCTCACCCTTGGCGACGGCAGCGTGGTGCAAAGCCGCAGTTTGGTTAATGCCGCTGGCCCCTGGGCCAACGAAGTGGCCGCGCTGTGTGGCTTGCCACCGCAAGAGTTGGACTGGGTTCAGGGCACCCACATAGTTTTGCGTCAGCCTGCTTTTCCCGGGTGTTTTTATATAGAAGCGCCGCAGGATGGTCGTGCCGTATTTGTTCTGCCCTGGCGCGGTCTCACCATGGTTGGCACTACGGAGGTTGTTCTCGATCAGCCCCAGGCCAAACCCACACCAGCGGAGATCGATTATCTGCTGGCGGTGTATAACCATTATTTCCCCGAGCATCAACGCACCGTGGAAGATGTGACGGAGGTGTTTGCCGGTGTGCGGGTATTGCCGAAAGACCTGCGCCAACCCAACCGGCGCTCCCGCGAAACCCTGTTTGCCACCGCCAACGGCGGCAGCTACATCGCTATCTACGGCGGCAAGCTTACGTCCTATCGCGCTACGGCGGACAAGGTTCTGCAAATGCTGGCACCCGTGCTGGGGGAGGGGGATCGCCCTGGTATTTCAACGGCGGAACTCGCGTTGCCTTGAGTCTGAGTGGGCGGGTTTAGAGCTGCCCCGCGTCGTCCAGCTTGGCGAAAAGGTTTTTGGGCAGGGCGAAATCCGCGATCAGGAAGTTCAACTCGTCGATCTTGGCCCTAGGGGTGAAGGCGTAGGCTTCGCAGGCGATATTGGCCTGATACAGCAGGTAGCCGAGTGGGCTCACTTGTTTGCCGGCACCTATATTCACCTGCTCCTGCAATGCCTCGCAGATTTCTTCTGGCAGCTGCCAGTCCTTTGCAATCAACGCGCTCAGTTGCGCCGCCTGGGCCTGCAACGGTGGGATAAACGCCTGTTGTCCAGGGGTGGTATCGCCGTTGAGTTTGTAGCGTCGGCACAACTCGCTGAATAGGGTGATTTTGCCGACATCGTGCACCAGGCCCAATAGATAAGCTTTGAAACGCTCCATGCGGCGGGCGTGAGCGATGATTTCACAAGCCACCGCAGTGTTGAGGGAATGACTCCAGATGCGCCGCCCGGTTTGGGAAAAGTACGGCGATTCGCGCTGAATGATCGGCTGCATTACGGCGGCGGATAACACTGAGCGCAAGCCGTCGATGCCCAGTTTGACGATGGCCCGTTCTATATCGCCAATATGCCCGCCGGTGGGATTGAAATAGACGCTGTTGGCCAACTTCAGCACTGAGGCGCTCATAACCGGGTCTTTATTGACGATGGCCACATAATCTCGGACGGAGCTGTCAGGATCGCGCAGGCTGCGGAGCAACTTGGGTACTACCATCGGCAGGCGCGGCACCGCATTGATGCGTCGCTCCTTCTTCACCAGAGTGTCCCTTACCGTTGTCATCACCTGCTTTTGTTTAGCGGACACAGGCTCATTTTGGCTGCCGGAAAACAGCACCTGATAAAAGCGCTCTTCGATTTCGCTCTGGCTGAGATAGCTGGGCTCGCGCACTGGCAAGCGCACCTGCGTTGTCGCAGCGCTGTCCTGCGGGGTGCGCTTGGGTTTGCCCAGAACCGAGCGGATAAACGACGATACTGTCATGGCGAGTCCTGCCAGCTGGTGGTTAGCGCATTGTCGCGAAAGCGGTCACATGCTTACGGCGACAGCTACTGTTCACTATAGTACGGAATCGCTGCGGTCGAGGCGTTGCGGGGATGCGGATCAGTTGGCCGTGCGGGCTGCGTGCTTGGCGCGGATAAACTCGCCGTGGCCGAGATGAATGAGATCCGCCACTTTGCGGATAAGGTATTCCTCGTACTTGTCGAGGTCGCCATCCGCGTAGGCAATGCGCCACATGTGGGCGATCAGGTCAAATTTCTCTTCAAAGCTGCAGTGCTGGTTAACCAGTTGGGTGAAGCCGTACATGGAGGTGGATTCGGAGCATTCGTGCTGCGCCATAGCGACCAGTTCATCCAGCTCTGTCTCAGGGACTTCAAATTCGCGATGCAGAATCGCTTTCACCGAAGCGAGTTCCTCGGCATCGAACTCATTATCGATCACCGCAACTTCAATCAGCAGTGCGGCGCAGGCAAGGCGTTTCTTTTTTTCATCTAAAGGGTGGGAGGGTGCATCCTGCAATT
>JBQGED010000160.1:0-3931 GCA_052039425.1 Sphingobacterium griseoflavum | reverse complement strand
GTTTTGCGGATTTTGTCGCCCATAAAATTGGAGCGATAGACGATGGCCATATCGCTCCAACTGCGGCCTTTTTCATGCAGGGTTTGCAGGCGCTCCGCGACGTAACGTGTCTCTGCAGGAAAATTGGGTAATTCCAAAAATAACGGCGGTGGACCGCGGCGGCCAGCGCTGGTGGGAGCAATTAACGGAATGCCATCTTCCTCCGCATCAGCTTCGGTCAATAATTCCTGCGCGAAGGCGGTGGCGGTTTTAATGACTTCGTCGGTATTACGGTAATTTAATTTCAAAATGGTGGTGCGGCCGCGGGCTTGTATGCCGACGCTGGCAAAACTGAATTTGCCACGGGAACGCGTATAAATGGATTGCGCATCGTCGTACAACACGAGCAGAGAATTGGTCGAGGGATCCACCATTTGCGCCGTTAATTTTAGCCATTCGGGTTGAAAGTCATGGCCTTCATCCAGCATTACCGCACCGTACTGACCCGCCGGCACTCTCCCTGCGTCCACCGCAGCAATTAATTTCTGTACCAGTTCATCAAAAAAATTGTCGCCTTCCGCCGGCAGAGTTTCGTTGTAAGCGATCAATTGTTCACGGCACCAGCGGTGGAAGTTGTACACCTGAACTTTATCGCCAATTCCTTTTTCGAAAACCAACTGTTGCAGCCGGGCGGCGAGTGCCCGGTTGTAACACAGCACAAGAATCGGTCGCGACATAAGTCGTGCCAGATGCAGGCATCGATAAACCAGAATCAGTGTTTTACCCGCGCCAGCAACGCCGTGGATAACGCGATGCCCCTCACCCAGGCTGCGTGCCAATTGTTCCTGTTGCAGATCCATGACCTTGATCAGGTCCGGCAGCAGTTGCGTCGCTTCTGTATCGGATTCGGTGTCGAACAATGAACGCTGCACAATACGCACCTCCGGAAACAGGTGCCAGCGCACACGATCGATTTGCGGCAGGGATATAGCGCGGCGGAATTGCACGGTAAACATGTTCCACAACCGTGTCTGAAAAGCTTCGGGGTCGGCAGACTCCATCATTTCGTCTTTGCAGATCACACGACTGGCCGGAATGACTTCGCCTAAATCGGTGCGATCGAATTGCTCGCGAGTGATGTTGGTCAGCACGACACCGTGACCAAAGGGCATGATCAATTTGCCTTTAAAGGCATGGTCTGGCGGATACACCAGCTGTGAATCCCGCTCCAGACATTTCACCACTGCATGGCAATACTGCCGCGCCTGCTCCAGTGGATTGGCTTCGCGCTTAAGTCCATTGGCGGTGAGCAGGGTGGCGGTGGTTTTATCCATCTGCTGGATCGTCTCCAGCTTCCAGTCCTTCACCTCCAGGATCAAAAGGCCGCGGCGCGGATGCAGGATGATGAAATCCGGATGCAAACCTTTCGGCCCGACAGGGACGTCGTACCAACACAGGTAGTCGTCTTCGAGCAATTGCTCCAGGCGCTGAGCAAAGCGGCGCTCGCCAGGGGTCATGCGCGACAGACAGGAATTGATGGCGGGGATCAGAGTGGCCATGGACGCTCCCTCGAATACTGATTAAGCAGTATCGTCGAGACTGCTGCATCCATCAAACGCAGCGAAGATCTCCTCGCCTAAATCAGCCGTACTCGTATTTCGCCGCCCGCTGCCAGGAAAAGTCGGGACGGAGGCGACCGTGTTGCCGCTCCACCACAGCGAAGGCTTCACCATTACGGAAGTCTTCGTAAAGCCATTCCAGGAATTCCGCACGTTGGTCCGGGGTACAGTCGTGGGAATGTATACAGACAAACCATTGCTCTGCTTCGCGCAAAGACATATTCATGAGGGCTCTCCCCTTTTTGAATTTTGGCGGCGAAGAGACGCTCAGCAAGGGCCGCGCCAATCGCTTCCAATTCAAAAAAAAACCTTTTATTTCAATAAGATAAAAGGGAAAACCCAAAAGAAACCCATACGCCGGACCGCCCCACAGAAGAGCACGGTGGCGGACAAGGCACACATCGAGAGCACATAAATGAAAGGCCCATCGGGGCCTTTGGAAATCTCTGCTGGGAGGGCTATTTCGCTTTGGGATTGCTGGAAATGGGCGCTGGTTTGCCGAGGATCTTGACCGGTACAGGCTCATTGGGTGCCTCCACCCACTGCCCCGTGCGCATCTCCCGCAACATGCGATTGATGGTTTTGACACTGCGGATATAGTCGGGGGAGTGGCCGATTTTGCCTGCTGCAGTATTGGATTTACTCATATCAACCTCCGACGATTTGTGCTGCCAGCGCCTGTCGGCGCTGCAACAGCTGATCGATCATCTCTTTGAATGGAATGATCAAATTGACGTAAGTATACACCTGTTTCTCGTCCACCAAGATGTCGGGCCGGTTGCAGTGGATATTCAGAATTCCCCGCTCCGGTATACGGTCATTGATACGGACGGAAAGCCAACTGTTTAAACCTTTGGCGACCTGCTCGTGAAAATACGTCTCCACCGCGCGTATGACACTGGGGGAGACATCGCAGTTCTCTTCGACGATCCGGGCCATATCGCGACTATCGGCGATCAGACAGGGCTCGTCGCGGAATGCCGTGGGCGCACCGGGAATGTAGCGGGTACGCCCCGGCAGCGCTATATCCAACTCTGGGATCGGCAGCGCAAGTGGTTCCAGGCGCGAGTCAGGATGTGTGCTTTCCTCGTCGTCATTGAGGGAGGAAAACGACAGGTCGAGTTCCAGATCCAAAACCCCAGCAAGGCCATCCAGAGAGCGGACATCGGTGAATTTCAGCCGATTCAGCACAGCCTCTTTCAACTCAGGCCGACTTTGCAGATCGCCGCTGCGGCGATAGATCATGATATTGGCCGAATAGACCGTATGACTCGGATAATTTTCGAAAGCACTGATAATCGAGCAGAGAGCGCTCAACGAGAGGCGAATCGATTCCTCGACTTTGGCGAGCATGACTTGGGGATTCGCTTCTGTGGACTCCTGCAGGTTATGGATGTGTTCCGACAGAAAGCGATAGGTTTTGCCGTAGGCACCGAGCATATTCTGCGGGGGCATGGTGCGCACGGTTTCCATTAATTGTTTTTGTGTGCGATCCAATTTATCCACGTGATGCTTGCGCTCCACGTCCAGGCGCCAATCGCGCATGGCCCACATCACCAAAAATAAAAAACAAGCAATAGCAAAATAAAAGGTGTATTCACTACCATTTTTGATTTCCGTGGCGTAGAGCGAGGAAATTGCACCGAGCATTACACCTGACAACACCAGAAACGCTCCAAAACCGCTGTTTTTTACTGCGAAGTCGAAATACCGGCAAGCACGGCTGGAGCGCGACATAAAGATCCTATTTAAATTATTCGTTGGCGACACCGACTTTGAAACGTTCTACGTCGACGCCGTGACGCTGCACGATTTTGTAGAAGTCCGAACGATTGCGACCGGCGAGAGTTGCCGCTTCCGTAATACTGCCCTGGGTCGCGCGCAGCAGGTCTTCGACGTATTTGCGCTCGAATTCTTTTTTCGCATCCGTGAGATTTTTGGTTTTGGGTTGATTGGAGAGCGGCAGCGCATTTTCCACCAGGGTTTCCGGCACCACCATTCCAGGCGCCAGCGCCACCACCTGCTCAATCACATTTTCCAGCTGGCGAATATTGCCTGGCCAGTGATAGGCCAACAATGCGCTTAAGGCCCGGGGTGCAAGACTTTTAGCGGAGCTGCTGGTGCGCTCAGCAATCGCCCGCAGAAAATGTTTGGCCAGCAGCGGAATATCTTCCTTACGCTCACGCAGGCTAGGCAACGCGAGATTGACCACATTGAGGCGATAGTAGAGGTCCTCGCGGAACTGATTATTCTGAATGGCTTCCACCAAATTGCGGTGGGTGGCTGAGAGAATGCGTACATTGATAGCGCGGTCTTTGGTGCCGCCCACCGGA
>JBQGED010000159.1:0-3496 GCA_052039425.1 Sphingobacterium griseoflavum | reverse complement strand
CGCGCCGCTGCCAAGCCTATGCCCGAAGAGCATCCGGTAATCAGGATCGATTTGGTGGTCATGTGCCTCCTTCTGTCACTTACGCCCGAGACTTTGCAGCGCCGCCGCTAAATGCGCGCTGGCGAGCTGCGCCAGCTGGCGGGCATGGTGCCCGCTGCGGGTTTTATAAGCGGCGGATTGCGCATCCGTTGGCTTCTTCGGATAAACCTCGGTGGCGATGCGCCTGACTTCTTTGACCGCTGCGTCCAGACTGCGCGCATCTCCGCGGAATCGGCCGACAGCCAGATCTTCCGCAAAAGCGCCAAAGCCTTGATCCCAGAGAAAATGCAGGCTGTCACGGCAACGCAGACCGGCCTTGAATCCCACTACCGGTGCGACACAAAACGCATTGCCGCCTTTATCCTGACGGCAGCTGCCATCCAGTGAACCGAGTAAATGCAGTGGTTGATACGCATCACCGACAAAATGCAGCACAAACGCCAGGACGATAGCTTTGTCACGGGGATCCTTTGCCTGCTGGTAGGCCGCGAATAACGTCGGCCAGATCGTGAGCAAATTGCCCGCCCGTGCGGGTGGACAGGTTTTACCAGCAGCATTCGCCTCGGCCTCAACCAGGCGGCCCTTGGTGTCGATAAATAAGGTATTGGTGTAATGCCAATCGCCGGTGGAGAGTTTGCGGTAGGGCTGCAAAGCGGCAGGTACTTTGCCGCTGCCGTATTGGCCGAACAGCTTGCGCAGCGGCATATCCTTCACCCGATCCGGCCATGCGGCGGCGCGGGTTGCCGCGGTGCGCCAGCTGATGTCGCCTTTCGCCCAAGGCCCCGCCAGCAACACCGCGCGATATTCGTCTTGTAAGGGTTTGGGCAGATGCTCTAAAGCCGCTACGGCTATCTCGCCATGCCCTTTTGCCGACCAGCTCCATGCCGGAGGACTGAGAGAAAGCAATACAACCAGCGGTAACCAACTCAGCAATCGCAATGTCATGCACGGCTCTTCTTGATCAGATCATAGGCAGCCTGGATTTCCTGAGAGCGCTCGGTCGCGACTTTTACCATTTCCTCCGGCACACCCTGGCCAACCAGTTTGTCGGGATGATATTGGCTCATCAGTTTGCGGTAAGCCTTTTTAATCTCATCATCCGTCGCCTGCGGCGTTACGCCCAGAGCTTCATAGGCCAGCGCCAGTTTATCGACCCGAGGCTCCTCCGCCTGCCCGCCGCCGTAGCTATAGCGGCGCTGCTGGAATTGATTTTGCGCCTGTACCATGCGCAACAAATGCTCGAATGCCGCTGTGGAATACCCAAGGAGAAGTGCCACTTCTCGCAGAATTACCACCTCGCTTTCATGCAACTCATGATCGGACATGGCCATGGTGATGAGGTACACCAACAGCAGCTGCTTGAGGTGCGGATAATTGGCCGCGACGCCGATAAACTCCGCCATGGTGACACTGAGGTCGAAATCCGGCTGAACGCCGCGCTTGAACAGGCGCTTGGCCTCATCGCGCAAATCGGCGGGCAACTGCATCCGGTTCATCATGGCTTCTGCGGCTTGGATCTCCTCCTCCGACACCCGACCATCCGCTTTGGCCATACGCCCGAGCAAGGGGAAAATGGTGTGGAACATCGCCATCTCGACTTTGCGACGCTGCTCCGGATTGAACTGGGCGCGAAAGTTTTTCCAGGCGCGATCGAAGTAGTAACCAGCGGCAAAACCAAGTGCCGCACCGAACCACTTGCCCATTGCCCAACCCAATAAAAATCCTACGATCCGACCGATCCAGCTCACTTACACCTCTCACTTGTTAAACGTCTTTTCTCAGCGCGGTTTGCTAAAGCGCTGACGCAAAATTGCATAGGCTTCCTGCACGGCGGTAAATTCCGCTGGCGTGCCGCCGTGATCCGGATGCGCCCGCTGGACCTTGCGCCTGTAGGCCTGTTGGACTTCCGCCCAGCTGGCCGTGTTATCGAGATCGAGTGCGGCTAAAGCATCCGCGCTTTTGTCTGCTGTCGCAAAGCGCTGCCAGAAATCGCGCAGCAATGCGTCCACCGATTCCACGTCCGTCTTTTCTAGATGCGAGAGGTCCCGGTAGTACTCCCGCAAAGACGCATCTAGCACACTCAATTGCGAGGTTTGCACCTCGGCACCATCCAGCTTGTGCAGCCCAATATTGATCATGCCGATATCCAGCCGCCACTCCGCGCTTATTTTTTCCTGAAGATCGTACAGACAATGGCGGGTGATGAAATGTTTGCGAAACAAGCGAAGATTTGCCGGTTCCCGGGCAAAGGCCGCAAAACATTGGTGATTATCCAGATAGCGGATCAGATCGTGCTCACTGACGACGCCATCGCCGTTGCGCAAGGCATCGAATAGATGAGTGCAAACGACAGTTTTATCCCACAAATGTAAGTTCCTGACGTGGGCCGGCGAGTGCCGGCCCGGCAATGGTATTTAGTGTTCGATTTTCCAGGTGGTTCCCTGCTTGGAGTCTTCGAGCACCACGCCCATGGCCTTCAGCTCCTGCCGAATCGCGTCTGCGCGGGCGTAGTTTTTATCCAACTTGGCCTGCTGGCGCTCAGCGATCAACGCCTCTACTTGTACTGCATCTATGCCGCTTGCAGCGGCATCGCCCTGAAACCAGTTATCCGGGTTCTGCTGCAGCAAGCCCATCAGATTCGCAGCAGCCAGAATTTCGCCCTTCAGCTGTGCCAACTCAACACCCTCACCTTTGTTGATGCGACGCGCCAAGTCGTGCAGAGCGCTAATCGCCTGCGGCGTATTGATGTCATCGAGCAGCGCTTGATAAACCGGGCTGTCTGCAACACTGACTGAAGCAGCTTCAACGTCTTTGACTTTGCGCAGGGCGCCGTACAGAGAATCCAGGCTCGCCCTGGACTGTTCGAGCAATGCAGGTGAAAAATCCAGCTCCGAACGGTAATGCGCGGACAGCAGCGCAAAACGTATAACTTCGCCGGGGAATTGCGTTAGCAGATCGCGCACCATGCGGAAATTGCCAAGTGACTTGGACATTTTCTCGCCGTCGATATTGATGTAGCCGTTGTGCATCCAATAGCGAACGTATTCTTTACCGCCGTGGGCGCATTGGCTTTGCGCGAGCTCGTTTTCATGATGGGGGAAAATCAGGTCGCGTCCACCGCCGTGAATATCGATGGTTTCACCCAAATGTTTTTCGATCATCGCGGAGCATTCCAAATGCCAACCCGGACGACCACGCCCCCAGGGGCTGTCCCAGCCGGGCTCACTGTCCGATGAGGGTTTCCACAATACAAAATCGCCGCCGTACTTTTTGTAAGGCGCTACTTCCACTCGCGCACCTTCGAGCATGTCTTCCAGAGATCGATTGGACAGGCGGCCGTAGTCCGGCATGGATTTACCGTCGAACAACACATGATTTTCGGCAACATACGCATGGCCGCGGCGCAAGAGTGCATCCACCATGGCAATCATTTCGCCGACGTGATGCGTCGCGTAAG
>JBQGED010000158.1:0-9012 GCA_052039425.1 Sphingobacterium griseoflavum | reverse complement strand
GCCCCAAGCTCGCCAACATGCTGCCGCGGCCTGGAGTGTGGATGGAGAAGTTCAAGGAGTTCCTCGCCTTCCCCATGTACATCACTGCAGCCTGGTTACTCTATGTCTTCGGCCGTCAGGTCGGCGGGGTAGGAGTGTTCTCTCTGGCCGTCGGCGCGGTGGCGCTAGTACTGGCGATCTGGCTGTTCCAGAACCTGCCGCAAAGCGCCCTCTGGCGCCGATTGGTTCAGGTGAGCGGTATGGCCGCCGCCGCTTGCGCGATTTCGGTGGCGTGGATAGGAAAAGAGCTGCGCACCACTGATGACGGTTGGCAAGCCTTCTCCAAAGAACTGGTGGAAGAACTGCTCGGTAATGGTCAGCCTGTATTGGTGGATTTCACCGCCGACTGGTGTGTCACCTGCAAAACCAACGAAGCGGTGGCATTGTCCCGCGAGGGCTTCCGCGCCGCCGTAAGCCAATACAATGTCGCCCTGTTAAAAGCCGATTGGACCAATGAGGACCCGGCGATCAGCGCCGCTCTGGCCGAATTCAATCGCAGTGGCGTGCCTCTATATCTCATGTATTCCGCCGATCCGGCAAAACCCGCAGAAGTGCTGCCACAATTGCTCACCCAAGACATGGTGATCGCCGCGATTAAACGCGCCGCTGAGCCAGCGGGCCTGGTGAGCAATCCGTAAAAATCCCGAATTCCCCCGATTTTCTACCGATCTGAAGCGAATTGTGTTCTTTAGCGTGGACACTGCTGCACAACTTAGGCACAATCGCGCCCTTGATCCGAGGGTAATGCTGGTATCTGACCTCAGCCGCCATCTGCGGCTTTGTTCGTTTTTACCCCTTTCGATGTGCGCCAGGACGGCAACTGTTCCGCAGCCGGTGCGCACCCCGCGCACGCCATCCGGCTGGTTTCCAGGATTCTGACAAACTCCGAGATACCTCTATGGCCACCATTTTGGTGTTACATGGCCCTAATTTGAATCTGCTGGGCACGCGGGAGCCGCACATCTACGGTTCCACCACACTCGCGGACATCAACCTCGCGCTGCAGGAAGCCTGCAAGGCGCGCGGGCATCACCTGCTCTCTCTGCAGAGCAACGCGGAATACGAACTTATCGAACGTATTCACGACGCTTCTAAAGAAGGGGTGAACTTCATCATCATCAATCCCGCCGCCTTTACTCACACCAGTGTGGCCCTGCGGGATGCGCTGGCTGGCGTCGCCATTCCCTTCATTGAAGTGCACATCTCCAATGTTTTCGCGCGGGAGCCCTTCCGCCACCACTCTTATCTGTCGGACATCGCCCGCGGCGTCATCTGCGGCCTGGGCGTTCAGGGATACCAACTTGCACTGCAGGCGGCGCTGAATTTTATCGGCGCCGCCAATCCATCAAATTAAGAATCTTTCCGTTTATCACGAGAGGCCCTAATGGATATTCGCAAAATTAAAAAATTGATCGAAATGCTGGAAGAGTCGAATCTGGCCGAGCTGGAGATCAAAGAAGGTGAAGGCTCTGTACGCATCAGCCGCAGTCCGAGCGGCGTTTATGTGCAGCCGGCCGCACCCGCCTATATGCCTGCGCCACAAGCCGCCCCAGCTCCCGCCGCCGCGCCAGCCGCTGCTGCACCTGCGGCCGAGGCCACGCAGACGCCAGCGGGCCACGCAGTCAAATCCCCCATGGTGGGCACTTTCTACCGTTCGCCCAGCCCCGGCAGCCCGGCCTTTATCGAAGTGGGTAGCCAAGTTAAGGCGGGAGACCCGGTGTGTATCATCGAAGCCATGAAAATGATGAACCAGATCCAGGCGGACAAGAGCGGCGTTGTCAGCGCCATCCTGGTCGGCGACGGCGAGCCCGTCGAGTTCGACCAACCTCTCGTCATCATCTCCTAACGGGGCATCCCTATGTTCGAAAAAGTTCTCATCGCCAACCGCGGCGAGATCGCCCTGCGGATCATGCGCGCGTGCAAAGAGATGGGCATCAAGACGGTGGCCGTCTACTCCCAGGCGGACCGCGACCTGAAACACGTGCGCCTGGCGGACGAGTCAGTCTGCATCGGCCCCAATGCGTCTGCGCAGAGTTATCTGAACATCCCACGCATCATCAGCGCCATGGAAATCACCGACTCAGTGGCGGTTCACCCGGGATACGGCTTCCTCGCGGAAAACGCTGACTTCGCTGAGCAGATCCAGAAAAGCGGTTTCACCTTTATCGGCCCCGACCCGGATGTGATCCGCCTGATGGGCGATAAGGTTTCCGCTATTCAGGCTATGAAAGCGGCGGGCGTACCTACCGTTCCTGGCTCCGGCGGCGCCCTGCCGAATGATCGTGACACCTGCCTGGAAATCGCCCAGAAAATCGGCTTCCCGGTGATCATCAAAGCCGCCGCAGGTGGCGGTGGTCGCGGGATGCGGGTGGTGCACACCGAGTCCGCGCTGATGAACTCGATTCAGCTCACCAAAACGGAAGCCAAAGCGGCTTTCGGTGACGATACCGTGTACATGGAGAAATTCCTGCAGAACCCGCGTCACGTGGAAGTGCAGGTATTGTCGGACGGTCAGGGCAACGCCATTCATCTGTTCGACCGCGACTGCTCCCTGCAACGCCGCCATCAGAAAGTTCTGGAGGAAGCGCCAGCGCCGCACATTGATCCCGCCGCTCGCGAAGAAGTGTTCAGAGCCTGCGTTAAGGCCTGTGTGGACATCGGCTATCGCGGCGCCGGCACCTTTGAGTTCCTCTATGAAGACGGGCGTTTCTACTTTATCGAGATGAATACCCGTATCCAGGTGGAGCATCCGGTGACCGAAATGATCACGGGCGTCGACCTGATCAAAGAGCAAATCCGCGTTTGCGCCGGCGAAAAGCTGCGCATCAAGCAGAGCGATCTGAAAGTCACTGGTCACGCTTTCGAGTGCCGCATCAATGCGGAAGACCCGAAGACTTTTATGCCCAGCCCCGGCAAGGTCACCAACTTCCACGTCCCGGGCGGCCTGGGGGTGCGTGTGGATTCGCACCTGTACGAAGGCTACAGCGTGCCGCCGTATTACGATTCCATGATCGCCAAGATCATCGCCCACGCGGAAACCCGCGAAGCGGCGCTGGCGCGCATGCGGGTGGCGCTGGATGAATTGGTCGTGGGCGGCATCAAGACCAATATCCCCATGCAGCAGGATCTAGTGCGCGATGCAGCCTTCGCCAAAGGCGGTGTCAACATCCATTACCTCGAGAAGAAGTTGAATCTCTAACCTGTGGCGGGCACCCGGCGGTGCCCGCTCCCTCCTTCGCTAAAAGCACCCAACTCTATGCCCTGGCTTGAACTGCGCATCGACAGCAACCGCGACGACGCCCCCGCTTTGGAAGAGGCCCTGCTCAACGCCGGCGCTCTATCCGTCACCCTGCAGGACAACGCGGATCAGCCCATCTTCGAACCCGCACTGGGGGAAACGCCGCTATGGCAGGCCACCCGTGTCACCGGGTTGTTCGAAGCCGATGTGGATACCACCAAAGTCGAGCGGCGCCTGCGCCTTAACCAACCACACTGGCATGTGGTGGAAGACAAGGATTGGGAGCGCGAGTGGATGCAGCACTATCACCCAATCCAGTGCGGCAAACGCCTGTGGATCTGCCCCAGTTGGCTGGCGCCACCGGACCCGACAGCGGTGAATCTGCTGCTCGACCCCGGCCTCGCCTTCGGCACTGGCACACATCCCACGACTTACCTATGTCTTACCTGGCTGGGTGAGCAACAGCTCGAGGGCATGTCGGTAATCGACTACGGTTGCGGTTCCGGCATTCTCGGCATTGCCAGCTTATTGCTCGGAGCACGGCAGGCAGTGGGAGTTGATATAGATCCGCAGGCACTGCTGGCAACGCGGGACAATGCGGCGCGCAACAGTCTGCCGGCGGAATGCTTTCCCGTGTTTTTCCCGAAGCAGGCGCCGAGCGAACCGGCGGATCTGCTGCTGGCCAATATTCTGGCCGGCCCATTGGTGGAATTAGCGCCGACCCTACTAACATTGTTGAAGCCCGGCGGCCGCATCTGTCTCTCCGGCGTGCTCGCCAGTCAGGCGGAGGCCGTGCAGCAGGCCTATAGGGCCGTAATCGATTTTGAATCCATCCGCCAAAAGGATGAATGGGTGTGCATGACGGGTGCACGCTTTGCCGGCTGATTTGCATCGCCACGGGCGAATTGTGACAGCCGGTCCAGAATTTTCCTTGTAACGGCGCGGTTTTACCTGCGCGGCGGTTATGATTAAACTTGCCTCCACTTTTACCGGTTCGAAGGATTCTGAATGGCAGACATGATCACACGCTGTCCGAAATGCGGCACCGCTTTCCGCATTTCTGAAGCATTGTTGAAGTCTGCCAAGGGAGTCGTGCGCTGCGGCTCCTGCCTGAGCGTGTTCAACGCGCGCGACCATTTGGAAGTGGGCCGCCAAACACCGCCATCCGTTCCGCGGCCACAACCGCAGCCCGAAGCCATCCGGCCAACGACGCGGTTTACCGAAACATCATCCCAACCTGTCCCTGCATCTGAACCACCTACTAGGATGGAAACGTTCGCGGGGCAGGAAGAAGAAGTAGACATGCCGGATTGGCGTCGCCGATCCGACGCTGAGTTGAACAAGCCCGCACAGCCTCAACCCGAACAAGAACCGGAAGACGAGGAAGATGATGAAGCCTGGGCGCTGGAATTATTGAAGGACGATGACGACCTCAATATCCAGTTCAAGAAAATTACTCCCAAACCGGCCCCGCCACCGCCCGAGCCGCCAGTGCCGGTTCGCGACGAAGACGATACAGTTGCATCCGCGCCAACGCCCGATTTCAATGCCCTGGTCCAAGATCCACTGATCGAGGACGAGCCTGCAGTGGTGGATGAGGATGAGCCTGCCGCAGCGCCGAATGATGTGGATGAGCCCGCCGAACACTTCACCCATGAAAACGAGCTGGAAGAAGAGACGGAAACACATGCGGATGAATCGGCTGAAGACGCACGAGATGCTGAACACGAAGAGCAAGAGGAAATCCTTGCTGCGGCACCACCGCCAGAGCCGCCAAAACGCAAGCCTATACGTCCTAAGTTGGAACCCAAGCCGCTAAAGGAAGTTATCGCGTCCCTGGAGCCGGAGCCGCTGGAAGTCGACTGGCAGGAGCCTGGCGCCTGGCGCCGACGTCTGCTCTGGCCGGCGTTGGCACTGGTGGCGCTGGTGTGTCTGCTGACACAGGTGGCCTGGCTGGAATTCGACCGGCTGAGTCGGGTGGAGCCCTACCGCTCCGCCTATGCGGTGGTCTGCCGCTATGTCGGCTGCCAGCTGCCGGAACTGCGCGACCGCAGCCAGATTCAAACGTCCAATCTCCTGGTGCGCAGCCATCCGGATATCACTGACGCTCTGCAGGTGGATGTGATTCTGCAAAACAATGCCGTCTTCGAGCAGGCCTTCCCGGTGCTTGAGCTGACCTTTACCAATCTGCGCAGTGAGCCGGTGGCCAGCCGCCGCCTCACCCCGGCGGAATACCTCGGTGGGGAGCTCGCCGGCCGCGACAAGATGCCGGTGCGCCAGCCGATCCATATAGCGCTGGAAATCGCCGACCCCGGTCGCGATGCCGTCAGCTATCACATCACCATCGTCGACTGAACTACCCCACAACCCTGGTAGTTTTCGCGCCAAATAAGCCACTTTTTGACCAATCTGATTAAAATGTGCGTTTCCAAAGGGGCATCTTGGCGTTATCATACCGCCCCTTTCCGACCGAACCCGGTCGGGGCCAGACGACTACACACCACTTCATCTGTTACTGCGAGTTTTCGCACCCCGGGGGAATCAGTTGTTCCGAATCGGACCCTATCAAATTGGCAGCCGCACTGTGCTGGCGCCAATGGCCGGCGTCTCGGATCTGCCGTTCCGCGCGTTGTGCGCACACCTGGGGGCGGGACTCGTGGTCAATGAAATGGTGACCGCCGACACCAAGCTTTGGCACACGGACAAAAGCCGCACGCGCCTGATGTGGAATGACAACTGCGGCCCGCGCAGTGTGCAAATCGCCGGCAGTGAACCGCAGCAGATGGCCGATGCCGCACGCGCTTGCGTCGATCTCGGAGCCCAGATCGTCGATATCAATATGGGTTGCCCGGCGAAAAAAGTGTGCAACAAGGCCGCCGGCTCCGCTCTGCTGGAAAATGAAACATTGGTGGCGGACATTCTCACTGCCGTCACCCAAGCGGTCTCTGTTCCCGTCACCCTGAAAATCCGCACCGGTCCGGCCCCCGGCCATCGCAACGCCCGCGCTATCGGGCGGATCGCCGAAGACGCAGGCGTCGCCGCGCTGACCATCCACGGTCGCACCCGCGCCTGCCGCTTCAACGGCGAGGCGGAATACGACACCATCGCCGCCGTTGTCGCTGACTTGCGCATTCCGGTGATCGCCAACGGCGATATAGATACCCCTCACAAAGCCCGCAATGTGTTACTGCATACGGGTGCGGCGGCCGTTATGATAGGCCGCGCCGCCCAGGGCAATCCCTGGCTTTTCCGCGAGATCAACACCTTCCTGGCGCACGATAGCCTGCCCGCCAGGCCTACTCTGGGGGAGATCGAAGCAGTGCTGATCGACCATCTCCGCGGACTGCACGATTGTTACGGCGCTTTTATGGGCTGCCGTATTGCCCGCAAACATCTTGCCTGGTACCTGGAAAAAACGCTCCGCGCGTATTTGCCAGCCGGGCCGGACACTGACGCCTGGCGCCAGACATTCAACTCTCTTAACACTCCAGAAGAACAACTAAATGCCGTCCGACTTATGTTCGCCCGGCTGAATCAACTAGAGGACCAAGCAGCATGAATACCGCAGAAACTCTGATCACCGAACGCCCCTTGGACGTGGCGGCCAAAGCGGCCGGTGAAGTCTATGGCATCAACCAGCGCGCCTCCCTGCGCGACAGCGTTGAAATTGCCGTTAACAACTACTTCCAGCACCTGGAAGGCCAGGACGTGACTGATGTGTACGAGATGGTGATGTCCGAAGTGGAAACCCCGCTGCTCGAAGTGGTGATGAAGTACACCCGCCACAACCAGACCAAAGCTGCACAAGTATTGGGGCTGAACCGCGGCACCTTGCGCAAAAAGCTCAAGCAGTACGGCCTGCTGTAAGTTCCGGGCGCCGGTCCTCGGACCGGCCGACAAACCGGCGGGTCCCCCGCCCCTGCGGCTGCGGCCGCACCTTCAACTTTTTAGTTTTAACACCCACAACGCGGACAGCGCGTGATTCGTCACGCGTTGCGCTGCGACTATCCGCGTTGTGGACTCGATAGGATTACTCATGACCGGCCCCGATCACGTCACCATCAAACGTGCCCTTATCAGCGTTTCCGACAAAACCGGAATCGTGGATTTCGCCCGCGCACTGCAAGCCCAGGGCATCAAACTGCTCTCTACCGGGGGCACTTACAAGCTGTTGGTGGAGAACCAGATTCCCGCCACTGAAATCGCCGACTACACCGGCTTCCCCGAAATGATGGACGGCCGGGTCAAAACCCTGCATCCCAAAGTCCACGGCGGCATACTCGCGCGCCGCGGCCTGGATGACGCCGTGATGCAGGAACACGGCATTCAGCCGATCGACCTGGTGGTGGTGAACCTCTACCCGTTTGAAAAAACCGTCGCCAAACCCAGCTGCTCCCTAGAAGACGCGGTGGAAAATATCGATATCGGCGGACCGACCATGGTGCGCGCCGCGGCGA
This sequence comes from Sphingobacterium griseoflavum, assembly GCA_052039425.1. GTDB lineage: Bacteria > Pseudomonadota > Gammaproteobacteria > Pseudomonadales > Cellvibrionaceae > UBA5868. The sequence goes on along the minus strand of JBQGED010000158.1, from coordinate 1,278 downwards.
AGAACCATGCTCATGTGACGATAGTCGTGAGCCCGGCGCGCTACGCCGATGTGTTGGCCGAGCTGGATAACCACCAGGGTGCTCTCAGCCTCAAAACCCGTTTTGACCTCGCCATCGCCGCGTACGAGCACACCGCCGCCTATGACGGAGCCATCGCCAATTATTTTGGTCGCCTGGTAACCTCCGGCACGGAACATTTCCCACGCACGTTCAACACTCAGTTCATCAAGGTGCAGGACATGCGTTACGGCGAAAACCCGCATCAGAATGCGGCGTTTTATCGCGAGGCCAATCTCGGCGAAGCCAGTATCGCCTCCGCCAAGCAGCTGCAAGGCAAAGAGTTGTCCTTCAATAATGTGGCCGACACCGACGCCGCGCTGGAAACGGTCAAACTGTTCCGCGAACCCGCTTGTGTGATCGTCAAACATGCCAACCCCTGCGGTGTGGCGGAAGCCGGCGATATTCTCAGCGCCTATGAAAAAGCCTTCGCCACCGACCCCGAATCCGCGTTCGGCGGCATTATCGCTTTCAACCGCGAGCTCGACGCCCGCACTGCCAAAGCCATCGTCGATAAACAGTTCGTCGAAGTGATCATCGCCCCCAGCGTCAGTGCGGAAGCGAGCGCGGTGGTAAGCGAGAAGAAAAATGTGCGCCTGCTGCAATGCGGCCAGTGGGGCGAAAAATCCCTGCCCGGCCTGGATTACAAGCGCGTAACCGGCGGCCTGTTGGTGCAGGATCGCGACCTGGGTATGGTGACCCTAGATGAACTGGAAGTGGTCACCAAACGCGCCCCCACCGAAGAAGAGCTGCGCGACCTGCTGTTCGCCTGGAAAGTGGCGAAGATGGTCAAATCCAACGCCATCGTGTATGCCAGTGGCCGTCAGACGATCGGCGTGGGCGCCGGCCAAATGAGCCGCGTCAACTCCGCCCGTATCGCCGCCATTAAGGCCGAACACGCCGGCTTGAAAGTCAAAGGCTCGGTGATGGCTTCCGATGCCTTCTTCCCCTTCCGCGACGGTATCGATAACGCCGCCGCGGTCGGCATTGCAGCGGTGATTCAACCCGGCGGTTCCGTGCGTGACGAGGAAGTGATCGCGGCCGCCGACGAGCACGGCATGGCCATGGTATTCACCCGCATGCGGCATTTCCGCCACTGATCCTGGAGACCCTTATGAATATCCTGATCATCGGTAGCGGCGGGCGCGAGCACGCCCTGGCCTGGAAAGCGGCGCAGAACCCGGATATCGGTACCGTGTTTGTCGCACCCGGCAACGCCGG
>JBQGED010000157.1:0-3043 GCA_052039425.1 Sphingobacterium griseoflavum | reverse complement strand
ACATGGGCGCGCACCACCGCTTTCGATGAGATCACCTGAAATTTTTGACCCCAATCGGTAATCGTCACATACAGCACCGCGTCCGCACCTATGTACTGGCGAATTTTATCCAGCGGAATCGTATTCATCTCGTCCGGCGTGGGCAGCCCATTTTCTTTCAGAAATTGGTCGATCACCGCCACCGGGAAAACGTAATAGCCTTTTTCCGCGAGCGGCTTTGAGATGGTGGATAAATAGGTGTAAGGCGCGTTGACTTCAACGGAGTTGTTCACTGGCGGCAACACCAGAATCGACAGCGGCCGATGTTGCGCGAACACAGTGTTTTCCTTCGCTGGAGAGGACGAGCAGCCGGCGATAAGGGCGGCAGCAAAAACAAAAATAAGCTGGGTGAAATGGCGCATCACAGCTTGACTCCGTTTTTGCGTTTGGCGTCATAAGCGCGCTGTAGCAACCCATCCAACAATGTTGCGGATTCGGGATAGAGCCTTTTCTCATTCGTAAAAGCCGCTTCCGCCGCCGCCATGTTGCCCACCATGGCATACATCAAACCCAAGTGCGCGTGAACACCGGGGGCGATTTTTTTGCCGCTGTTTTCCGCGCGAGAAATGTCGTTGCTCAGTTGGTCGATTTGCAGTTCAGGCGGCGCATTTCCCGGTTTGTTGTACATGTTATACAACTGGTCTTCGTACGATCCCCAGTAATAAAGCGCCGGAGTGGTTTGGCACGCACTGAGCAACGCACACATCGCCAGCAGAGCGGTTATGACACAAGCTTTCATGTCTGCTTCCTGCTTATTCGCTGACTTTGAAAAGGCCGCTGTCCTGCGCGCGCACCAGTTCATTGACGGCTTCAGTAATAGCGAAATTCAAGACTTTGCCGTTGAGCGTGGCGTCGTAACCGGCGTTGGAGCCAAAGCCGACAATTTCACGTTCGCTTAATTGATATTCTCCGGCGCCCTGGGTGGAATAAATAATTTCTGAAGTAAGCACATCCACCACATTCAGAGACACTTTGGCATACGCGATTTGATTTTTGCCCGAGCCGAGAATACCGAAAAGCTGCTTATCACCCGTCACTTTGCGACCAAATTCAGTGACAGCACCAGTGACCGCATAACGTGCACCTTGCAATGCCTGTTTCTGTCCGCGCAGCTGCGCCTCTTCCTGTATTTGCGCCATATTGTCGCGATCAACGACTTTGAAACGGTTGGTTTGTTGCAGATGGGTTTTCAGAATGGTTTTGGCCTGATTGCCTAACTGGTCATCACCGGAGGAAAACAGGCCCTGCATATAATTCGAGCGGTTTTGGAAATTGCCAACCACCAATGTGGTTTTAGGTCCGTTGTAGGCGGTGCCGTAGGACACCACTTTTTGCGATTCCACTACCCGATGGGATTCCGTGGCTGTACAGCCGAAGAGCAGTGCAGAAATCAAAACAAGACAAAATGAAGTGAATCGATAAGTGAAATTCATAACAAAAACTCCTTGTTGTAGGTGGGGCGCAGTATCGGAACAGGCCCCCGGTGTGTCAACCGATGCCTGTTAATCATTTGTAAGTTTTGCGCAGCGCGGAGCGGTCGTGGACCAGATAAAGACATAACAAAATCGCAAAAGAAAACAGCACCAGTGCCCCCGCCAGGCGATGGGCATTGGCATATTCCAGGGCTTCCACATAATCGTAGATTTGCACCGATACAACCCGTGTCTCCCCTGGAATATTGCCGCCGATCATCAATACCACGCCAAACTCACCGACTGTATGTGCAAATCCCAGTATGGCGGCGGTGAGAAAACCGGGTTTGGCGAGGGGCAGCACCACGCTGAAAAATCGATCTACGGGTCCCGCTCGCAAGGTCGCAGCGGCTTCCAGAGGGCGTGTGCCTATGGCTTCAATGGCGTTGTGAATCGGCTGCACCACAAAGGGCAGCGAATAAAACACCGATGCCACCACCAGTCCCCAAAAGGTAAACGGCAAAGTGCCAAGACCGAGACTTTGGGTGAATTTGCCGACAAAGCCTTCTGGACCCATGGCGACTAACAAATAAAATCCCAATACCGTCGGCGGCAAAACCAAGGGCATGGCGACAATTGCACTGATCGGCCCTTTAAGCCATGAGCGCGTGCGCGCCAACCATAACGCGATGGGTGTGCCGATCAGCAATAAGAGCACAGTGACGATGGTCGCCAATTTTAAGGTGAGCACAATCGTGGCGATATCGGCGTCGCTAAACATTTATTGTTCACCTGCTGTTTGATAGCCGTGCGATCGGATAATGGCCTTCGCCAGACCCGATTGCATAAACGCCATTAATTCTTGCGCCGCTATGTTGTTTTTCCCCGGCAGCAGTAACTGCGCGTCCTGCAATATAGGCGTATGCAAATCGGTGGGAATTGGCCAATAAGATCCGCTTTTTAATTTACCGTCTTGCATAATCTGCGACAGCGCCACAAACCCCAAATCGGCATTGCCGGTGAAAACAAATTGGTAGGTCTGAGCGATATTTTCCCCTTGTACCCATTTCGGTTGTGCTGCTTTCACTAAATCCAATTTTTCCAGAACTTCCACTGCAGCGGCGCCGTAGGGCGCCAATTTGGGGTTGGCCAACGCAATTTTGTTGAATTGTCCAGTTTTCAAAACCTGTATTTGCCCGTCAATAAAATTGGGTTTGGCGGACCAAAGCGCCAAGGCGCCTATGGCGTAAGTGAAGCGGGTGCCGGGAACAGCTTTGCCGACGATTTCCAGTTTTTCGGGGGTTGTTTGATCGGCGGAGAAAAAAGCGTGATAGGGCGCGCCATTGATTATCTGTGCGTAGATTTTTCCGCTGGAAGCGAAAGATAGATCCACTTCATGGCCGGAGGATTTTTCAAATTCGGCGACCAGCACATTCATGGTCGAGGTGAAATTGGTGGCGACGGCTACCTTAATGGTTTCAGCGCTTGAGCTAAGGGGCAGCCACAATGTCAGGACTGCCAAATACAGCAGGTGAATTGGCCTCATCACAGAACCTTTGGTGGGCGGAAGGCGCGCCTATGCTGAGCGACAA
>JBQGED010000156.1:0-13661 GCA_052039425.1 Sphingobacterium griseoflavum | reverse complement strand
ATAATCTGATCCGCTTTCGCCACCTGCTCCAGAATCACCCTCAGCTCCGGCGCTTTGCTGTCCCATTCGATCAGCGTGGCAACCGGCTTTGGCAGTTGCAGCAGAGCTTCGCGGTAGAGCTGCCACACCGGTTTGCAGATGGCGGTGCTGTGATCGTCCACCAGCAGAATGTAGTCGTCATCCAGCGGCATCAGGGTGTGGCCTCCAAGATGGATCTCTTTGACGGCCGCCAGGGGGTACTGCTGTAGCTCTTTGAAAGGATCTTTACCGAGATTCAGGCAGGAGATGTAGAGACTGGTGAGATCCAACAACAGACCGCAGCCGCTGGAGCGCACCAGTTCGGAGAAAAACGCGCCCTCGCTGAATTCTTCTTCAAGGGCGAAAAAGCGGGCGGGGTTTTCCAACAGGATGCGTCGTCCCAGCCGGTTTTGTACCGTGCGGACGTTAAAGCTCACCTGATCCAGGCTTTCAGTGGTGTAGGGCAGGGGGAACATTTGGTGGAAATAGTTGCCCTGCCAGCGACTCCAGGCGAGGTGCTCCGAAAATTGTGCAGGTGAATAGCGCTCCACCAGGGAGGCGATATCTTGCAGATGTTTGCTGTTGACGCTTTCCGCCGAGCCCAGGGACAGGCTGCGGCTGTTCATGGCCAAAGGGTAGTGGCCGGCGATCTTTTCCAGATAGAAATGCGCTGCTCCGCCCAGTCCCAGATAGTCTTCGGGATGAATTTCCACCCAGCCGATTTTGGGGTGTGAATTCAGGATCTCCTGATAGTGCTGCGGCTGCAGACTAACGCCCGCCCGCGGGGGAAGTTTTTCCATGGATATACGACGCCGTTATAAACGCTGCTCGAATTTGTCCGATTATAGGGGCAACTGTTGACACCGATTCAAGTGATTCTGTCACGATCGGTCACAAATAAAGGCCGAGCGGAGCGGGTCCGCACTCACTTTTGTGATGTGATGCGGACCCTTCGGGTGGCTAGAGGTCGGAATTGACGCTGCAGAAACGGCGGATCAGATGCTGGGTGGAGGAATCCCAGTCGCCGGGGATATCGGTGGTTTCAATGGCGATATTGACGTGAGTGCCGAGCAGTTTGCCCAGCTCCACGCCCCATTGGTCGAAGGAGTTGATGTCCAGCAGCACGCCGAGGGTGTACACCTTGTGCTCATAGGCGGCGATCAACGCACCGAGGGTTTCTGGAGTCAGCTTTTCCATCACCATGGTGTTGCTGGGGCGATTACCTGGATGAACCTTGTGCGGCGCCAGGAAGGCGATCTCCTGTTCGCTGTAGCCTTGCGCTTTCAGCTCGGTCTTTGCCATATCCAGATTGCGCCCGGTCAGCAGCGCCTGGCTCTGCGCCACGCAGTTGGCGAATAGCAGGCGGTGTTGATGTTTCAACTCATCGTGACCTTTCAGCGTGGCGATAAAGTCGATGGGTACAAGGCTGGTACCTTGATGCAGCAGTTGGTGAAACGAGTGCTGGCCGTTGGTGCCTTCGGTACCCCATACGATGGCACCAGTAGGGTAGTCCACCGGGTTGCCGTCGCGGGTCACGCTCTTGCCGTTGCTTTCCATCTCCAATTGCTGCAGGTAAGACGGCAGCAGGTTCAAGTGATGGGCGTAAGGCAGGATCGCCTGCGTGCTGGAGCCCATGAACTCGCTATACCAAAACATCAGCAGCCCCATAAGGACCGGCAGGTTCTTCTCCAGCGGAGCCTCCGCGAAATGTTTATCCATGGCCTCTGCGCCTGCGCGCAGACGGTTGAAGTTGTCCATGCCCACGGCAAAGGCAATGGACATGCCGATGGCGGACCAAAGGGAATAACGACCGCCGACCCAGTCCCAGATCGGGTAGACGTTTTCCTGCGCTATGCCGAATTCCACCGCTTTATCGACCCGGGATGAAATGGCGACAAAGTGCTTTCTTAGTTCTTGCTGAGGGCAGCCGGCATCCAACATCCAGGTGCGGGCACTGAGGGCGTTTTCCCGTGTTTCCTGGGTGGAGAAGGATTTGGATGCGACTATAAACAGGGTGCTGGCGGGATCGAGCTTGGCCAGGGTGTCGGAGAGCTCGGCGCCGTCGATATTCGCTACGAAGTGTACGTTAACGGCTGCGTTCAAATAGGGCGTCAGCGCCTTGGTCACCATGCGCGGACCCAGGTCGGAACCGCCGATACCAATATTGATCACGTCGGTGATGCGCTGGCCGGTGTAGCCGGTCCACTGACCCTCATGTACGGCGGTAATCAGGCCAGCCATCTTGTCCAGGGTTTCTGCTACGGCTTTTTGCTCTGGGGTCACCGGTGTACCAGTGTGGCGCAGCGCGGTGTGCAGAGCGGGGCGGTCTTCGGTGCCGTTGACGTGCTCGCCTTTGAGTAGCTTTTTGATAGCGCCGCTCAAATCCGCCTGGCGGGCGACCTCGAGCAGAAGTTGCAGGGTTTCGGTGGTGACGTGGTTTTTCGAGTAGTCCAGCTCGATGCCGGCGGCAGAGACGCTGAAGCGCGCGCAGCGATTGCCGTCATCGCGGAACAGGTTGGCGAGTGTCTGGCTTTTCCAGGATTCGCGGTGTTGCTCCAGTTGCGGCCAAACGGTGTATTTGTCGGAAAGTCTGCTGTAGGACATGGATTTCTCCAGGGGTGGGCGCGGGGCTTGGTCAGCATCCCCGCGGAATTGTTGTCGTGGCTGGTGATGTCTCAATAGGCTCTGGTAACCGAAAAGCGGGCGAGTTCCTCCATCGCCTTGCGCCAGGAGTTGTCGGGCAATGCGCCCAGAGCGAGTTCCGCCTTTTGAGCGTGCTCCTGGGCTTTGCGCCGGGTGTAGTCGAGACTGCCGCAGCGACGGATCAGCGCCACAATATCGGCCAGATGATCGACCCTGCCGTTGGTGATGGCGTCGCGGATCAGCTCCTGTTCGGCGCCTTCGGTGTGTGCCATGGCGTGAATCAACGGCAGTGTCGGTTTGCCCTCTGCCAAGTCGTCGCCAATGTTTTTTCCTAGCGCCGCCTGATCGCCTTCGTAATCCAACAGATCGTCGATCAACTGAAATGCCAGCCCCAGGTGATGGCCAAACAAAAAAGCCGCCTGTTTCTGCTCTTCCCCGGCTCCAGCCAGAACCGCCCCGGTGCGACATGCCGCCTCAAACAAGGCTGCCGTCTTTTTATGGATAACGGTCAGATAGTCCTGCTCGCTCACCGAAGGGTTTTTGGCGTTAATCAGCTGTTGGACTTCACCTTCGGAAATCACGTTGGTGGTGTCGGACAGGATCGCCATGATCTCCATGCTGCCCAGGCGCACCAGCATCTGAAACGCGCGGGAATAAAGGAAGTCACCCACCAGCACACTCGGCGCATTACCGAATTGGGCGTTGGCCGTGGGGCGGCCACGGCGCAGCGCTGACATATCGACCACATCGTCGTGCAGCAGTGTGGCGGTGTGAATAAATTCGATGATGGTCGCCAGATCGATATGGCGCTGTTTGGGATATTCCAGGCAGCGTGCGGTGAGTAGAACCAGGATGGGGCGAAGGCGTTTGCCGCCGGCATCCACTATGTAGTGGCCTATATTTTCCACCAGGCCGACTTCGGAATGCAGTTCTTTGATGATCATGTCGTTCACCAAAGACAAGTCGGTGGCGACAGCTTGTTGAAACGGCAGCATCGGCGGGAATCTTGGTTGGTCGGAAATTGGGGGTGGATGCTAGGGGGACGGTCCCTAGCTGTCAAGGTTTACGCCCGTCGCAGCCGTAGCGACAACAGTGGGTTTTGCCTTAGGGATATATAAGAAGCAACAGGGTGAGGAAATCTGTGTAAACTCGCCGTTTGGTATCACATGTAATCTATTCCAAAATATTACATGTGATGATATTTACAAGATTACATGTAAGAAGGTATGGTTCGTCTCATGAAAGCGAAATCGTCCGCCCACTACCAGAGGGAATTCCGCAAGCGACTGCGCGACAGCGGTCTGGTGAAAAAGGAGGTTTGGATTCGCCCGGAAAATGCGAAGTTGCTTGCCCATGTGGAAAAGCAATTGCGCGAAACCGTCGATACGCTCGACTTGGCCACCATCGGAGGAAAAATGATGATCGAATCAGCCAACACTTGGACGACCGAATCTTTGTTCGATGCGCTGCAGGGAGCCTCTCTGTTCCGCGAGCACAAGGCGACCTTGGCGTTGATCGACGGCGTCGAACCGGCGCTCCATATCACCATGCACGAGTACGGCGATCTGCCCGTATTTGTGACAGTGGCGGGAGATCAGATTATTGCAGAGTCGGTGCTCTGGTCTGCGGACGATGTGATTGATCAGGTTGGGCTCAACGATGCGGTGTTGCGGACTCATAAATATTTTCCGCTCTCCACCATCAGTCTGGACACGCTCGCGCACGGCAAAGACTACTACCATATGTTTGGTGCCCTGAGTTCCGCCTCCGAACTCGCCAATGTAGTGTTTGAAATTGAGGTGCTCGCGTCGAACGTCATTCAGGCGACTGAGGCCTATGCGGATTTTTTGAAAACCCCCAATGAGGCGCAAGCCTAGGAGATCGACTATGAATATATGGGCCAAAATGATTACCGCCCTGCGCGGTGGAGCCACGGAAGTGGGCGAGGCGATCGTGGACACCCAGGCGTTGAGAATTCTCGACCAGGAAGTGCGCGATGCGTCGGAGGAGTTGCGCCAGAGCAAGGACTCCCTCGCGGCCATAATCGCGCGGCAAAAACTGGCGGAGGAAAAGTGCCAGCAATTGCGCGAGCAAATTGCTAAGCACGAGGGTTACGCGACCCAGGCGTTGAGCAAAGGCGAAGATGCGCTCGCGTTGGAGGTCGCACAAAAAATTGCGGATTTCGAGAATCAGTTGCGCAATGAAGAGGCGATGGCTCAGGAGTTTGCCGGCAGCGCCAATCAGCTGCGCGAGGCGGTCAAGCAGGCCGAACAGAATATCAAGCGTCTGAAACAGCAGGTGGATACGGTAAAAGCCACGGAAAATGTTCAGCGCGCCCAGGCCGCAGTGGCCGAGCGTCACAGTGGCTCCAATTCCAAATTGCAGACCGCTATGGAATCTCTTGAACGCATTAAAGAAAAACAAGCGCAGAAATCCGCGCAAATGAAAGCCGCCACGGAACTCGCTCAGGAAACCAGCGAAGACCATCTGCAGCGCAAACTTGAGAAAGCGGGAATCGTTTCCAACGGCTCCAGCGCCCAGGACATCCTAGAGCGGCTGAAACAAAAGAAATAACACCTTGGCTTCTGCCATCGGGTAAACCCCTAGGCGCTATACTGGCGGCCCTGCGCCGCCAGGGATGAGTGGTCCATTCGAGAAGCCGAACTTCCCGAACAACCACTAGGAAGGACATATGTTTGCCATATTGCTGAGCGATCAAATGGATATTTTTCTTAACATCATTTTTTCCTTTCCTACGGTGTTCTTTACTTTTTTCCTGATTTTGTCGGTGGCGTATTGGCTGTTGACCATGTTGGGATTTGTCGGCATTGAGGCATTTGATCTGGATATGGACGCCGCCGATTCAGTGACGAGTTTGAATGTCTTCTCCGGATTGCTTTTTCGCCTCGGCCTCAACGGCGTGCCAATCACCATCGTTATCTCCCTGATTTCCCTGAGCGGTTGGATGCTGTGTTTTCTGGTGGTGTTTTTTATTTACCCCTTTGTGCCTTTCCGCTGGTTGCAGCTGCTGCTCGGAATACCGGTCATTATCGCGGCGCTGTATGTCGCTGCCTTAATAACCGCCGTATTGATCAAACCTTTACGCCCAATTTTCGTTGCGACCAACCAGGAGGTTCAGAAGCAGGTCCTCGGTCAAGTGGCAACAGTGCGCACAGGTGAAGTCAATCGCAATTTCGGCGAGGCCTATGTTGAAGACGGCGGGGCGGGGTTGATCGTCAAAGTTCGCGCCTATAAGGATGAAAGTTTTAAGCGCGGCGATAAAGTCGTACTGCTGGAATATGTCGCGGGCGAAAACGTATATCGCGTCGTCTCCGAAGCAGATTTCCACAATTAGCAGATTTCCACAATTAGCGGATTTTCAAAATAAAGTTTCATTAAGAAAGGAGCACTACCATGTCTGAATCCACCCCAGTTTTCCTGATGATATTGACCGTGGTCGGTATCCTCATTCTTGCGCTGATCGCGATTGCCGCTTTGGCCAAGGCCTTTTATATCAAGGTCGAGCAGGGGACTGCGTTGATCAAGAACGACACCACTTCCCGCCCGAAGGTATTTTTTACCGGTGCGTGGGTGTGGCCTGTTATTCATAAAAAAGAATTGATGAAAATATCGCTGATCACGCTTGAGGTGGACAGGCGCGGCAAAGACGGCCTGATTTGTGCCGACAATATGCGCGCGGATATTACTGTCGCTTTTTATCTGCGCGTAAATGAAACCCCGGAAGACGTGCTGAAAGTCGCCAAGTCGCTGGGTGCCAGCCGCGCGTCGGACAAACACGCCGTGAATGAGCTGTTCAACGCCAAGTTTTCCGAAGCCCTGAAATCTGTTGGTAAACAAATTGAATTTGTCCGCCTGTTTCAAGACAGGCAGGATTTCCGTGACAAAATCATTCAGGTGATCGGCAACGACTTGAATGGTTATGTGTTGGAGGACGTGGCCATCGACTATCTCGAGCAGACGCCGAAAAGCTCGCTTGATCCACACAATATTCTCGACGCCGAAGGTATTCGCAAAATCACCGAATTGACCGCGCAGCAGAATATCAAGACCAATATGCTCGAACGCGACGAAGAGTTGGCGATCAAAAAGAAAAACGTGGAAACCACGGAAGCCATGTTGGAGCTTGAGCGTCAGCAAAAAGATGCTGAAGCACGCCAAGCGCGCGAAATTGCCACTATTCAGGCTCGCGAACAGGCTGAGACGAAACGCGTGCAGGAAGAGGAGCGTAAAAAAGCTCAGTCCGCCACCATTCAAGTGGACCAGGAACTGTTGGTACAGACGGAAAATCAGAAGCGCGAAGTGGAGGTGGCCGAGCAGAATCGCCAGCGCGCTGTGGTGATCGAGCAGGAAAAAGTCACTCGCGCCCGCGACCTGGAAATTGTATCGCGCGAACGCGAAGTGGAAATCCAGCGAATAGAAGCGGAAAAAGCCATCGAAATCGAGCGCAAGGAAATTGCCAACGTGATCCGCGAGCGCGTTGCGGTGGACAAAACCGTCGCCATCGAGGAAGAAAAAATCAAAGAAGTGCGCGAAGTGTCCGAGGCGGATCGCCGCCGCCAAATCCAGGTATTGGAAGCTCAGGCTTCTGCGGAAGAAGAGAAAGTCAAACAGGTGAAAGCGGCGGAAGCCGAAGAATTGGCGGCGAAACACAAATCTGTGGAAATTACCACGCTGGCTCAGGCGCGCCTCGACGCCGCCGCAAAAGAAGCCGACGCCAAGAAGAAAATGGCCGAAGGTGTGCAGGCTGAACAAGCCGCCCCAGGACTGGCGGCCGCCAAAGTGCAGGAAGCCAAGGCCGACGCTATGGAAAAAGAAGGGCTGGCGGAAGCGCGCGTAATTGCGGCCAAAGGTGAGGCCGACGCCAACGTCATCAAAAATACCGGTGAAGCGGAAGCGAAGGTTGTCGCGCTGCGCGGCGAGTCGGAAGCACTGGCCAAACGTCAGGTGGGTATCGCCGAAGCCGAAGTGGTGCGCGAGAAATACAAGGCAGAGGCCGATGGTCTGGAAGATAAATTTACTGCCATGAGCCAAATGAGTGAGCAGACACGTCAGCACGAAGAATTCCGCATGACGTTGGAAACCGCATTCAAAGAAGCGATTGCGTCCATCGAGGCGGGCAAAGAAATTGCCAAGGAAAATGCCGAGGTGCTCGCCACCGCATTGGCGAAAGCGAAAATCGATATTGTCGGCGGTGAAGAGCATTTCTTCGACAATTTCGCCAAATCGCTTTCCATCGGCAAAGCGGTGGATGGCCTTGCCACCAAGAGCAGTACCATCGCCAATATTCTGGAAAGCGTCCTCTCCCTCACCGGCCACAAGGCTACGGGCAACGCTACCAACTCCGCAACCGACTTGACAGCCGGTTAATATCCGGCGCCGCCCTGCAGCGAGCGTGGCGGCGCTGATTCTGCACATTGAGTCCCGCATTCCATGCAGCACACATACAGGGAAAAAATATGGCGGTCATAGATCCGGATAATTCTCAATTTGACCAAGCGGTGGCGGAAGGTGGTGCCTATGACATCATTCGGCGGCGTCTGACCGAGCAGGGCGAACAACTCAAAATCCTCACCTCAGCACTCAACCAGGCGCGGCTGGGGGAATTCGGCCATTCGGAAATGGCGGTCGCAGCGCGCGTCCGCGTGCGCACGGAAAATAATTGCATTCCTCGCGACATAGTTCAGGTCGGGAATGTTTTGCTGTTCGGCTATAACGTTTTTCTCGGCTTGAAAACCGAAACTCGCGTCGCCGACGTTTTTGCATTATTCCGGCTTGAAGGGAGCGGTGATGATGCCGCGATGCAGGAAATTCCTCTCGCCGGCACTTTTCTCACTGAACCTGCGTTTCAGCGAGACTTCGAAGAGTTGTACCGCTACTACAAGCATACGCATTTGGTGCAGCTCGCAGTGCGCAACGGCAAATTATTGGCAGCATTCCAGATTGGCGAACGGCGCAGCGACATGCGGGTGTTTCGTTGGAATCTGTCTGCGGATGCGAAGCAGGTAATCTACATCGACAATCGCGGTGAACGCGATATTCAACTGCCACCGGCATTTGATTTCGAATGGACTAAAACCACTCGCGATCAGGTGGTCAACGGCAAACATCCACACGTCAATATTCTCAATCAGATTTTCGTTGAAACCGTCGGTGGCGACCTCACGGTAAAAATCGAAAACAATACCGAGAGCGGTCTCGGTATTTATCGCGAACCGGTGGAAGATCTCAATCAGTCTATCGACGATGGTGAATTCTGGTATGCCGAACTCGGCAGTTTGATTCTGCTGAAAATTCTGCCTTACCGCGAAACCGCGTGGCGCTATCTGGTTTTCAATAAGCTCACCCGCGAAGTTCAACGCATAGACGCCATAGGCGCGTCCTGTGTGCAGTTGCCGGAGGATCACGGCATTGTTTTTCCCGGAGGCTATTATTTGCAGACGGGACAGTACAAAACGTTTGATGACGGCAGTCGTGACATGTTGTTCAGCCGCATGATCCGCTCGCCCAACGGCGAGGATGTGCTCTACGTATTTTATGAGGCCAAGGCGGGGTTGGTGGGCCTTTTCGCCTACAACATGATTAACAAAACCCTGCAGAATCCGATTTACGGTGATGGTTATGCCTTGGCCGAAGACGGCACGCTGGTCATTTTTGCCGCGGTGCCGGAGCCGACAAGGGTTCATCCCATGCAGGTGTGGCGCACGCCGTTTTTCAGTGCGGAGCATGCCAGCCGCGAACCGCCCAAACAGACATTTCTGGGACGCGTCGGCAATGCGGAGCTGGTGCGTGGCATCGCGGATTTATTTGCGGTAGCGCGCATTATCGATAACCAATCGGTGACTTTGCGTCTCTATGAAGAATTGCGCAAAGCCGCACTGAAGATTTTTGATGATCATTATTGGATTGGCGACGCCGACACTGCCAGCTTGAAACCGCTGTTGTCGGAAATTGGCAAAACCGCCGAACTGGCCATCGACGAATTTGAAAAAGTCGAAAATATTCGCCAGCAATCCGTGCAAGCACTGGCGGGCGCGGAGCAGCAGCAAAATCAGCTGCTGGCGTTTATCCGAACATCGAATTGGGAAACCACCGACGATCACGTACGCGCACTGGATGCAATCCGCCGCCAGCGCGGTCATCTCGCCACCATTCGCGATCACCGCTACATTGACGTCGCTCGCATCGAGCAACTGGAACAGCAGCTGTTGGAACAGCAAAATGCCATCAGTGAGAAAACCGTGGCTTTTCTCGCGGACGAGCGCGCCTTGCGCCCCTACGAGGAGCGCATCGAGCAGTTTTATCGCGATCTGGACGTTGTTACGACCGTCGCTGAACTTGCGCCGCTGTTGCAGCAGATTGACAGCATGGCTTCCGGTCTGGATTTGTTGACCGAATTATTGGCTACGCTCAAAGTGGGCGACGCGACGGTCCATACGCGCATTATTGATGGCATAGCGGCGGTATACGCCAAGTTGAATCAATGCAAAGCACAGGCGGGGCACAAACAAAAAAGTTTTGGTTCGGCGGAGGCGGTGGCGCAGTTCGGCGCGCAATTTAAATTGCTGTCCCAAAGCATCGCCAATGCCATAGGTCTGGCTTCCACACCCGAGGCTTGCGATGAACAAATGGCACGCCTGCTGGTGCAGTTGGAGGAATTGGAAAGCCAGTTTGCCGACCGCGAGGAATTTCTCGCCGATATAGTTGCCAAGCGCGAGGAAATTTACGAGACCTTTGAGGCACACAAACAGCAATTGCTCGACGAGCGCCAGCGCAAGGCGCAGGCAGTGGTGGATGCTGCGTCGCGGGTGCTCACCAGCATCGAACGGCGCGCGCAGAAATTTACCGACGCGCAGCAGCTGAATACGTTTTTCGCAGCCGACGCCATGGTGCAAAAGGTGCGCGAATTTGTCGCCCAGTTGCGCGAACTGGATAACGCCGTCAAAGCGGATGACGTGGAGGCGAAATTCAAAAGTATTCGCGATCAAGGCGCGCGCTCCCTGCGTGATAAAAGCGATTTATTTGAAGCCGGCGGCAATGTGGTCAAACTCGGGCCACGGCATAAATTCAGCGTCAATACGCAGGAATTGGATCTCACCCTGATTCCGCGCCAGGATTCCCTGTATCTCCATCTCACCGGTACGGAATATTACCAGCAGGTCGACGACCCGGCTTTGAATGAGCTCAAAGCGTTTTGGACCGTGACCTTGGAGTCGGAAAGCCCGGATATTTATCGGGCGGAATATCTTGCCGCCAGCATCATTTACGCCGCAGAGCACAATACTGACGGGCTCAATAGTGAGCAGCTCAAAAGTGCCTTGCTCGGTTCGGCTGCCATGCAACGCTTGGTGCGGGATTATGCCGCCCAGCGTTACCGCGAAGGCTATGAAAAAGGTATTCACGATCACGATGCCGCGCTGATTCTGCAAACGTTATTGCCAGCGCTTGAACAGGCGGATTTATTGCGCTTTGATCCATTGAGTCGCGGTTTTGCGCAGAAATTCTGGGCCAATCTGGAATCCTTTTCCGCGCAAATCAAAACTCCTATGAATTGGCAAACCTGGAGCGAACGGGCGCAGTCCGCTGCGCATATGCAGCGTGTCTTTGGCAGCCAGCAAGCGGCGGATATTCTTGCGCGGGAAATTCAAGCGGCTATGGCGGCATTTGTCGAAGCGCATCCACTGCCGATCAATGCGCTGACAAGGGTGCGCGCCGCCGAATATCTGGTATTGGAATTGGGCCGCGAACGGCTGGAATTTATTGGCAGCCGCTATGCGCAGATATTGACGGAGGAATTGCGCCGCTCCTTGGACGATGCGGCCTGGCGTCGCTATCAAAGCGCGTTGGATAAATTGGTTGGATTGCCCTCCGCCCGTTGGGATCTATCCCAGGCTTGGTTTTCCGCCATGGTGGAAAATCGCGGCTTGCAGCATTTGCGTCGCTATATTCCTGAAGCCATAGCGTTGCTCAATGCCGATCAGCGCCTCGACCGCAGAATGACTCAGATCGATCTGGAATTTCGCATTGAGGGTCTGCTCGGTGAGCATGCATTGATCAAAGAGCGCAGTCTGTCATTGTCGGTGGATGCCTTTTTGGAAAAGGTGGAGCGCCACCGCAGAGAATTTATTCCAGCCTATCGCCGTTTTCTCGCCGCGCGCCAGCAGTTTGTCGAAGGCCAGCGCCGCCAGCTGCGCCTGCAAGATTTTAAGGCGCGGCCGCTCACCTCATTTGTGCGCAACTGGCTGATTACCGAATCCTATTTGCCGATTATCGGCGATAACCTCGCCAAGCAAATGGGTACGGTCGGCGAAAATAAGCGCTCGGACCTTATGGGTCTGTTGATGATGATCTCGCCACCGGGCTACGGTAAAACCACTTTGATGGAATATGTGGCCAATCGCCTGGGGCTGATTTTTATGCGCATTAACTGCCCGGCGCTCGGTCACGATGTGCTGTCCCTCGATCCCGCGCAGGCGCCCAACGCCACTGCGCGCCAGGAGTTGAACAAGCTCAATCTGGCGTTGGAGATGGGCAATAACGTGATGCTCTATCTCGATGATATTCAGCACACCCATCCGGAATTTCTGCAGAAATTTATTTCCCTGTGTGACGGCACCCGCCGTATCGAGGGCGTTTGGCGCGGCGAAACCAAGACCTACGATATGCGCGGACGCAAATTCTGCGTGGTGATGGCGGGCAACCCTTATACGGAATCCGGTGAGGTGTTCAAAATTCCGGATATGCTGGCCAACCGCGCGGATATTTATAACCTCGGTGATATTCTCGGCGGCATGGAAGAACAGTTTGAGCTGAGCTATATCGAAAACTGCCTCACTTCCAATCCGGTTCTCGCACCGCTCGCGACGCGGGATCTGCAGGATCTGTACAAGTTTGTCAAAATGGCGCAGGGCGAAAATATCGCCACCACCGATTTATCCCACAGCTACAGCGCGGCGGAAGTCAGCGAAATTGTCGATGTGCTGCGCAAGCTATTTATGGTGCGGGATATCGTTATGAAGGTGAATCGCCAGTACATCGTTTCCGCGGCACAGGCGGAAAAATACCGCACAGAACCGCCGTTCAAATTGCAGGGCAGTTATCGCAATATGAACAAGATGGCGGAAAAGATTGCGTCGGTGATGAACGAGCAGGAGCTGCAGCAGATGATCGCCGATCACTATCTCGGCGAAGCGCAATTACTGACTTCCGGTGCGGAGGAAAATCTACTGAAACTGGCGGAAATTCGCGGCGCGCTCACGGCGGAACAAAAAGCCCGCTGGGAGCAGATCAAAGCGGATTTTCTGCGCAACAAAGCCATGGGCGGGGACGACGCGGATACCGGCAGTAAAATCGTGGTGCAACTCGCTGATCTCGTCGGCGGCGTGCGCGACTTGGCAGAAACCGCGCGCGCACCGAGTACCACAGAAAGCGACGCAAAAGTGGAGAAACGTCGTCAGGAAGAGCAGCAAAAACTTCTGCTCGACCTGGTCGGCAAAATCCAAAACACGATTGCCGCCAATCGCCCCAATGTGGAAGTGATCAACCAGCCGGTGCCCGGCCTCGATAAATTGCTGGAGACATTAACCGCGTCCATCGAGCAGAGCCTGTATCCGATTGTGCGCAGTATGGATAAAAAGCTGGAAATCGATCTGCGTACCCATTACAAAATGCAGGACATCTCCAAGCAGCTGGCGGATATCGAACTCAAAATTCAAAAGGAATTGGCGGAGCAGAAAAAACAATTACGCGAACCGCGCAAGCCTGATCCGAAGCCGAGCTGATTGCGGAATCCGCGATAGATAAAAAAAGCCGCCTGATGGCGGCTTTTTTATTGGTGGAATTTTTTTAATTGGAATTACCGCGCGGCGCCTGCTGCTTTAACATGGCTTTGGCGACCAAACTATCCGGCGTAATACTGCTCGCGGCGATCTGTGCCTTGTTCTTCAGGCCGGAAATCACCATATCATCGCCACTCATCAAAG
>JBQGED010000155.1:0-2211 GCA_052039425.1 Sphingobacterium griseoflavum | reverse complement strand
TATGCGCAGATATTGACGGAGGAATTGCGCCGCTCCTTGGACGATGCGGCCTGGCGTCGCTATCAAAGCGCGTTGGATATATTGGTTGGATGGCCCTCCGCCCGTTGGGATCTATCCCAGGCTTGGTTTTCCGCCATGGTGGAAAATCGCGGCTTGCAGCATTTGCGTCGCTATATTCCTGAAGCCATAGCGTTGCTCAATGCCGATCAGCGCCTCGACCGCAGAATGACCCAGACCGATCTGGAATTTCGCATTGAGGGGCTGCTCGGCGAGCATGCATTGATCAAAGAGCGCAGTCTGTCATTATCGGTGGATGCTTTTTTGGAAAAAGTCGAGCGCCACCGCCGGGAATTTATTCCGGCTTATCGACGCTTTCTCGCCGCGCGCCAGCAATTTGTCGAAGGCCAGCGCCGCCAGTTGCGCCTGCAAGATTTCAAGGCGCGGCCGCTCACTTCGTTTGTGCGCAACCGGCTTATTAC
This sequence comes from Sphingobacterium griseoflavum, assembly GCA_052039425.1. GTDB lineage: Bacteria > Pseudomonadota > Gammaproteobacteria > Pseudomonadales > Cellvibrionaceae > UBA5868. The sequence goes on along the minus strand of JBQGED010000155.1, from coordinate 1,732 downwards.
CGAATCCTATTTGCCCATCATCGGCGACAACCTCGCCAAGCAAATGGGTACGGTCGGCGAAAATAAACGGTCGGATCTTATGGGTCTGTTGATGATGATCTCGCCACCGGGCTACGGTAAAACCACTTTGATGGAATATGTGGCCAATCGCCTGGGGCTGATTTTTATGCGCATTAACTGCCCGGCGCTCGGCCATGATGTGCTGTCCCTCGATCCCGCGCAGGCACCCAATGCCACCGCCCGCCAGGAGTTGAACAAACTTAATCTGGCATTGGAGATGGGCAATAACGTGATGCTCTATCTCGACGATATTCAGCATACGCACCCGGAATTTCTGCAGAAATTTATTTCCCTGTGCGACGGCACCCGCCGTATCGAAGGGGTGTGGCGCGGCGAAACTAAAACCTACGATATGCGCGGGCGTAAATTCTGCGTGGTGATGGCGGGCAACCCTTATACGGAATCTGGGGAAGTGTTCAAAATTCCCGATATGCTGGCCAACCGTGCGGATATTTATAACCTCGGCGATATTCTCGGCGGCATGGAAGAACAGTTTGCGTTGAGCTATATCGAAAACTGCCTCACCTCCAACCCGGTACTGGCGCCGCTGGCGACACGGGATCTACAGGATGTGTACAAGTTCGTCAAAATGGCCCAGGGCGAAAATATCGCGACCACTGATTTATCCCACAGCTACAGCGCTGCGGAAGTCAGCGAAATTGTCGACGTATTGCGCAAGCTGTTTGTGGTGCGGGATATCGTCATGAAGGTGAACCGCCAGTACATCGTCTCCGCTGCTCAGGCGGAAAAATACCGCAAGGAACCGCCGTTCAAGCTGCAGGGCAGTTACCGCAATATGAACAAAATGGCGGAAAAGATCGCGTCTGTGATGAACGAGCAGGAGCTGCAGCAGATGATCGCCGATCACTATCTCGGCGAAGCGCAGTTGCTGACTTCAGGCGCGGAGGAAAATCTGCTGAAACTGGCGGAAATTCGCGGCGCGCTCACAGCGGAACAAAAAGCCCGCTGGGAGCAAATTAAAGCGGATTTTCTGCGCAACAAAGCCATGGGCGGGGACGACGCGGATACCGGCAGTAAAATCGTGGTGCAACTTGCTGATCTGGTCGTTGGTGTACGCGATCTCGCGGAAACTGCGCGCACGCCGAGCACCACAGAAAGCGACGCCAAAGTGGAGAAACGTCGCCAGGAAGAGCAGCAAAAGCTTCTGCTCGAACTGGTGGGCGAAATTCAGAACTCGATCGCCGCCAACCGCCCCAATGTGGAGGTAATCAACCAGCCGGTACCCGGTCTGGATAAATTGCTGGAAACATTAACCACATCTATTGAGCAGAGCCTATATCCGATTGTGCGCAGTATGGATAAAAAGCTGGAAATCGACCTGCGCACCCATTACAAGATGCAGGACATCTCCAAGCAGCTCGCGGATATCGAGCTGAAAATTCAAAAGGAATTGGCGGAGCAGAAAAAGCAGTTGCGCGAGCCGCGCAAGCCGGATTCCAAACCGAGCTGATTACGGAACCTGAGGTGAATAAAACAAAGCCGCCTGATGGCGGCTTTTTTAATCGTGAGATTTTTTAATTGGAATTACCGCGCGGCGCCTGCTGCTTTAACATGGCTTTGGCGACCAAACTATCCGGCGTAATACTGCTCGCGGCGATCTGTGCCTTGTTCTTCAGGCCGGAAATCACCATATCATCGCCACTCATCAAAG
>JBQGED010000154.1:0-1581 GCA_052039425.1 Sphingobacterium griseoflavum | reverse complement strand
CATCAAATTACTCCTCACATTATTCACTTTTGGTTATTCAATCCGGACGAATATGAAAATTAAGTGAGCGTATCGAAAAAAGGGGAAACGCGTGGAAAAAGTTCAGTGGCAGGGCAACACTCAGGAGCTGCGCAAAATTCAGGAGCGCCTGCGCAACGAAATTTCTCTGCAACCGCTGGCGCAGCCGCCGCGCACGATTGGCGGCGCGGATCTTTCGTAAAATCTCGGCAGCAGTGTGGTGTACGCCGGCATAGTGGTGATGGATTTTGCAACCCTGCAACCCATCGCCCGCAGCGGTGTGGTGGACGAGGTGGAAGTGCCTTATGTACCGGGGTTTTTATCGTTTCGCGAAGTGCCGGCGCTCTATCGCGCCTGGCAGGCGCTGGAGGTCAAACCCGATGTGGTGATGCTGGACGGCCACGGCATTATGCATCCGCGTATGGTGGGGGTGGCCACGCATTTTGGGTTGGTGGCGGGTGTGCCGACTTTAGGCTGCGCGAAAAAACCACTCGCGGGTGAATTTATCGATCCGGAATTTGTGCCGGGGGATATCACCACTGTGGAATATCAAAAAGACATGCGCGGCTACTGCTATCGCAGCCGCAAAAACTGCCGCCCCATTTTTATTTCCCCTGGTACCGGTATGAGTTGTGAAGATGCGCTCCGCATCACCCGGCAGTGCTTGCGCGGCTACCGCCTGCCGGAACCCACCCGGCTCGCCCACGAATACGTCAATCAGTTGCGCACCGGGCGTGCCGAGTGAGTCGGCTATCAATTCAGCAGGCCCGGTGTTATGTTGCGCCCTTGCCAAAATTGACCCGTCCTTAATCGAATAGCGCCCTGTGCCCCTGTCCTTCAAACAACAACTCACCGCTGAACAAATTCGTGTTATCGAGGAAATCCAGGGCGTCGAGCCAGTGCCCGCAGTTCCCTCCGCCGGCTTGGATTTTCCCTCCTGGCTGGTGCACCGCAACACGGACTTGAGCCGGCGGGAAAGCCTGCAGCGCAGGCTGCAACACGCGCCGGGCATTTTCTTTCGCCTGCTGTTGGCGACCGGTTTGTTGGCGGTTCTGGCCGGTGCCATTACCAGTATCAAAGCTCTGGGTAATGCGGGCACCCAGCTGAATATTTTCTGGGTGCTGGGGGTGTTGTTGGGGTTGAGCTGGCTGTCCCTTCTGCTCTGGTTTGTCACCCTTCTGCTTAACCGCGACAACGCCGGCGTATTGGCGCCTCTGTTTCGCAAATTGCTCGACCGGTTTCTGCCGGAGCGGCGCGAGCCGAGTGCGCAGCAGGCGGCGGACCGGGTGTGGCTGCAGCGCCTGTTTTTCTCCTCCAGCGGTTTTCTGCGTTTGGGCTGGATCACCCACGTACTGTGGAGTGGCTACCTCCTCGGCGGTTTGCTCGGATTGTTATTGCTGTTCACCACGCGCCAGTTCGATTTTGTGTGGGAATCCACCCTGCTGGGCGGAGATAGTTTTGTCGCCATTACCCAGGCGCTGACTCCGCCCCTCGCGGGCATTGGTGTGCCGGTGCCGGATGCGGGACAGATCCTCGCCAGTAGCCTCGACCAAACACCCGCTA
>JBQGED010000153.1:0-22060 GCA_052039425.1 Sphingobacterium griseoflavum | reverse complement strand
GATTCAGTCTCGATGGCAAGCCCATCCTCCACTACATGGGTTGTTCAACCTTCTCCAACTACACCGTAATGCCGGAGATTGCCCTGGCGAAAATCCGCGAAGACGCGCCTTTCGACAAAGTGTGTTACATCGGCTGCGGCGTCACCACAGGTATAGGCGCGGTGGTGTTCACCATGAAGGTGGAGGCAGGATCGACGGTCGCGGTTTTTGGTTTGGGCGGTATCGGCTTGAACGTCATCCAAGGCGCCAAAATGATCGGCGCGCGCCGCATTATCGGTATCGACTTGAATCCTGCCCGCGAAGCGTTGGGACGGCAGTTTGGTATGACGGATTTTGTGAATCCGAAAGACGTGGATAACGTGGTGGATGCCATTATCCAAATGACCGGCGGAGGGGTGGATTACAGCTTTGAATGCATCGGCAACGTGAAAGTCATGCGCCAGGCGCTGGAGTGCTGCCACAAAGGCTGGGGGCAGAGTTGCATTATCGGCGTCGCCGGCGCCGGTCAGGAAATTTCCACTCGCCCATTCCAATTGGTCACCGGACGCTCCTGGCGCGGTTCCGCCTTCGGTGGTGCACGCGGTCGTACAGACGTGCCGAAAATCGTCGATTGGTATATGGAAAAGCGCATTAATATCGACGATTTGATTACGCACGTCATGCCGCTCGACGAAATCAATACGGCTTTCGATTTAATGCACAGAGGCGAAAGCATTCGCTCTGTCGTGTTGTATTAATTCGGTGCCCAGCGGGAGTTTTTATGGAACAGATCGGCAACAACAAATGTTTTGGTGGATTCCAGCAACGCTTTCGTTTCGAGTCCAAAACTTTATCCAGCACTACGACTTTTTCCATTTATTTGCCGCCCGGTGCATCCGCAGATGCACCGGTGCCGGTGATTTATTGGCTTTCCGGTCTAACCTGTACCGACGAAAATTTTGTCATTAAAGCCGGGGCACAGCAGTACGCTGCTGCGCATGGTGTTGCCATAGTCTCACCGGACACCTCACCGCGCGGTGACGGTGTGCCGGGTGATCCGGATGGCGGCTGGGATATTGGTTTGGGAGCGGGTTATTACGTCGACGCTACCGAAGAACCCTGGCGGCAACATTATCAAATGTATTCTTTTATCACCAAGGAATTGCCGGCCATTATCGAGCGGGAATTTCCGGTCATAAATAAAAAAGCCATTATGGGTCACTCCATGGGTGGTCATGGCGCGCTCACGGTCGCGCTGAAAAACCCTGGGGTTTACACCTCTGTTTCCGCCTTTGCGCCCATTTGCGCTCCGTCGCAGACTGCGCGCGGACAAAAGGCCTTGGGTTTGTATCTGGGCAACGATCCCGCCGCATGGCAGGATTACGACACCTGTGCGCTAATAGCAAAAGGCGGCAATAAAATCCCGCTGTTAGTTGATCAAGGCACCGCCGATAATTTTCTTGCGGAACGTTTACTGCCGGAAAAATTGCAACAAGTCTGCGAGCAACATCAACACCCGCTTAACCTGCGTATGCGCGAGGGTTATGACCACGGTTACTTTTTTGTGGCGAGTTTTATTGGGGAGCACGTGGCTTATCATGCGGAGCATTTGAAGAAGTAAATCACGATGGATCTATTTTGGTATTGCCACTAAACGAGGATCGAGCATGATTGCAACAATAAAAAAGCTGTGGAAAGAAAATCGCACCCTGATCTTTTTTCTGGTGTTGATGTTTGTTTTCCGCAGTGCCGTGGCGGATTGGAATGAAGTTCCCACGGGCTCCATGAAACCCACCATCATCGAAGGTGATCGCATTTTGGTAAACAAAATGGCCTACGATCTCCGCATACCGTTTACCCATATTCCATTACTTAAATTCGCCGACCCGGTGCGCGGCGATATTGTGGTATTTGATTCGGTTGTGTCGGATAAGAGATTGGTCAAACGCGTGATCGGGGTTCCCGGTGATGTAGTGGCAATGCTCGATAACGTGCTTTATATCAACGGTGAAGCGCTTAATTACGAAATTGTGGAGCGGGCGCCCGCCGCAACTTATCAAAAAGAAAATCTGCTCGGTGTGGAGCACATCATTAGAGTGATCAATGCTGAGTCAGCTATCGGAAATTTCCGTCCAGTGACAGTCCCGGATGGGCATTATCTGGCGCTGGGCGATAACCGCGATGAGAGCGCGGATTCCCGCGTGATCGGTTTTGTCCCTCGTGGCGAAATCGTCGGCCGCTCTAGAAGCGTGGTTCTGTCATTCAATTATGACAATTACTATATTCCGCGGTCGGAGCGGTTTTTTCACCGGCTATAGTGATGATGCAGTGAAGACTGGAATGAAAAAAGTATCGATCATTGGATCTGGTGGCGCCGGGAAATCAACGCTAGCGAGAAAATTAGAGGCGAAAATCGGCATCCCCGTCTACCATCTGGATGCGCTCTATTGGAAGCCGGGGTGGGTAAAAACCGAGCGAGAAGCCTGGTGCGGATTACAGGAAGAGATTTGTCGTAAAGATACTTGGATTCTGGATGGCAATTATGGAGCCACTCTCGATATCCGCCTGAAGCACAGCGATACCATTATTTTTATCGATATCAATCGATATTTATGCTTGGCAAGAGTGCTGTGGCGGAGCTTCAAGTCCTATCGAAAAACTCGGCCTGATATGCCAGTGGGGTGCTTGGAGCAATTCGACTTGCAATTTTTCCGTTGGATTCTCGATTATCCGAAAACAAAAAGGCCGGAAATATTGAGTCGCTTGGAGGCATTGTCGGCAGAAAAAACGATCGTTATTCTGACTTCACCCAAAGCAGTAAAACAGTTCCTGCATAATTTATCGGTATGAATATGTCTGCCGCCGCGTCATCGAGGATCTTTTTATGAGTAAAGAGAACAACGACAAATTGCTTGAACAACTCAAGTCCCGTTTCGAAAAGAATAAAAATCGTCACAAAGGGATTAATTGGGCGGATGTGCAGGCGAAGCTCGAGGCCAGCCCGAAAAAATTAAAGGCGCTCACGCAGATGGAGGAGACTGGTGGTGAGCCGGATGTGATCGGCGTGGATCAGCAAACCGGAGAATTTTTGTTTGTCGATTGCGCGGCGGAAAGCCCTAAAGGTCGGCGCAGCGTCTGTTATGACCGCGAGGCGCTGGAGTCCCGCAAAGAGCACGCGCCGCAGAACAGCGCAGTAGATATGGCGACTGCCATGGGCATTGAGCTTCTGACAGAAGAACAGTATCGCGAGCTGCAAACCTTGGGGAAATTCGATGAGAAAACCTCGAGCTGGATAAAAACGCCGTCGGCAATACGCAAGCTCGGCGGCGCGCTGTTTTGCGATCGGCGCTACGACACGGTTTTTCTTTATCACAATGGCGCGCAGTCTTATTACGCTGCGCGTGGGTTTCGCGGGATTTTGAGGGTTTAAGTTTTCGGAAGAACGCGGACCCTAAGTGATGGAAGAAAGGCAAATAGGTAGGTGATATTTAGGCATAAAAAAAGGGGCTCCAATCGGAGCCCCTTTCATTTTGGGTCTTACTGGTTTTTGAGGTAATCCATCAACCAGGTCAGGGCAGGGCGTGGCTGACCATTGCGGATCAGGCCGGTGCCGGTGCGCCAGGTGGAGCCGTAGATATAGCCCCACAGGGTGACGCCTTTGACTTGCGGATGCTCGTAGAAAATCGGGAAGTGCATTTTCATGTAGTTCAGCTGAGTTTGATCGTCGGTAGCTTCGATATCGTACTCAGAGATGTACATCGGCAATCCGGTTTTCTGGTGGATGTAATCCAGTTTGTCTTTGATTTCCTGAGCGCTCCAAACCTTCGGATCGTACAAGCTGTGTGACTGCAGACCGATGGCATCTACGTAACCGGATTTCACTGCGTTGCTGATCAGGTTAAGGATCGGGTCGGTATCCCAGGTCAGGAAGTTGAAGTCGTTATAGATCAACTCCGCGTTCGGGCAGTGCTTACGTGCCAATTTGAACGATTCGGTGATCCAGTCGCTGCCGAAAGCATTGGCTGCGAAGCGCGCAGGGGCGTGGCCTTCCACGGCTTCGTTGACCACGTCGATCATCGCCGTATCGGGGTAACGGGTGCAGTAATCTTTAATCCACTGCTCGATCTCCGCACGCTGATCCGCTGCACTCAAGCCACTGATCCAGCTGGGCGCCTGCGCACCCCAGACGAAGGTGTGGGCTTTAACCGGGATTTTGTGCTGACGAGCGTAGTCGTAAATACGGTCGAGCGGACCCCAGTTGTATTGGTTGCGGGTGCCTTCGACGGAGCCCCATTTGCCTTCGTTTTCCGGGGTGATCTGGTTCCAGTACTGGATAAAGTCAGAGCGCACTTGGCCGCCAGTGGTGATGTTACCGACAAACTTCTTACCGGATACCGGAGGCGGTTCGACCACAGTGGTATCGAGTTGGCCATCCGCTGAATAAACGGCCAAGCCGGCGAGGGTTGGGTTTTCAACTCCGGCGATCATTTCAATGGTCACTTTCTTGTCGTTGACCTGAACATTTCGCACCGTTTCTGAGTAGGCACCGTCGTGACCAGCTACTGAGAAGAGGTCTAAATCGCGGATTACGGTGGTGCCTTCAACGGCGACGCTGAAGTTACGCAGAGCTGCGGCGGTCTGATAGATCTCTGCGAAGTGGAAGGTGATGGTGTAGCTGCCGTTGGCGGTCACCGGAATTTCATATTTGAACGCACCGTAACGTTCGGTTTTGAACACGGTGTCCGGAGTGGCACCCGTGATGGTGTCGGTGGTGGAGTTGGGCGAACCGCCGGAGTAGTACTTGTCGGCAATATAGGTCACCCCGTCGTAGGTATTGCTGGTGGTCGCGCCTGAGTCAATCGCGACTACGAGCGGCAGGTTGACCGGCTGTCCTGAGCTGCTGGAGCTGGAACTGCTGGATGAGCTTGAGCTGCTGCTTGACGAACTGCTTGAAGAGCTCGACGAATTGGATGAGCTGGAGCTGCTGCTTGAACTGCTGGACGAGCTCGATGAACTTGAGGATGAGCTCGGAGTGGGATTACCGCCGCCGCCACAGCCGACCAGTGCAGTGCACAGAATCGCGGCCAGCGGAGCCGATATTTTTGCTGGTTTTAAAAGGAGTTTTTTCATCTAAGCACCTGGCGTAAGTAATTGTTATATGTGATCCACCAGTCACAATTTGCGGATGCAAAACAACTGTGCATTCGGAAACGGGCTTGGATTCCGTCAAGGTGAATTAATCATATGATTACACAATAAGATCTAAGCTTCTGTGATCTGCTTTTCACCGGTTATATGACGACGCATATGGAACGGCACTTCCGCTGACTGAGTTTTAGTCAGAAAAGGCAGAGCAGCGACACTTGGGATCCGCTGTCGAGAATAGCCTTTCGCCTGCTTTGCGGTAGGAAGAATGTCACGTTTAGAAAATGTGTTTGAGCGTCGTCGAACGCGACCTGCTAAGCGTGTACACGCTTATTTCCCGCGCCGGAACAGTTTTTGCCATAACCCCTCCGCGGGGTGCATTTCAGCCTTCGCCAGTCAAAAATCCGTCGCGAGAAGGCTATGGCAGTTTCACTATTCGAGCATTTGAAAACCGTTCCTGGAACCATGACGCGGGAGTCGTCCCTGCGCAGCGCCAAGGCCTTATGGAACGGCAATCTGTCGATCCCAATTCTGCTGCTGATGTTGCTCGGCATGATGATCCTGCCGCTGCCACCATTTCTGCTCGACGCTTTTTTCTCATTCAATATCGCGCTCTCCATCATCGTGTTGCTGGTAAGCGTGTACAGCATGCGGCCGCTGGATTTTGCGGTTTTCCCCACGATTTTGCTGGTTTCAACCTTGTTTCGTCTGGCCCTCAACGTGGCCTCCACCCGGGTAGTGCTGCTGGAAGGCCACAATGGCGGCGACGCCGCCGGTAAAGTTATCCAGGCGTTTGGTGAGGTGGTTATCGGCGGCAACTACACCGTCGGTATTGTGGTGTTCATTATTTTGATGATCATCAACTTTGTGGTGGTGACCAAAGGTGCGGGCCGGATTTCCGAGGTGAGTGCGCGGTTTACCTTGGACGCTATGCCAGGCAAGCAAATGGCGATAGACGCGGATTTGAACGCGGGGCTGATCGACCAGGACACGGCGAAAAAACGCCGCGCGGAAGTATCGTCCGAGGCGGATTTCTACGGCGCCATGGACGGTGCCAGCAAATTTGTCCGCGGTGATGCGGTTGCGGGTATCTTGATCTTGTTTATCAATATCATCGGCGGTCTTGCCATCGGCATTCTGCAGCACGATCTCGCTTTTAAAGAAGCCTCCCAAGTTTATGTGCTGCTGACCATTGGTGACGGTCTGGTCGGCCAGATCCCCTCTCTGTTGCTGTCCACTGCCTCGGCCATTCTGGTGACGCGGGCCAACAGTTCCGAAGACATGAATGCCCAGGTGGTGGTACAGATGTTCAATTCGCCCCGCGCCCTAGGCGTCACGGCGGTGGTTCTGTTCATCATGGGGATTGTTCCGGGCATGCCCCATGTAGCATTTCTGGGGTTTGCCGCTTTGTGTGGCGGTTTGGCGTATTACATTCACTTCCGCAAAAACGTCGCCGAAGTGGTGGAGGAAGCGCCGACCAAACTGCGCACCATCAACCCGTCCTCACTGGGTGGCGGCGCAGGCCTGGCGCCGCAGCTGCCCGCGCTGGAAAGCAAGTCCGATCGCACCCAGGAGCCGGCGGAAGTGTCCTGGGAAGATGTCACCCCGGTGGATATTCTCGGTCTCGAGGTCGGCTACCGCCTGATTCCTCTGGTGGATCGCAACCAGCGCGGCGAACTGCTCGGCCGAATCAAAGGTGTGCGCAAAAAGCTGTCCCAGGATATCGGGTTCCTGATTCCTGCCGTACACATCCGCGACAACCTGGATCTGCTGCCCAACGGCTATCGCGTGACATTGATGGGCGTCGCGCTGGGCGAAGGTGAGGTTTTCCCCGACAAATTTTTGGCGATCAATCCGGGGCAGGTGTTCGGCAGTTTGCAGGGTGCAAAAACCAGAGATCCGGCGTTCGGCCTGGAGGCTATCTGGATCGACGAAAGTCAGAAGGATCAGGCGCAGACCCTGGGTTATACCGTGGTGGACGCCAGCACAGTAGTCGCCACCCATCTCAATCAAATCGTGCAGCAGCACACCCACGAATTGCTCGGCCACGAGGAAGTACAGAAGTGGCTGGATCTGCTCGGCGAAAAATCGCCGAAGCTGGTGGAAGAGCTGGTGCCCAACACCATCACCATCAATACCCTGTTAAAAGTTCTGCAGAGCCTGTTGCGCGAGCAGGTGCCCATCCGCGATATGCGTACCATCGCCGAAGCCCTGGCCGCCCACGGCGACAAAGGACAGGACACCGGCACACTCACCGGCCACGCCCGCGTCGCCCTCGCGCGCCAGATCGTGCAAAACATTGTCGGCGCCGACCCCAATATTCCCGTCATCACGCTCGACCCGTCACTGGAACAGTTGTTGCTACAGTCGGTTCAGCAAGCACAAAAAATTGGCGCCGACGCTACCAGTTTCATAGAGCCGAGGCTCGCGGAGAAGCTAAATAACGCGTTAATCAGTGCTGCAGGTCGCCAGGAGGCGGCGGGCAAACCGGTGGTCTTGCTTGTGGCTGCACCACTGCGTATGACCCTGGTACGTCTGGCGCGCTTCAACCTGCCCGACATGCATGTGCTCAGCTACAACGAAATTCCGGATAACAAACAGATCACCATTGAAGCCACCGTGGGATCTGATTTGACGAAGTAGATGGATCCCCGCTGCGCGAGGATGATGGAAAGGGGCGGCGGGAATTTAGAACCACTCTCGTCATTCTCGCGCAGCGGGAATCCAGGGGATGCAGTAGCGACGAAAGTGGATCCCCGCTGCGCGAGGATGATGTCAAAAAGGGAGCGTGGCGTGACAACTCCGAAAGGAGCGGACATGACACCTTCGAAGGAGCGGGGCATGACACCCCCTCCAGTCATTCTCGCGTAGCGGGAATCCATAAGCGGTTTAAGTAACTCGTTAATTTTGAACAAGCGGCGTTGAGTAAATGCCAGGAGAATCAACCATGACAGTCAAACGTTTTGTTGCGCCGGATATGCGTCGTGCTCTGGATCTGGTTCGCCAGGAAATGGGCCCGGACGCGATTATTCTGTCCAGCCAGCGCACGCGGGAAGGGGTGGAAATCATTACCTCCACCGACCTGGACGTAGTCGCGCGCGGTGGTGAAGAGCGCAAAGACTTTGGCCGTCGCTTCGATACCGAATTGGATCAGCCGCTGGCCAGCGATTCTGCCTGGCAAGCGCACGAAGGTGTGGCGGACGCGGTACGTAAATATTCGGCCTCAGTACCAGCGCCCGCAGCCGCGCCGGGTAACGACGGCAAACGCCGCGAGCAGTTGGCCCGGGAAATCGAAGAGGCCCGCGAGCGTATGCTGGCCGCCAAGCGCGGTGAACCTGCGCGCGCAGCCGCCCGCCCGGCAGCGGTCATTCCCGAAGTCAGCGATACCATCCGCTGGCAAGAACCAGCGGCCAAACCGGCTCGCCCGCTCACCGCTGCTAAACATAAACCCGCGGCACGCCCAGCACCTGTCGCCGAGCCCGTTGTGGACCTCCGCGCGCAGGCCCAAGCTCAAGCCCAAGCTCAAGCTCAAGCCCAAGACGAACAGCGCCAAGCAGTGGATCGTCAGATGGCCGGTTTGCAGGAGCAGGTAAAACGTCTGGCCGATGAACAGGCGCGCCGGGAAAAAGAGCAGGAAGACCGCCGTCTGGCGGCCCTGCAAAGCGAACTTGCCGATATGCGTATGCTGCTGGAACAGCAAATGTGGCGTATGCGCGAGCAGGGCACGCCCGTCGCCGCGCCAGTGACAACGCCGGTCCAGGATGCTCTTCAGACGCATCTGGGTACTTTGGGATTGCCGTCCGGCCTGGTCAAAAAACTGGCGCTGGCCGCCAAACCCGGCAAACGCCTCAACGCCGCCTGGCGCGATGCGCTGGCGCAGCTCACTCAACAAGTGGCTACAGATACATCTGACCGGGTGCAAAAGGGCGGAGTGTTCGCCTTCGTCGGCCCGACCGGTGTGGGCAAAACCACCACTATTGCCAAACTCGCCGCGCGTTATGTGCTGGAGCACGGGCTTGGCAAAGTCGCGCTGATCACTACCGACACCTACCGCGTCGGCGCCCATGACCAACTGCGTTCCCTGGGCCGCATTCTGAATGTGCCCGTGCGCGTGGTGGACCAGGAGCGCGGCCTGCCGACGGTGATTGCGAGCTTGAAAAACTATCCCTTGATCCTGATCGACACCGCCGGCTTCCGCCAGGGCGACCCGCTCTTGAAAGAGCAGGAAGCGCTGCTGGATTCCTGCCCAGGCGTCGAGCGGATTTTGGTACTTGCCTGCAACAGCCAGCTGCAGACTCTGAAGGCATCTGCTCACGCCCACAGCAGCGGCAAATTGCGCGGCTGTGTGCTGACCAAACTGGACGAGGCCGGCAGTCTCGGCGAAGCCCTTGGCGTGGTGATCCAGCAGAAGCTGCCGGTGCTCTATTGCACCGATGGCCAGGCCATCCCCAACGACCTGTCCGTCGCCTCCGCTGCCGCGCTGGTGGCCAAGGCGGTCGGCATGATGAAGGCGCAGAAGGGCAGTCTGGCGGCGGGGTCGGCGGTCTAGTTGCCCCCCTAAGCCCGGTGTCTTTGAGATAAGCATCTATACTGAAAACATTTACTGCCCAGACCGCGTCCGGGCCGTCCACACAAGGTAATGTCTTGCATGAGTTCAAGTCGTCCAGTCAAAGTTATCGCGGTCACCGGAGGTAAGGGTGGGGTGGGTAAGACCAACCTGTCAGTCAATCTCAGTATCGCGCTGGCGGAAATGCAGCGTCGAGTGGTGCTGATGGATGCCGACCTGGGACTGGCGAATGTGGATGTGCTCTTAGGTTTGCAGGCGCGTTATACCCTAGCGGATGTGCTCAGCGGCGAGCGCGAGATTCGCGACATTCTGTTAAACGGCCCCAGCGGCATAAAAGTGGTGCCGGCGTCCTCAGGCGTCGCCAATATGGCCAAACTGACCAATCAGGAACACGCGGCCATCATTCACTCCTTCAGCGAACTCAGCGATCAGATCGACATCTTGATGATCGACACCGCTGCGGGCATTTCCGATACGGTGGTCAGCTTCGTGCGCGCGGCGCAGGAAGTGTTGGTGGTGGTGTGCGATGAGCCTTCTTCTATTACCGACGCCTACGCTCTGATCAAACTACTCAATACCGAACACGATGTTTTCCGCTTCCGGGTGATTGCCAATATGACGCGCACCCAGCAGGAGGGCACTAATCTGTTCAATAAATTGAACGGCGTATGCGAGCGTTTTCTCGATGCGTCACTGCAATATGTCGGCTCTGTGCCATTTGACGAGAACGTGCGCAAAGCGGTACAGAAGCGCAAAGCACTGCTGGAATTTGCCCCGCAGTGCAAAGCGTCCCAGGCGATTCGCGCGTTGGCGCATAAGGTCGATAGCTGGCCTGCGTCCCACGCTGCGCGCGGCCATTTGGAATTTTTCTTCGAGCGATTGCTGCAGTCTGCGCATGTTGGATGATGCGCGGCAATCAAGCACATATAAAGAACCAATCCATGACAACAAAACCCTCCCGACCTCGGCTTCTCCCGGCGCGCGCCGGGGCACTGGAATACGCCCCAATAAAACGTATGCAGTGTGGGCGGCGCGCCTGAGCGCCTATTGCGAAGTCTTAAGCGGGTATTTCAGTGATAGCGGGCCGGATGGTATACGAGCGAACTCAAGAAGTCGGCATGCGGCCGGTGCAGATTGAACAATATGCTTACCTCGTTAAGCGTATAGCTCTGCACATGATTGCGCGTCTGCCGGCGAGCGTGCAGCTCGACGATTTATTGCAGGCCGGCATGATCGGCCTGCTGGAGGCAGCGCAGAAATTCGATGGCAGCAAAGGCGCCTCGTTTGAAACCTATGCCGGCATCCGCATTCGCGGCGCCATAGTGGACGAAATGCGCCGCGGCGATTGGGTACCTCGCTCTGTGCACCGCAATACCCGTCGCATCACCGAAGCTATGAAATATCTTGAGGCCCGGCTGGGGCGCGAGGCGACCGATGCGGAAATCGCCGCCGAAATGGAAATCCCCCTCGACGAATATCATGCAATGGCCAATGACAGTCTCAGCGGCCGGCTTTTCAGTCTCGACGAAACTCTTCACGAAGAGGAGATTAATACCACCCAAATTTCGGTCAGCGAAATGCTGCAGGGACCTGCTGAAGTCGCTCAGCGTAAAGCGCTGCAAAAAGCGCTGGCCGAGGCCATCGACGATCTGCCGGAGCGGGAAAAACTGGTGTTGTCGCTGTATTACGAAGAGGAAATGAATCTCAAGGAGATAGGTCTGGTGCTCGGTGTCAGCGAATCCCGGGTGTGCCAGATTCACAGCCAGGCGGCACTTAAACTCAAGAAAAAACTCAGCGCCTGGTGAACCGCGCGACACGCGCCGGCTCTTGCCATCGCTTAAATAAAAACATCTACGGCCACAGCGCGGCTAACCGAGAAATTTTCTGGCCGCATGGCAGCGACGGACTAGACTTGTAGAAAGTCGAGCCCGTCAACATACGACGTCAACACATAACGTCAACAAACAATATCAACACACAACGGGCTTGCGCGAAAAACGACAAACCCTGCCGATACAACCGATACGAGTGGGAAACTGGAGGTAGCGTTGGACAAAAACATGAAAATCCTCATTGTCGATGATTTCTCGACAATGCGCAGGATCATCAAAAATCTGCTGCGGGATTTGGGTTTTACCAACACTCAAGAGGCAGATGACGGCACCACCGCACTGCCTATGTTGCGCAGTGGTGACTTCGATTTTCTGGTGACCGACTGGAATATGCCGGGTATGACAGGCATAGATCTGCTCAAGCAGGTGCGTGCTGATCCTCGTTTGGCATCGTTGCCAGTACTGATGGTCACCGCCGAAGCCAAGCGCGATCAGATTATCGAAGCTGCCCAAGCTGGCGTGAATGGTTATGTCGTCAAGCCGTTTACCGCGCAGGTGTTAAAAGAAAAAATCGACAAGATTTTTGAACGTGTCGGCGGCTAATTAAATTCTCAGCGGTGGGTCCGGTAATAATGGGTACAGCACGTCAACTGGCAAACGACGCAGAATTTGTCGCCGAATTACAGGATTGCGCCAAACTTCTCATCGAAAAACTGCAGAGCAATAACTTCGCGGAGGCCTCGCGGCTTATTCATAACCTCTACGAAGTGCGGGACCGTCATATTTTTAATTCGGTCGGCAAACTCACTCGCGCCCTCCACGACGCCATTGTCAATTTCCATGTGGACGCCAACCTCTATCCAGAGGCCAATTCCTCGGAAATCCGCGATGCATCCGACCGCCTGCAATACGTCATCCGCATGACCCAGGACGCGGCGAATAGAACCATGGACCGGGTGGAAACCGCCGCGCCCATCGCCGCCAATCTCGGTCAGGAGGCGCATTCTCTGCGCGCTGAATGGTCCCGCCTGCAGCGACGTGAATTGAGCAAAGAAGAATTTGGCAAACTCTACGGCCGCATCAACGAATTCCTCGAACAGATGGGTGAGGGCACTGATGCGCTCAACCAGAATCTGCAGGCGATTATTTTGGAGCAGGGTTATCAGGATCTCACCGGGCAATTGTTGAAAAAGGTGATAGGTCTGATTACTGATGTCGAAAAAGAATTGGTGAATCTGGTGCGCATCGCCGGTCATGTCGAGGAAGTGACCGGTATCACCGCAGAAAGCAAGGTTAGCGACAAACGCGCCGATGGTTCCATTGATGCTGAAGGTCCGCAAATCCATGCCCGCCCCGACGTGGTAAACGGGCAGGATGAGGTGGACGATCTTTTATCTAGTTTGGGTTTTTGAGGTGCTGAATGTCGTTCAGCGAAGATGACGAAATTCTTCAAGACTTCCTGGTGGAGGCGGGAGAGATTCTTGAACAATTGTCCGAGCAACTGATCGAGCTGGAACAACGTCCGGATGACCGCAATTTGCTCAATGCGATTTTCCGCGGGTTCCACACCGTCAAAGGCGGCGCTGGCTTTTTGCAGTTGGATGCCATGGTGGAATGCTGCCACGCCACGGAAAACCTTTTCGACATATTGCGCAATGGCAACCGCAACGTCACACCAACCTTGATGGATGTGGTGTTGCAGGCATTGGATACGGTTAATTCCCAGTTCCAACAGATTTCCCAACGCGAAGAGCCCAGTCGGGCTCCTGCTGAATTGATGGCCCGCCTGGCTGCACTCGTCAATGGTGATGACGCTCCTGGCGCGCCACCGCCCGTCAAAGCGGAAAAACCTGTCAACACTGAGCAGCCCGCCCAGGCATCACCGGCCAAAGCCGAGCAAAATTCAGCGCCGGCGAAAGCGAGCGGCCTCGATCTTACCGACGACGAATTCGAAGGTTTTCTCGATGCCATCAGCAGCAAACCTGCAGGGGCGAAACCTGCAACTGTGAAACCCTCCTCACCAGCTGTGGCTGCCGCTGCGGGTGATGAAATCACCGAAGATGAATTTGAATCCCTGCTGGATCAGCTGCACGGCTCCGGTAAAGGTCCAGGCAAAACTCCGCCGCCTGCGCCGCCCGCTCCTGCGGCTTCGAACTCCAGCGGCGATGAAATCAGCGATGACGAATTTGAGTCGCTACTCGACCAGATCCACGGTGTCGGCAAGGGCCCTGGCGTTGCGCCTCCTGGGGCGGATGCCGCCAAAACGCCGACCGCTCCCGACCCAGTGCAATCCGCACCTGGGGAACTCATCACCGATTCCGAATTTGAGGACTTGCTCGATCAATTGCACGGCCGCGGCAAGGGTCCATCCGTCGCTACCACCAAAGCCAAAGAGAAGTCCGTAGCGGCCAGACCAGCCCCGACCCCGGTAGAAAATACCGCGCACGATCAAGGTCAAAGCGCCGCGCCTCAACCGCGCAGTGCCAGTGTTGGGGGCAGCCGCGACAGCGGCCAGACCGCCGCGTCCGCCAATGCCGCCAATCAGGCGGAAACCACCGTGCGGGTGGATACCCAACGGCTGGACGACATCATGAACATGGTGGGCGAACTGGTGTTGGTGCGTAACCGCCTGGTGCGTCTGGGCCTGGATTCTGCAGACGAATCTTTATCCAAAGCCGTGGCCAATCTCGATGTGGTGACGGCGGATCTGCAGACAGCGGTCATGAAAACCCGGATGCAGCCGATCAAAAAAGTATTCGGGCGCTTCCCTCGCGTGGTGCGCGATCTCGCCCGCAATCTGAAAAAAGAAATCAACCTGGAACTGGTGGGCGAAGAAACCGATCTCGATAAAAACCTGGTGGAGGCGCTCGCCGATCCATTGGTCCACCTGGTGCGCAATTCCGTCGATCACGGTATCGAACTGCCTGCTGTCCGCGAAAGCGCGGGCAAATCCCGCGTCGGTAAGGTGGTGCTGGCGGCGGAGCAGGAGGGCGACCATATATTGCTGTCCATCACCGATGACGGCGCTGGCATGGACCCGGTAAAACTGCGGGAAAAAGCCGTGGAAAAAGGTCTTATGGATTCTGATGTGGCAGCCCGGCTGTCCGACGTCGAAGCGTTTAATTTGATTTTCGCCCCCGGATTTTCCACCAAAACGGAGATTTCGGACGTGTCCGGTCGGGGTGTCGGCATGGACGTGGTGAAAACCAAAATTTCGCAACTCAACGGCTCCATCGAAATTCATTCGAAAAAGGGCGAAGGCACGCGCATCAGTATCAAGGTGCCGCTCACCCTCGCCATTATGCCGACGCTGATGATCATGCTCGGTCGCCAAGCGTTTGCTCTGCCGCTGGTGAACGTCAACGAAATTTTCCAAATGGACCTGACCAAATCCCACGTGGTGGACGGTCAGGAATGCGTGACCATTCGGGAAAAGGCGATTCCGATTTTCCATTTGAAACGCTGGCTGGTGCGCTGTCAGCACGACCGTCAAAAAATACCGGGCGCCCATGTGGTGATTGTCACTGTGGGTACACGTCGCGTCGGTTTTGTGGTGGATCAGTTAATTGGTCAGGAAGAAGTGGTGATCAAGCCGCTCGGCAAAATGTTGCATGGAACACCGGGAATGGCCGGTGCCACCATTACCGGAGATGGCACCATCGCGCTGATTCTGGACGTTCCGAGTTTGTTAAAACGCTACGCTGGCGGAAATTAGGCGGATCGGGTTGAATCGAACAGATCTCATCGCATTAGATGCGGTTGGGGATTTGAATAAACCTGCGAGGGCGAATCCCCTCACCCCAACCCTCTCCCAGAGGGAGTTTAGAGTGAGCTTTGTCGAAGATCAGTCGTCATTCGATTTACCCTTCTCCCTCCGGGAGAGGGTCGGAGTGAGGTAAACAGTCGCCACTACAAAGGGTGATCTAACTCCCTCTCCCTCTGGGAGAGGGCCGGGGTGAGGGCCTAACTTACGGCCTATAACTCCAAGCGCTCGGAAATTTTTACGTCATAACGCACATCGCACGCGCAGGGGTGGCCATGGTTTATAAAGTTTTGGTCGTGGACGACTCCAGTTTTTTCCAGGGGCGCCTCAAAGAAATGATCAATGAGCACCCGGAACTCAAGGTGATTGGCGTTGCCGCCAATGGCCAGCAGGCGATTGAGCTGGCGGAAAAGCTCCAGCCAGACATTATTTCCATGGACTACGAAATGCCGTTTCTCGACGGTGTTTCCGCCGTGCGCGCCATCATGGCGAAACGCCCTGTGCCCATCGTGATGTTTTCCTCTCTTACTTATGAAGGCGCGCGTATCACATTGGATGCGCTGGAAGCTGGCGCCGTGGATTTCATCCCGAAGAATTTTGCCGAGGTATCGCGCAATTCCAGCGATTTGAAAAAGAAGCTGCACGAAACCCTCCTGACCTTCGCCCTACAGGCACAACCGCGGGCGATACAACCGGTTGCTCCGCCTCGACACAATATTCCGCCCAAACCCGCAGCACGCGTACCCAGCGAGCCACCGCCGCGTAAATTCGTGGAAGCACCGGCCTCTCACCGCAGCTTGAAAGGCAAGGTCAAAATCCTGGTGATCGGCGCATCCACCGGCGGGCCGGTGGCGGTGACGGAAGTGATCCAGAAATTGCCGGCGTCCTTTGCGCTGCCAGTGGTGATCATCCAGCACATGCCGGAAAACTTCACACGGGCTTTTGCTGAGCGTCTGGACAAGGTGTGCGCGGTACATGTAACAGAGGCCAAGGATGGCGACATGCTGCAGCCGGGGCATGTATTGGTGGCCCCCGGCGGCAAACAATTGATTTTTGATAAGCGCGGCAGCGTCAAGATCCTGCCGGGAGACGAGCGCGTGAGCTACAAACCTTCCGTGGACATTACCTTTGCCTCCGCCGCCAATGTGTTTGGCGGCGGTGTGCTGGGGGTGGTGCTCACCGGCATGGGCTCGGACGGCGGCGACGGTGCGCGCCTCCTCAAAGACAAAGGCGCGGTGATCTGGGGACAGGATCAGGCTAGCTGTGTGGTGTATGGCATGCCCAAAGCGGTCGCCGGCCTTGCCGATGAGGTTCTGCCCCTCGCGCAAATAGGCCCGCGCCTGGTACAGGACCTCTGATATGGACATGCTCGCCATTACGGGTGTGATACTCGCGTTTGCCGCGCTGATCGGAGGCAACTTTCTCGAGGGCGGCTCCTGGCAATCCCTGATCAACGGTCCGGCGGCGCTCATTGTTTTTGGCGGCACCCTCGGCGCGGCGATTTTGCAAACTCCCAAGGCCAGCTTGAACCGCGCACTGAAATTATTCGCGTGGATTTTCTACCCGCCGCGCACGCAGTTTCAGCACGGCATCAATACCGTGGTGGGCTGGGCAAAAGCCGCGCGTAAAGAAGGACTGCTGGGACTGGAAAATATCGCCGAATCCGAAAAAGATCCGTTTTTCCGCAAAGGTCTGCAGTTGCTGGTGGACGGCAGCGAACCGGAGGTGATCCGGCATGTGTTGGAAACCGATCTGCTGGTGGCGGAAAAACGCGATTTTGACGCAGTGCATTTTTACGAAAGCATGGGCGGCTACGCTCCCACCATCGGCATTATCGGCGCGGTGATGGGATTGATCCATGTGATGCGCCATCTCACCGATCCTGCACAACTTGGACCGGGCATTGCCGTAGCGTTTGTCGCGACCATTTACGGCGTGGCTTTCGCCAACCTGCTGGCGCTGCCGGTGGCGAATAAATTGCGTCAATGCGTTAAGGAAAAATCGCAATTCCGCGAGTTAATGATCGACGGCATAGTCGCCATCGCCGACGGCGAAAATCCGCGCATGATCGAAATGAAGCTCAGCGGCTACCTGCATTAAATTCCTTATATGATCCGCCGCCGCGAAGAAGAGCAGCACAGCAAATCCAGTCACGAACGCTGGCTGGTCTCCTACGCGGATTTCATTACCCTGTTATTTGGTTTTTTTGTGGTGATGTATTCGGTGTCGCAGGTAAGCGAACAAAAATATCGGGTTCTCTCCGAAACCCTCTCGTCGGTATTTGAGGGCAACACCAATCGGCCCGCGCAAGTGGATACCAGCAGCGATAACAATCCTTTGGATCGGCAGGGCAAAATCAGCGGCTTGTCGCCGGAAATCAATCTGGTCGACGTGGAGGTTCTCGCCAGCGAACTGGAGGAGGCTTTAATACATCTGGTGCAACCGGGGCAGGTTCGCATTTCGGCGACGGAAGAGTGGGTGCAGATCGACCTCAACGCCAATCTTCTGTTCGACACCGCCAGCGCAGACCTCAAGCCGGGCGCGCAGACTTTGCTGGCTCAAGTGGCGGAAAAACTCGCACCGTTTGACAACCAGATTGAAGTGTCCGGCCATACGGATAATCGGCCAATCCGCACGGCGAAATTCCAGAGCAATTGGGAGTTGTCCTCCGCCCGCGCTACCGCTGTTGTGCGTTTGCTCGCCGATAGCGGTGTCGATCCGCAACAGCTTTCCGCTGCAGGATTTGCCGAATATCGCCCGGTGGCAGACAACACCACCGAAGAGGGGCGCTCGGCGAATCGGCGCGTGGTTTTAATGGTGGCGCGGCATGCCGTGGAACGGTCGACTGTGCCGCTGGAGCAGGTGCCGGCCAACGCGCCGGCGGTACCGACGGAAGAACCCGTGGTGCCGCCTACGGCTCCGCCTGATGTCGCCGGACCACCCCCGACTCCACCGGCCGTAGCAGCGCCGCCGCAAATCGTAGCAGAGCCGGAAACCACAGCAGAGCCGCCGGAAACCACAGCAGAGCCGGCGCAAACGACACCCGGCGTCGAACCTGTGCGCCTGAAACACGGCGGACTTTTATTCACCAGCGATCCAGAACCGCCGCGCAAGGCGGAATAAACATCGTAAAAATCCAGGTATTTCTTCACTGATTGTCATCCCGCCGATCTCCACCATGGCGATCTGCAGCTTGTGGGAATTCACATCAATCTGTTGTTCATAGATCACGGAGGGACCTAATGAATCACTCGGTCAAATGGCTGGCGTTACATCCGTTCATTATTGTGCTGGTGCTGATCCTTTTCCTGCTCTGCCAATTAGTTTGGGTCTGATGACAGAGGGGGTTTACGGGCGCTGCGCGTCTCTCTGCGCACGGTTTTTGCGTAATAGGTTTTTATCGTGTCAACGCGTCAGAAATCCGGCGGGAGATTTATCTTTT
This sequence comes from Sphingobacterium griseoflavum, assembly GCA_052039425.1. Taxonomy (GTDB): domain Bacteria; phylum Pseudomonadota; class Gammaproteobacteria; order Pseudomonadales; family Cellvibrionaceae; genus UBA5868. Next base: position 3,332 of record JBQGED010000153.1, on the reverse strand, counting down.
GCAAGTGTGGGCTGTGGCTAATCAGAAGGGCGGGGTGGGTAAAACCACCACCGCCGTCGCGCTTGCCGGTCTCGCCGCCAATACCGGTCGGCGCGTGCTGTTGGTGGATCTGGATCCACACGGGTCGTTAACCTGTTATTTCCGCCTCAATCCAGACGCCTTATCGAGCAGCACCTTTACGCTGTTCCAGGAGCGCAAAAATCTGTCCATGAGTCTGGTCGGCCAATTGGTGGTGACCACCGCTTACCAGGGACTCAGCCTGTTGCCCGCCAGTACAGGGCTTGCCACCCTGGAGCGTCAGGCCATCGGCAATGACGGTATGGGTCTGGTGATTGCCAAAGCGCTGGCACAGGTGTGGGACGATTTTGATCTGGCGATTCTCGACTGCCCGCCGCATTTGGGCGTGTTGATGGTCAACGCCATGGCCGCCAGCGAGCAGCTGATTATTCCGGTGCAGACGGAATTTCTCGCCCTTAAAGGGTTGGAGCGGATTCTTCACACCCTGCAGATGATGCAGCGCTCGCGCAGCCGCGAGTTGCCATTCCTGATTGTGCCGACCCTATTCGACCGGCGCACCCAGGCCTCCGTTACCACCTTGCGCGCTCTGCGCAACAACCACGGCGAGCGCGTATGGCCAGGCAGTATTCCGGTGGACACCAAATTCCGCGATGCCAGCAAAGCCGGCGTGCCACCCCATTTATTCGCGCCCGACAGCCGCGGAGTGGAGGCTTATCGCAGCTTGCTGCATTTTTTGATGCCGCAAAAATCCGCGCACAAAGCGGTTCGTTGAAATATTGATGGATCGGCGTCCGGCATTCACAGACATACGGATTATCCAGACCGGAAAATCTTGCCTAACCTTAAAGGGTTCAGGCCGCAGCGAGTATTCCACGCCGGCTCTCTATTTTTTTATTGCGCCAATGGCGCGACTCGCGGGCAAGTTTGTGCAGCTCTTACCGATTCACTTAAATGGTCATCAGCGATGATCAACCGCGATCAACAAGCGGTGCAGTCCTATCTCGACGAATTGCTGACGGAAGCGCCGCCGGCGGAATTCCAACCCGCGCCTGTGGCCTTCGCCGGTGACGCCTCTTCGCCTATCCCGTCGATTACCCCTGTAGCTGCTCCGGTGATTACCTCTGTAGCTGCCGCTGTAACTGCCCCGGTGATTGCCCCTTCAACTACAGTCGTCGCTTTGCAGGAGCAGGGTCAGTCGTTGGAAGGGGTCAAGCGCCAACAATTGCAGGCATTGTTGGATCGCCCTGCACCGGTTGTTGCTCCCGAGGTTTCACCGGAAGTACCGGCGCAACCCCTCCGGGTTGAAGCCGCAGAACCTGTTGCTCCTCCCGAGGCCGCGCCCGCAGCGGTGGATTCGCCCTTATTGAAATGGGGTGACAACGGCAGACCGGTGTGGGCGCAGCAGTCTTTCGATGTGCTCTTGTTTCGCGTGGCAGGGTTGACCCTCGCGGTGCCCATTATCGCCCTTGGCCAGATCTACCCGATCACGGATAGCCTGACACCGCTGTTTGGCCAGGCTGAGTGGTTTATGGGTTTGCAACCTACGCCCACCGGCCGTCTGCGCACGGTCAACACCGCGCTGTTTGTGATGCCGGAGCGTTACGACCCAAGGTTTGTTCAATCCGCCCGTTATGTGGTGTCCATCGATGGGCTCGATTGGGGCTTGGCGGTGGATGAAGTGCAGCAGCCGATTCGGCTGATGCCGGAGGACGTCACCTGGCGCAGCGAGCGCAGCAAACGCCCCTGGTTGGCGGGCACGGTGAAAACCGCCATGTGTGCACTGCTGGATGTGCCGCAGATGGGGCAGTTGTTGGAAGGCCAGGATCGCAAGCGCGCAGGCGCTGTGCGCTGAATTTCGCGCCTTTTCCCTTTCCCTGCGGTGGCACAGATGCTGCTGTTGACTATATTTAGGTGAGTCCGGCCGCCGATTTTTGACGTCGACAGCGGCCACCGCCCCGAAGCTTGAGGATTGCCATCTATGGCCAGCAAGTTAATGAACAAAACCGCCGTCACACAGGACGATCCCGTTCTGCAATGGGTGACGTTCCATCTCGCTGGCGAGACCTATGGCGTCAACGTTATGCAAGTGCAGGAAGTTCTGCGCTATACCGAAATTGCCCCTGTGCCGGGTGCGCCGTCTTATGTTCTGGGCATCATTAATTTGCGCGGCAATGTGGTGACCGTGATCGATACCCGCCACCGTTTTGGCTTGGAGCCTGGGGACACCACCGACAACACCCGCATCGTTATTATCGAAGCGGAAACGCATGTGGTCGGCATTTTGGTGGATAGCGTCGCGGAGGTGGTTTATCTGCGCCAATCCGAAATCGAAACCGCGCCCAATGTCGGCAACGAGGACAGCGCCAAATTTATCCAGGGCGTCTGCCATAAAAACGACGAGCTGCTGATTTTGATCGATTTAAACAAACTGCTCACCGATGACGAGTGGGCGGATCTGGAAGTCTGAGCCATGCCTTTATCGAGCGGAATCTTATGGCTGTTGGGTGCGAGCATCGTCACCAGCCTGATCTGCTTCGTCAGCATGACACTGGTTTGGCTGTGGGCCACGCGACAACTCGCGGCCGCGCGCGCGCAATTCGGTGATCTCGAAAACAAAATCAATGTTGCCACCAGCGGCGCCGCAGGTATGGGCAATCGTATTGTTGCCCTGGAACGCAAACTGAAGGCCCTGCAGGAAAAGCAGGAGAACCAGACTGTCAGTGGCGTGGACGAATTCGCCTACACCCAGGCTTTGCAGATGTTCGAGCAGGGCGCCGATGTGGCGACCGTCGCGTCCAATTGCGGATTTTCCGCCTCCGAGGCCCAATTGATGGCCCTCGTTCAACAACAGCTGCGCAAGCCGACGAAACCCCAGGCGCGCAAAAAGCCCGCAGAATCTCCCCATGAATCTTGATTGTATCCGCTGGCTCCGTGCGCTTTGGCTCGCGGGCATCCTCATATTGTCCGGTTGCAGTGTTGTCAGCGTCGACCAACGCACCCGCTACCGCGATGCCGAAGGCTATTTTGATGTGAGTATGCTGGAGCAGATCAAAGTCGGCGAAACCTCCCACTCCTGGGTGGTGACGCATTTCGGCCGTCCCTGGTATCGCGAAGTCGAAGCGCTCACCGGTTATCCCGACAATGTGCAGATCAACACCTGGCGCTTTGAGCGCGAACAGCAGAAAAACACCCGCGTATTGCTGCTGCTCCGCTCACGCAAGCTGGAGCAGCAGTACGAGTACCTGCATGTGGTCAGTGAGGGGGATAAGGTGATGCGCGTTTGGCGCGATGCTTCAGTGACTGTCGACGCCCCG
>JBQGED010000152.1:0-5241 GCA_052039425.1 Sphingobacterium griseoflavum | reverse complement strand
CAGGGTGATGACCGAATAAGAATTTGCTTCCACGCATCGACAGCGGGCCACGGCCTGCTTTTTCTGCTGGATCCGGCGGACCATTGTCAAATCATTGCACCCACTATTTATCAAACTGACACGCACTTGCGCGACTCCGTGCTATACGTGCCCAGTCTTCATGAAGATAAATTTTATGCTCCAGAAAAAATGGGTTGCTACAGTCTTTATGCCATTACTCTCGCGGAGCCAGTGACGGAAAATCTCGCCACCACCGACGGCGACCAACATCTTACCGATGAAGACTTGCGCAGATTGATCGACGTGTGCACTGAACATATCGGCAATGGCCGTCGCCTGTATCGCACGGATTTTTTGGTCGTTACGGACATTAAGGATTATGAATGACTGCGGCTTGTCACATTTCAGTGAGGTTGCGAAAGAATTCAGCTCGGTCCACGCACTAGATGCCTTTTGGTATTATTTTTCTCAACACGAAATTGCATTATTCCCTTACTCCAACTTTAACCCGCATATTCAGTCGCTTTACGCAGTGTCACAGCGTAGCGCCTATCTGTTACTGCGCGAATTCTGCCGCAGCGCTAACCGACCGGATTTGGCCCCTCGCTGCACTATCGAGTATGTCAACGAAGCGGAAGCACAAGCCTATGCCGCAAGCAGCGGCGGCTTTCATCATATCGCGATAGCCTATTCACTGCCGGTTTTGCTCCAAGTGGTTTTTCAATGCCTGCTGTCACAGACCAATCCTTTTTCCTGCGCTGCTCCGCTGGAGTTTCCAATTAAAGTATTTCCACAGTCTTTAGCAGACATACACGATGCGGGCGGTATTCAAAGCGAAATTGAAAATCTGCTAGATTCGACCTTGCCAGAAATGCGCTGGCAGCAGGTGATGGCAACAAAGCTGGCGGAGATTGCTTTATTATTTTGCCTCACTCACGAAATTGCGCATCTGATCAGAGGCCATGCCGAACTGGCTGAAAAGCGCGGGCTGATCGGCATCAATGAATTGACCCGAAAAAAGCCGTACACACCAGGAAAAAGGCCGATCAGTTACCGTCTTAGTCAAGCCTGGGAATTGCAGGCGGATCGCACGTCCCTCGCCTTTTTGTTTTCCTACGTCAACAACAATAAAGCCTATTACAAATGCCTGATTAAAGCGTTGAAATGTGGCGGTGCGGATGCGCCGTTAAAACTCATCGGGCGAGTTTCTTACGCCGTGAGTTTCGTTTTTTTTATTTTTGGGCAACACCATACTTCTATTGCTTCGCAAAGCAGTCATCCATCCGCCGTGGCGCGCCAAATTTTCGCCATGTCGGAGCTCGCCGCGATCTTTTTGCAAGCCTATCCCGAATTCGACGAAGACAAGGTCGCGCATGCCATCCACCAAGCCGCCCTCAGCGCCGAAAGCGCATGGTACCGGTTGGGCTTTAGCTTCGGCCGTTATGGCGATGATGTGGGAAATTTGCCGCAGGTCGTAAGCACGCTTTTTCGCCGCGACTCGCTCAGTCGAAAATTCCTGGCGCGCCATCAGTGGTCGGGACACCGTTCCTGTAAAACTCAGTCACCGCTCAGTCGCTGAGTTTGGTTTGGGGCGAATAGGCTCAGCCCCAACAGCGTAACTGAAGGAGAATGTACATGCAGATTGATTCCCACCAGCACCAAGCCCGTCGCGTTCACACTGAGCCGCATATCATGAACGTCAGTGATCCGGCGTTATACAGCAAGATTTTGGCATTTCGCGCCCGTGTTTATCGCCAGCACTATCCCGCAATCACCAATCCCGACGCACCCGACATTTATGACTTTGCCAGCCGCTATTTCACCACCGTAAATATCGCCGGTGATGTGACGAGCTGTTCCCGGCTGGTTCTCGACAGCCTCAAAGGACTGCCGAGTGAACCTTATGTGCATCCGTATGTTGAAGATTATCGGCGACGCGGTGTGTTGCTGGCGGAATTTGGCCGTATGGCTGTGAATGAGGATTCGCCCAGCGTTGTAATCTCCCATTTCACCCACGCGCTCCATGAAGCACGCCGCCTCGGTGTACAGGAAATGGTATTTGTCGCCCCCTGGCAAAAGCGCGCCTTCTTCACCAAATATTTGGGAGCGGAATTGGTTTGCGCGGATATCCAACAAACCTTCGGTAGCGGCAAAACCTTTGCGGTATACCTGTGGCACACCGAGGCTCCGTCCGACCGGGTAACTCGCAAGCTCTTCAAACTCAACTAAGGAGCTCTGCATGAGCCATTTACCCGCTAACGCCATTTTCGATATCTATCCGCAATCGTTTGCGACCACCACCACTATTTTTCAGTCCGAGGAAATGCGGGCCGTGGCCGAGCTGGTCAGTGGCGATGTGGTGGACCTGGGATGCGGCAGCGCCAAGCTGGCCACTTATCTGAAAGATAAGTCGGATCTCACCAGCTATCTCGGCGTAGATACGTCCACCGCGATGCTGGTGGAAGCGCAACATCTGCTAGTCAACCTCGATGATCCTCGCTTCAGTTTGCTGCACCGACGCATCGAAGACTGCGACCTCACCGGCTACGACTGGGCCGTGTGTCTGAACGCGCTGTACGCGGTGGAAGATCCACATCTGGTTTTAGACAAAATTCGACTTATGCTCAAGCCGAATGGCCAGATCATTGTCGCCACCCCCAACGAAAGCCTCGACATGGAAAAACTCCTGGAAGAATCCAAAAAGGAGTTAATTCTGCACCCGTTTTTCCACACCTTTCGCGAGATCAATCGAGTGCTTGCCGAATCGTACCGCACGCAGTTTTTCCCTATGACTGAGCTGTGTCGAATGATCGAATCGGCCGGCTTTCAGATCATCCTCGCTCATCATCGCTTTTTTCTTGGAGGGCTCAATTTCCTGGTGGCGCGCAAGCTGGAATGACTGCCGCATGCATCTGCGGCCCTAAGATGCTTGACGAATTTCGAGCAAAGCCGCTTAAATGATGGCTGATCATATATCGATCTGTGCACTTCTAAGATCAGCCGGGGATGTAAATGCCAATCTTGCAACAGGTGTTTCTGGACTATTGTGAAACGCTCTACTCTGCGCAAGACATAGATACCATGTTTGCCGGGCTGGAAAGGGCGGTTCGAGCGATGGGGTTCGATAATGTCTCCTACACTTACGTGCCCAGCGCGCTGGGCCAGTCCCTTCATCAACTGGTACCTATTTTTAAGCTCTCCCGCAGCTACAACACCAAATTTATTCAACACTACAGCGAAGCCCGGTTCGGCAAGGACGATTTCACCATCAAACGAATTACTGGCGGTGATCTGACGCCGATGATCTGGTGGCACGAGGCGAAGGACAAGCGACTTAATAAATCTGAATTGGAAGTGATTGAAGTGGCCCGCCATGACTACGGCATTTACCAGGGAGTGTCATTACCCACCTACACCGACGGTCGCAGTATTGCCGGGGTCAGCGTCACCCGGGAGGAAAGGGATGTCGATTTTGATCAGCTTTACAAGGAAAGAAGTGCTTATTTGCGCAAAATGGCAATGATGTTCAGCGATCGCGTGCTGTGCCTGAATGAAGCGCGAGCGGTTTTTATGATGCCGATCATCCAGTCCCTCTCGCTGACGGAAAAACAAGTGCTGTGTGAACTGGCCAAAGGGCGCAATCTGAAAGCCGTCTGTCTGGAACTGGAATTGGACTACAAATACGTTGCCAACAGTGTGATCAAAAGTCTGCGCAAAAAATTCGGCAACGTCACACGCGACACTCTGATGTACGAAGCGGGACTGTTGAATATCGCACGCCTTTTAGACCAAAATCCTTCCCCTACCAAATACACCCCCACCTGAGAAGGTGGAATTTTCCACATTGTGTGGGCTGCGCCACCTTCCTATCATCAGACCTTTCCGCGGCCTATAACACCAATATTTAACGCCCGGATCATGTGAAAGGCTCTCACATAAAAAGCAACGTCGCTCTCACCCGGCATCTAATCCAGCCATTTGGACACCGCCTCAGGGAAGTCGCTACAGCCGGCATGCAGACTTCTCGATAAGTCACTACCAAGCGCGTTTACTTCCGAAGAAACAGCAAATTCAAAGTTATTTCAGTCTCACGGAGCGAAACACAGATCGAGTGCAACGCATTTGCACTCAAAGGTATTGCGCGCCCAAGACAGGCTGCGGGACTGAACGGAATGATCCAAACACCCAGGTCAAAACGTGGCAAAAAACAAGTCAGCAGTTTATATCGCAACCAATCAGGGGCCGGTGCGTATCATGCGCATTACCGAAGCGCCTGACCTCAAATTGAGTGTTGCACTCGTTAGTACGCTGAGTAAAAAAGCTTCCATCAGCGACGAATATCATGATTTTGTCTGTCTGGACACCGGGGTCATTGCCCATCACACCCTGGTGGACCGCTATGAGGTGCAACTGGATAACAACATCGAGCCGAAACGAGGCTGGCAACTGGGTATCTATATCGGCCACCAATTGTTTCATCAGCAAGCTCTCGCCGTTGATAAAACAGACGCCATTGATAAAGCAGATGGGCAGGATGACGAATGCAATTCATTGATTCTCGCGACTGGCGAGATAGATCGGAACAACAACGTCCGGCCCGTTAGAGATATTGGGGATAAACTCCGATCAGCGGAACCCCTCATCCAGCACGCCCACGACAATCGCCTGTCGGTGACGTTTTATTACCCCCAACAAAGTCTTTCCACCAGCGAAACAGAACTGATGCAGGGATTTCGCGAGCGTTATTGGAATTTGCATATTTCCAGCGTGGGCAGCGTGGAATTTGATAATCCTCCACTTCACTCCACTACAGCAGATTTCATCTCACCCCAGCCAAAAAGCGGTGAGCCGCCGCTTTTGCTGCGAAGCCTTCGAACCAAAATTATTCAGGCGCTTAAACGCCGTTTCCTCTGGTGGTCCGCCATCATCACCTTGCCGTCCGCTGCTATCGCGTTCTTTCTGCCCGGAGAGGCTGAATTGCCAGATCCGTCGGAACACCAGGCCCCGCAAATCCAAATCAGCGCTTCAAGGTAAATCTCTCTCATCCTGCGAGAGCCTCTTAAGGCGGCGATAACAAGCCGCCCTTTTTTCATCCCAACCCGCGAGCTACGCTAGGAACCTTGGCACTCAACCAATGTCCGTTCCCCCTTAACGCTGACAGACATCTCGGAATTTTCATGCTGACATTAAAAAAATGCTTTCTCGTTTCCGTACTCCTTACTTTCCTATTCGCAACCCCCC
>JBQGED010000151.1:0-8129 GCA_052039425.1 Sphingobacterium griseoflavum | reverse complement strand
GGCTGCAGAGGTGCGTAAACTGGCTGAGCGTTCGCAAGTTGCCGCGCAGGAAATCAGTGGCCTCGCCAGCTCATCGGTAGGCACCGCTGAACAGGCTGGTGAACTGCTCAAAACAATGGTGCCGGATATTCAGAAAACCTCTGACCTGGTGCAGGAAATTGCCGCCGCCAGCGAAGAACAAAATACCGGTGTTATGCAGATTAATGCCGCTATGAGCCAGATCAGTGCTGCCACACAACAAAGTGCCAGCGCCTCGGAAGAACTCGCGGCAACTGCAGAAGAAATGAATGGCCAAGCTGAGCAGCTGCAACAGCTGATGAGTTTCTTTAAGGTTAATGGCGCGGTGTCCGCGTCCACCGGCAGGAAATCCGCCAATAAACCGCAAAGAACCTCGTCAATTTCAACGGGTGACTCATCTGACTTCGTGCGCTTTTAAGGTGAGGAACTGATCATGGCTGCGATCGCCAAAAAAGAGATCAACGAGCAAGACTTGCAGGCCGGCCAATACCTGACATTCAAGCTCGCAGGTGAGCAATTTGCCATCGGCATTTTGCACATCAAAGAAATTATTGAATACGGGCATTTAACCAAAGTGCCGCTGATGCCCGACTTTATTCGGGGGGTGATCAACCTGCGCGGAGCGGTGGTTCCGGTGATTGATCTTTCCAGCCGCTTCTGGAATAAACCGAGTCAGCTGAATCCGCGCAGCTGTATCGTGATTCTGGAATTACAGCATCAAGAAATATCTCTGGTTGTCGGTGTGATTGTAGATGCGGTTATCGCCGTACTCGATATTTCCGCCGATAACATCGAGCCAGCACCGGCGTTCGGCACTGGCATCAGCCCGGACTGCATCGCCGGCATGGGTAAATTGGGTACTGCATTTATCATTATGCTCAACGTTGACAACGTGATGTCGGTAGACCATGTCGCCCAGCTGCAAATGGCAGAACCGGTGTGAACTATCGATGAACAGCATGGTTAATCTGCAATACATGAATGCCGGCGCTACCAACGTGCCACTGCATCAGCCGGAGTTTCTCAAACTCCAGAAAATACTGCGTTCCATCGCCGGCATTCATATGACCGAGGCGAAAAAACCGTTGATTTGTGGCCGTCTTTATAAACGCCTGCGACATTATCAACTCAATTCCTATGGGGAATATCTCGCCCTGCTTGGCCGGGACCAGAGCGAACTAAAATTGGCGGTGGATTTATTGACCACCAACGAAACCCACTTTTTCCGCGAGCCAAAACATTTCACCTGGCTGCAGCAACAGATTTTGCCGAATATCTCACGACAGCAGAAATTCCGGTGTTGGAGCGCGGCCTCTTCCACCGGTCAGGAGGCCTACAGTATCGCCATGCTGTTGCACGACCAGCTGGGCCATAACGGCTGGGAGGTCTTCGGCTCGGATATCAGCAATAAAGTTTTGGAAGTGGCTCGCGCCGGTCTTTATCCGATACATCTTGCAGAGGAAATTCCTCGGGAATATCTCAAGGCTTATTGTTTAAAAGGTGTGGGACAGCAGGAAGGCCAATTGAAAATTGACCCAATATTGATGAGCAAGGTGCAATTCGACAATATTAATCTCAATGAAAACCTGCCCGATATCGGTATGTTTGATGTGATTTTTCTACGCAACGTACTGATTTATTTCCAGCAAGATACCAAACACGCCGTTGTTTCACGCTTGCTTGGTAAATTAAAACCGGGCGGCCATCTCGTCATAGGTCACTCAGAAACGTTATATGGCATTTTCTCTGAGCTGAAGCCATTAGGTCCGTCGATCTATCGGAAAATAAAATGAGCGATCTGGAACCGGTAATTGACATTTTTTTGCAACCCGGCGATTGCTGGTTCGGGGGAGCTGATACCCGCATTCGCACATTGCTCGGCTCCTGCGTCGCCATAACACTATGGAACCCCAAGCAAAAGCTGGGCGCCATGTGCCATATCATGCTGCCGCAACGCGCGCCGACAAAAATACAAGAGGGCCTGGACGGGCGTTATGCCGACGAAGCTGTCGCGCTGATGTTAAAAGATATTAAACGCGCGGGTTGTCGCCCCCATGACTTTGAAGCCAAGCTGTTCGGCGGCGGCTCCATGTTGTCCTTATCCGCCATCGATGGAATATTGCCCGAGCGCAATATCGAAATCGCCAAAAAATTGATTCATCAGGCAGGCTGGTCTTTAACAGCCGAGCATACCGGTGGATGGGGGAGTCGCCAGGTTCGCTTTGACATTGCCACTGGCGATGTCTGGATACGATTTACGCCTATCCCCGTTGCACATGTCTCCAGTGTAAGAATCGATCCGCTCCTACCACTGAGCAGAGAAAATAATAAGCGATATTCTTATGAATAAAATCCGTGTAATGATTGTGGATGATTCCGCTACTGTACGTCAGGTTTTGGCCGCGGTGCTTTCGGAATTTCCCGATATTGAAATCATTGGCACCGCAGCCGATCCTATTTTTGCATTAGAGAAAATGCAAAAGGAGTGGCCGGATGTTTTGGTCCTGGACGTAGAAATGCCGCGCATGGACGGCATTACATTTTTGCGGAAGTTAATGAGTGAACGCCCCGTGGCCGTGGTCATCTGCTCGACCTTAACCGAAAAAGGCACCAAGACCAGCATGCAGGCACTGGCTGCGGGCGCCGTTGGCATTGCGGCAAAACCCACCAGCGGCCTGCGGCAGTTTTTACAGGAAAGCGGCGCGGAACTGGCCAATCAAATCCGCGCAGCTGCCAAAGCACAAATTAAAAATATTTCCGGGGGTGCGATCAGTAACGTCTCTCAGCCGCCCACAGCCAAACCTCAACCAACACCTTCGCAAATCAAGAAGCCATTTGCGGTATCAAGCTGCGGTGACGGTACAAAAAAAGTCGTCGCCATTGGCGCGTCCACTGGAGGCACCCAGGCATTGGAAGTTCTGCTGAAATCCTTACCGGCCAGCGCGCCGGGCATAGTAGTGGTGCAACATATGCCAGAGAAATTTACCGCAGCTTTTGCGGAGCGTTTGAATTCCGTTTGCGCAATGGAAATTCTGGAGGCCAGCCGCGGAGATAAAGTACAACCAGGACGGGTATTAATTGCCCCAGGCGGCAAACATATGACGCTGAAACGCGCAGATAATCACTATATTGTTGACGTAAGCCCCGGCCCTCCGGTCAGCCGCCACTGCCCTTCCGTGGATGTGCTTTATCGCTCCGTAGCGCGTGCAGCAGGTTCTCATGCATTAGGAATTATTCTGACCGGCATGGGCGACGACGGAGCACGAGGCATGAAAGAACTTTTCGACACTGGCGCCACCACTCTCGCACAAAACGAAGCCTCCTGCGTGGTATACGGCATGCCCAGAGAAGCGGTTAACCTCGGCGGCGTTAGCCGCAGCCTTTCACTGCAAGCAATGGGGCCAGCGATTTTGGGCTACGCCAAAAATTAGCGCCAGCAAGCCGTTACGTAACCGGATCAGGTTTTCTCAGTTGAGTTCTGTAAGGGGCTCAGTCGACACGTCAAAGCTGACAGCTGCTAACGGAGCCAATACGTGAGCCGGTACATATGGAAAAGTTTTGACCAAAAACGGATCTTCATAATGACGTGTAAGCAGCCTATTCAGGTGGCGCCGGAAAAGCTTGCCGAAATGACTGGACAGCTGGATTTTATTTATCTTGAGCATTTTCTTATAAGCCCGCATAAACGCGCGATATTCATCGCGCCCTAACAATTGAATCCGGCAACGCAACATCATATAGGCAGAGTAGCTAAGAGCCTCACAGGCCGCCGCCTCGGAAAATGCTTTAGGTTTCAGCGGCTTTCCTTTGACATCCGGATCTATGATGACGAGTTGATAATCCCGCCCTGTATCGGCCTGTGGATTCAGGCATAACAAATCGTTTGGGCGGAACGGAAAAAACAAATTTTCAGCATGCATTTTTGCCGCTAAAGCTGCACTTGCTTTAAGCAATTTAAGGCGCATTAGCCCATCGCTTCGTTGATGAACCATGCTGGTAACATCCGCCCCCTTTACCTCTTCCGACAGAATAAAGTTAGCGGTTGGCCAAATTCCCAATACACGCCGCTCACCCCAAGCCACGGCATTCAATATGGGAATATTCTTGGATTGTAAAAGCTTTGCGGCTCGATATTCGTCTGACGCCATAGTTGCAGGTCGTCGGCCGAGCGCAAAGCATTTTATGATTTTCCGCCAACTTGGCCCCGGATAGCGTTTAAGAAAAAAATTGCCGTCTGGCAATGTCAGTCTATGCACGCAAGTGCCGTCCCGCTCCTTAAACTTGAACGGTTTGATACCAGCGCCATCCATTAGCTGCTCTGGATTAGGGGTAAATTGCGAATTTGCCGGTCTGGTTGCCGTCTCAGCAAATTCTATTTTGGTGCATGAGGGGAGCATGGAAAAAAAATTCATGTCTATGTACCGCCAAACGGAGCAGAGCCAAAACAATGCTACATTGCCGCGATTATAGAACTGCAAAAAGATACTTGCCCATCTCTATTTTTTCTTAAATAGAAATAATTTTATTATTATTTTTATCCGCCCAGATTTGGCAACTAAAGCACGATGTCCGCCCCGGAAAGTATCGCACACCACCTGCAACCGAAGCATTTTGACGCCCTTTTTTGTGCAGCCTTATCACGCCTTTGCACCATTTATGTGAATTCCGGGTTATGTGTTTCTTCTTCGACCAGACCTGACTTCGTGACTTTAACCGCTCGCCAGGTCGGCGCTTTATGCGGACTTGCACCGTACAATCGAGACAGCGGTCAAATGAAAGGCAAGCGGCGCATCAAAGGTGGCCGAGCGCCAATACGAACAATGTTGTACATGGCGATGATGTCCGCTATTCAGCATAATCCAGTGATGAAGAAATTCTTCAATCGATTGGTCGCTGAAGGGAAGCATAAAAAAGTTGCGCTAACCGCCTGCATGAGAAAGATGATGACCATTTTGAACGCCATGGTCAGAGATGGAAGGCGCTGGCAAGCGGCTTAATTTATTTTTAAAGAATTGATTGCAGACGGTTGACTTGAGATCACAGTCGCTTGTTAGCTGCCGTGAAACTACCAATTAGTTGCATTTTGGTAACGGTTTTTCCACTAGGTCATGATAAGTAACAATATTACACCCAAGACCATTTTCTGTTTCTTTTATATCTATCGACCTATCCGAGAACCAACAATCACAAGATTTCAGTACGAGCTCATTCCAGCGCGGAAAACATTTAATTACATAATAGTCGAATAGCGGTCGAGGGGCGACGGCCCATGCCATTGCCAAAAAAATGCATGCGGTCACAACAAACGCTGCAATCATAATTGTAATTCTTCTAAATAGACCATTCATTTTCATGAAATCAGCTAACATTTTAATACTGCGCATGCGCGATATCATGCTCATATGGTTTTTAAGATTCTTCGCTAACATGCTGACTGCTAAACAATATCTAGCCCATAAGGCTTCATTGCCCAAGAACAGCTATGCGCATGCTGGATATCGTCCCTGTGCATGCTCGATATCGCCGAGTCTGTACACACATCTTATTGAAGATAAACGAAATTCCTAATCCTGCAAGCAGATATCCGCGCATTCGCTAGAGCTGTTTCTGAGCAAACCATTGCAAACAACGCGCAAAACTGTATATATATACAGCAGCATCAACATGGAGGTTATCCGCTATGAACAGTCCGTTCCTGCAGCAGGTTCGCGATGAGATCCGGTTTTTGGGATACAGCATCCGCACTGAGAAGACGTATCTGTTGCGGATCAAGCGCTACATCTTGTATCACAGCAAGCGCCACCCTGCCCAGATGGGGCCACCGGAGATACGTGAGTTTCTTTCCCACCTTGCTACACAGCGCCATGTGGCCGTCAACACCCAGAAGGTTGCACTCAATTCTCTGGCGTTCTTATACCAAAAGGTTCTGAAGGTAGAGCTAGGCGACCTGGGGTTCGAGCTGGCGACTAAACCACGGCATTTGCCTTCTGTGTTAAGTAAAGCAGAAGTTGCTGCCATTCTGCGGTAGCTCAATCCCCGCGACAGGTTAATTGTCTCTCTGCTATATGGCAGCGGCCTGCGCATCAGTGAATGTTTGCGTCTACGTGTGCAGGATATTCATTTTGATCGGCTCGCAATTACGGTGAGATGTGGCAAAGGCAATAAAGATCGCAAAACTCTACTGAGCCCTAAAGCGGTGGAGCCGCTGAATAAGTCAATCGAGGCCGCGTTGTTGCAGCAGCAGAAGGATAATAAGAAAGGCATAGGGCCTTCTCTTCCTAATGCACTTGCCAAGAAATTTCCCAATGCATTTAAGTCGGCGGCGTGGATGTACATATTTCCGTCCGCGGGAATTTGCCCGCACCCTCTAAGGGGTGTGCTTTGCCGTCACCATTTACATGAGACGGTTGTACGAAAGGCGCTAAAATATGCCGTTTTGGCAGCGGGACTGGACAATAAACGAGTGAGCTGCCATACCTTTCGCCATTCCTTTGCAACACATTTGCTGGAAAGCGGTTATGACATCAGAAATCTGCAGGAACTGTTGGGTCACAGCGACGTGAAGACAACGCAGATTTATACGCATGTAATGGGAAGCCACTTTGCCGGAACACGCAGTCCGCTGGAAGATATCACCATTTAAAAAACCCCCGCCTCTCAGCGGGGGAACTGCCGTGCTCTGTGGTCAATGTGTGTGATGAGGAATCAGTGGCTGATCATCCAGGGGCGCATGGAGGGAAACATTTTTTCGCCCTTGGCGGTGTAGAAGAGTTTGGATTTTTTTATGTCATGATCGCAGCCGCAATGTTTGCGGTGGTGCTGGTCGTGTTGTCGTCGGTCTCCGTTGGAGATAAGAGGTTCGTGGCGGGCTTTTTCGTTGGTGGCGCAGGCGAGTCTTTTATCCTGGTCCATCAATAATAAATCCGGCGGAACCATTATGATACGCGGGCTTAATTGCGCGCATACGGGGCACTCCATGGGCTTATCGTGATTGTCCATGGTTTGCAGTTGATAAAAAACGCCGTGTTCGCGGCAGCGATAGTCGTATACAGGCATGGTGTAATCTCCAATAGTTACCCTTCCTTGGGTGGTTTACATTTATGGATGATGCACTCTCTGTTTTAAAGATCCGGCGCCAGTGGCACCTGTACGGAATCATCGATGGATTTAACTGGGCCGCTCGCATTGGGTTTGACATCGAATTCAAAAATATCCGTCGGCAACCACAAAGTGGCACAGGCGTTGGGAATATCGACCACGCCACTGATATGCCCCTGCACCGGCGCTGTACCCAATATCGCGTAGGCTTGCGCTTTGCTGTAGCCGAATTTGGTGAGATATTCGATTGCATTTAAACAAGCTTGGCGATAGGCGATATGCACATCCAAGTAATGTTGTTTGCCTTTTTCATCGACGGAGATACCTTCGAAAATCAGGTAGTCGTCGTATTTCGGCGCAATCGGGCTGGGCTTGAAAATCGGGTTTTTAATGCCGTATTTTTTTACGCCGTCTTTAATCAGATTTACGCGCAGGTGAATCCAGCCCGCCATTTCGATGGCACCGCAAAATGTAATTTCGCCATCGCCCTGGCTGAAATGCAAATCCCCCATGGACAGGCCGGCGCCTTTGACATAAACAGGGAAATAAATTTTGGAGCCGCGGGATAAATCCTTGATGTCGCAGTTGCCGCCGTGTTCCCGCGGTGGCACCGTGCGCGCGCCTTCCGCTGCGGCTTTTTCTTTTGCTTCACCTTTTAACTGGCCCATATGCGCGGTTTCCGCGTAGGGGATGGTGGCAAGCGGTGGTACCGCTTCCGGCGCGGTATCAAAAAGGGCTTTTTCGCGTTTGTTCCATTCGTCGAGCAGGGCTTTTGAGGGCAGACAGCCAATCAAGCCCGGGTGAATCAAACCGGCAAATTCTACTTTGGGCACGTGGCGGGATTTGGTGAACATGCCGTTGAAATCCCAGATGGATTTTTGTGCTTCCGGAAAATGTTCCGTTAAAAAGCCGCCGCCATTCTTTTTGGAAAAAAATCCGTTGAACCCCCATAGACTTTCGGCGAAGGTTCCTATATCGAGTATATCCACTTCGAGAAGGTCGCCAGGCTCCGC
>JBQGED010000150.1:0-12145 GCA_052039425.1 Sphingobacterium griseoflavum | reverse complement strand
CGTAATGACATATTCGCGAGCGACGTCGTCAAAATGACCAAATTTCATATTGTCTTTACCTTCTATGACGGTTTTAGCTGTGTTCCATCCGTGGATGTTTGGTGGATGTTTACGTTATGGCCCCTTTAAGGGTTTTTCCCGTGCAATCTCTTGTGCCGACCATGTCGCGATAGCGGGTGTCGGGTTTGCCGCAGTGCGACCGCTGGTCGCCGCGAAATAACCCGCGCAATAAGGCTATTGGTCGGCTGTGATCACGATGAAAATTGGGTAGGGCGACCCCGCGTGGTCTGCTTACAGGTGGCCGGAAGGTTGGTGAGCGGATGGCGTCTTTCACTGCTCATCATCTTCCGGTTGCAAGTCCTTCGAGCAACACCACAACGGGATGCATAGAGCGGCGGGATATCCGTGCGATGTCCGACCGCTGCCCAAAAAAACGCGGGCATCATACTACAGACTCGGGCGACATTTGAGCTTTCCGAGCCTTGTTTCGATAGAAATGGACGATTGGACTATAAAACGTCGACTAAGTCCTGTTGCGGCATCTGCTTGGCTTGCGGTTCTGGGTGCCAAAGCGCTCGCTCAGCTTGCGGCTTAGGGAAGCGGGTGTTAGCGTTTGCGCCGTTCTGAGCCGAGGCTCGATTCTAAAAACTTCATCTCAAACGCGAATCAGGTAAACCATTACATGGTCAGTCTTTTGCTCGTCCTCGAAGAAGGACCCCACCGGGTTGCCGTCGATGCCAATCTCGGCGGGCACGTCATTGAATACAGCATTAACGGGCGCAATGCGCTGGCGACCGGCAAGCCGGAGATCGGCTCCACCTTCTGGCCGAGCCCACAAAGCGCGTGGGGCTGGCCACCGCCGTACATTTTGGATAAGGCGCCTTATTCGGTGGTCAAGCGAGAAGGCGAAATTTTGCTGGAGAGCGCGGTTTGTCAGCAGACAGGACTGCAACTGGTCAAACATTTTCGCTTGCATAAAGGACGTATGGTGGCCACCTACACCATGCGCAATCGTGGCGATGCAGCAGTGCAATACGCGGCCTGGGAAATCAGTCGCATCAGCGGCGGTGTCACTTTCTACACCGGTATGCTTGAGCCGCTGCCGCAGTCGACGGGTAAGGTTGAACACGTCCATGGCGTTTATTGGCATGTCTACCGTCCTGAGCAGCAGGCGCACCACGAAAAAATCTTTGCCAACGGTTCCACCGGCTGGTTGGCCAACCTCAATACCGGCCTGTTGCTGGTCAAGCAATTTGATCCTGTGCCGGCGGAGCTGACCGCGCCAGGTGAGGCGGAGGTGGAAATCTATGCCCATGGCGACAAATACCATACCTATATCGAAATTGAGCAGCAGGGCGCATACACGGTCATTCCTCCCGGTGACCAAATTGAATGGCAGGTAGTATGGCATCTGACCGAGTGGGACGACGCGTCTGTGGAGCTAGGCAGTCCGAAACTGGTTAATCAAGTAAAGACCTTATTGAATCAGTACAAACCTTAGTGGTCCCTGAAATCGCCGGGCGTTGGCCCGGCAAACTGTTCCGCGCCGGGCGCGGCTCTTTCTTTCAATTGTTGAAGAGGAGGTTTTATGGCGGCACAAAGAACGGCGCTGGTCACAGGTGCGGGCAGTGGCATCGGCAAAGCGATTGCCACTGATCTGGCGCGCGCGGGTCACCAGGTTCTGGTCACGGACCTCAATCTCACCGCCGCCGAAGCGGCGGCGGAAAATCTGCGCCAGGAAGGCTTGGCAGCGCAGGGATACAAACTGGACGTCAGTCAGCAAAGCGATATAGATGCTTTGGTCGATAAGGTTTCAGTCGATATTCTGGTCAATAACGCCGGATTGCAATATGTCGCCAAACTAGAATCTTTTCCTGCAGATAAATGGCGGCTGTTGACAGATGTATTGTTGGTGGGGCCCGCCATGCTCACCCGCGGTTTTTTGCCGCAGATGAAATCCCGCAATTTTGGCCGCATCGTCAATATTGGTTCCATTCATGCGCTGGTGGCATCGCCCTATAAAAGCGCCTACGTTGCGGCAAAACACGGCCTGTTGGGTTTTGCTAAAGTGATTGCGCTGGAAACCGCAGAATTCAATATCACCATCAACACCATTTGTCCTTCCTACGTCAAAACACCTTTGGTGGAAAATCAGATTCGCCAACAGGCGCTGGAGCACGGCATTTCCGAGGCGGATGTAATTAATAACATCATGCTGGAACCCATGCCGAAAAAAGCCTTTATCGAAATGACGGAATTGAGCGCTAGTGTGAATTTTTTGATTTCCGACGCCGCCCGCAATATGACGGGGCAGACCTTGGTGTTGGATGGCGGTTGGACCATACGTTAATTCGGGGACACATTTGTGACGCAACAGGACTCCGCACAGATTCTGCAATATCTCAACGACTGCGGCGCGCAGTTCAATATGATGATGCAGGAGGTGATCAAACGCCTGCTCAGTCATCAAATTCCTACAGCGATCAATCCTTTTTTACCAGCTCAGTCCATGAGCCAGGCTCTGACAGGCGCTGTTAAACTGGATGCGCGCACTTTTCTGCAACAGCAGATCCAGTTTCTGGAGAAGCAACAGCGCCTTTGGCACAATGCAACCCGCGCTTTCCTCGGCGAAATGCAGGATCCGCTGATTCGTGAAGCCGATGGCGACAAGCGCTTTAGTGATCCAGACTGGCAGGGCAATCCAGCATTTAATTACGTCAAGCAGGCTTATTTATTAAATGCTGAATTCATGCAGCAAATGGTGGATGCGCTGCAATTCGAGGATCAGAAACTCGGCGAACAGGTGCGCTTTTATACGCGGCAGCTGATTAATTCCATGGCACCTACGAATTACGTGCTGACCAATCCTGAGGTGTGTCGCGAAATTCTGATGACCGAAGGTGAATGTCTTGCGCGCGGTATCGATCGCTTTATTCGCGACTTGGAAAACAGTCCTGCAGAAGCCTTCAAAATTACCCAGGTGGATATGCACGCGTTTCGCCTTGGCAAAGACCTTGCCGCCACCCCCGGCAAAGTGATTTTTCGTAATCATCTGATTGAATTGCTGCACTATGCACCGGTGGCGGATGAAGTACACAAAGTGCCACTGCTAATAGCGCCGCCATTTATTAACAAGTATTACATTCTCGATCTCGATGAGAAAAAGTCCCTGGTGCGGTGGCTGGTAGAGCAGGGCTTTGATGTTTTTATGATTTCCTGGGTGAATCCCGACGAATCCTACGCTTCCGTAGATTTTCAAGATTACATGTTTGACGGCGTCATCGCCGCTTTGAACGTGGTGGAAGACGTTGCACAAAGCGAAAAAATCAATGTTGCCGGCTACTGTGTGGGTGGCACTTTGCTGGGGATGGCTCAGGCGTATCTCAAAGCCCGAGGCGACGAGCGCATTCAATCGCTGACTTTGTTGACGACGCTGTTCGATTTTTCTGAGCCGGGTGAAGTCGGTAATTATTTGAATGCGCAAATGCTGCCGATGATTGAACAGAGCATCAAAGCCAAGGGGTATCTCGATGGACGCATTCTCGCCCTTAGCTTTAGCCTGCTGCGGGAAAACAATCTGTTTTGGTCATTTTTCGTGGAGAACTATCTGAAGGGTAAAGATCCAGTGCCGTTCGATATTCTGTATTGGAACAGCGATTCCACCAATCTGCCTGCCGCCGCCTATCTGTTCTACCTTAATGAAATGTATATCGGTAATCGTCTGCGCGAACCTGGCGCTGTGCGTATCGGCGATGTAGCGATAGACATCGCAACCATCGATATTTCCACTTATTGTCTCGCAGCGCAGGCGGATCACATTGTGTTATGGCAGGCGGCTTATCGCAGCGCGGCGCTGCTGCGCGGCGATGTCCGTTTTGTTTTGACGGAATCCGGACATGTGGCGGGGGTCGTAAACCCTGCAGCGCGAGGTAAATACGGACATTGGGTGTGTGAGCAAGGCAGACCACAAAATCCGGAAGATTGGTTGGCTCAGGCCAAATTGGTCAATACCTCTTGGTGGTTGGACTGGCGTGAGTGGCTCCTCGCTCGCTCCGGTGACAAGCGTCCAGCGCGGAAACCAGGAAGCCAAGCTCACCCACCTCTGGCTGACGCGCCTGGTAACTATGTACAGGTTCGCCTGGAACGCAGTTTTGTTTCGACTGAGGCAGAGACCACTGCGGAGCCCTTTGTTTAACCGGTTCTCCGCCGCGAGGTGGCTGCGCCGGTTCGCCTTAAGATCTGCTGTTATACTTCAGGCAGACTTCCGGCGCGCCATCGTCGCCGGCCGATTGGCCAAACATGAGATCTGCTGTGATAACGATTAAAAAGTATCCCAATCGCCGCCTGTACGACACATCCAAGAGCCAGTATGTGAACCTGGATGCGATTAAAGAGCTGGTTATGAATCACAAGGAATTCGAAGTGGTGGATTCCAAAACGGGTGAAAATCTCACTAAAAGTATCTTGCTGCAAATCATCACAGAGCAGGAATCCAACGACCAGCAATCCGTGCTGACACAAACTGTGCTCAAGCAGTTGATCCGTTTTTACGACAGTAACATGCAAACGTTTATGCGGCAGTATCTGGAGCAGAGCGTCGCTATGTTCCTGGAGCGGCAGGACGCCATCCAAAGCGCTATGTCTGGCCTGATCGACAGCTCACCCCTCGGGGCGTTTAACAAGATAATGGAAAATAATATGAACTTATGGCGCCAGTTTGCGGTGTTTGATCCGCTCGGTGGCGGTGTCAAGCGACCTTCGCAGAGTTCGAATGACAATAGCGGAGATGACAGTCCTGAAAATAATCGTGAAGGACCTTAAGTTTCATCTTTTTATAGCCAAAAAATCTAAAAATGAGATTGTGCGACGCAGCAAATCGTTGATTCCTCTCCATCAGGTGCCTACACTAAGCCCATATTGCATTGCAGCAATATGGGCTTCGTCCCCTGTCTTATCAGTTGGAGATCACTCAATGTACGAAAAACTATTTGAGCAGACGCAATCCGCTTTAAAGCCCATGAGCGAGTTGATGACTCTAAATGCCAAAATTCTTGAAGTCGCCGCTGAAAAGCAAACTGCGTTTTTCAAAGACTTCGTCAATGACAGCATTGCTTTCGCTAAAGAACTTAGCACTCAAAAAGATTATTCCGGCATTTACCAAACTCAAAAAGCGTTCGTGGAAAACCTGCAAGAGAAATGGATTGCCGCTTCCACAGAAGCTTACGAGACATTTACCTCTAACCAAGAGAAAGTCAGCGACGTTTTTAAACGTTCCTCCGCCGTTTAATCATCGGCGAGACGTTAGCAAGTCCTCATCCTACGGGTACATTCCCGAAAGCCTGGCCTGAGTCAGGCTTTTTTATGTTCGGGTGCACCTTAACGAAAGGATTGAATGTACTGGCTCTTCCGGGTTCAACCGGTTGTTGTGGATTTTCCGTCGTGACGTATATCAGCTATATACCAGCTGGAGGCAATGACCATGTACGAGAAAGTATTCGAGCAAACAGAACGTTTTTTAAAACCTGTTGGGGAGATTTGGGCGCTCCAGACCCAAGCCGCAGAAACCTTGGCGAGAAAACAGACTTCCATATTGACGGATGTGTGGAACCAGGGCGTGACCGCGCTGCAAAGTATTCCGGCGCAGAAAAATTTTGAGGGTGTATGGAAGCTGCAACAGGAGTACTGGGAAAATGTCAGCGGCAGCATGCGGGAGATGATCGAGGATACCCAGGGTATATTGCTCGACACCAATCAGAAAATCACAGAAGTCCTGCAAAAAACCGCGCCTGAAGCCGGAGCGGTGTTAAAAGATGCGGCAGAAAACGTCGCGGAGAAAGCCACCGCCGTTGCGAAAAAGGCGCAAGCCTCTGCTAAGAAAGCGACGGCGCCTGTTGCGGCCGCCACGCCTGCGTCAGCCCCGGTAAAAGCGCCAGCTAAAGTGGCTGCTCCACCAGTACCGGTAAAACCTATTGCTGATGCGGTAAAATCCGCCAGTTCAGGTAAAGACGCAGAAACAGACAAAAAGGCTGTGCCGCTCGCGTCCAAAGTGGACGGCGGCAAAGCGGAGCAAGCTGCAAAATCCGGCGCTGCCTCGGATGGAAAAAGCGGCAAACTGCTTTAAACAAATTGCGTTAAATGAAAAAGCCCCGAATATTCGGGGCTTTTTCTTATGCGAATGACTGACTTCGCATCAGCACATATATTGGCCGCCGTTCACTGAAAGGGTGGAGCCGGTGATAAATCCCGAGGCATCCGCCGCCAGAAATTCCACGCAGCGCGCCACTTCATCCGCTTCGCCCAAGCGGCCCGCCGGAATTTTCGCGATTATTTTTTCCAACACTTTCTCCGGTACGGCGCGCACCATTTCCGTTGCAATGTAGCCTGGTGCAACCGTATTGACGGTTATCCCTTTGCTGGCGTTTTCCTGGGCAAGTGCTTTGGAAAAACCGGCGATACCCGCTTTGGCGGCGGCGTAGTTGACTTGACCGTATTGGCCGGCCTGACCATTAATCGAACTGATATTCACAATGCGACCGAAATTGCGCTCGCGCATTTGGTCGATCACGAGGCGACACAAATTAAAGCAAGAGGTGAGGTTGGTATCGATTACCTGGTGCCAGGCCTCTTCCGTCATTTTTTGCAGAGTGCTGTCGCGGGTGATGCCAGCGTTGTTGACCAGCACATCCACCGGGCCAAGATCACGGTTGATCTGATCTATAGCATCACGACAGGCGGCAAAATCCGATACATCAAATTTCATGACCGGAATATCGTGTTCGTCTCGAAATGCGTTTGCGGCAGCATCATTGCCGCAGTAATTGGCGACTACCCGGTAGCCCGCATTTTTTAAACGAACAGAAATGGCTGCGCCTATGCCTCTGGTGCCTCCGGTTACTAATGCAAGTCTCATGAGTTATCTCCTGTTAACCAACTGAAATGTGATGGGGGAAAAAGCGAGTAAATATTCCTGTAGGCAAAAATTGATGGCCGAATCTGAAACGGGGCGAGCCACAGCGCTTATAAACATTCTGTGGCGGCAAAAACAAATTTAGTGATAGGTGGAGTGAGTGCAGTGGGTAAAGCGGGCATGGCGGGATAGAGCATGGATTTACCTGTCTATTCTGAATACCGAAAATAAAGCTCCGCTTATCAGCACAATTAATATTGCAGCGATTGTGGCAAATTGGCGGATGAAGCCGCAGAGGGTTTCTCGAAAGGCCAAGGCTATGCCTGTGAGACGCGTTTCGCAATACTTGGGTTGATTTTGGCGCGTAATCCGTCTAGAAGACGGTTAGAAATCGAAATTTTACTTAAGCTTTTCTCAGGGGGTGTTTTGGATACAATCGTCTTTGCGGCAGCCGTTCGGCTTCTCCTAATGCGTACATAACGCCATACTTGGTTTTTTCAATTCGACGCGGAGAGGTATTTGTGCAGACCTACAAAGTAGACATCACTGAAACCAATGCCAAGGCACAGTTGATTGATGAATCTTTTAATCGTCCGGTTATGGTGGATTTTTGGGCGGATTGGTGCGGCCCTTGTAAATCACTTATGCCGATCTTGGAAAAGCTGGCGGAGGAGTATGCCGGCGATTTTTTATTAGCGAAGGTAAACGCAGACGAGCAGGGCATGATCGCGGCGCAGTTCGGCGTGCGCAGTTTGCCTACTGTAATGATCATTAAAGATGGTCGACCCATTGATGGTTTTGTCGGCGCTCAGCCGGAGACCGAAGTGCGTAAGCTCCTGGATAAATATCTGCCCAAGCCCTGGGACAAACAGCTGGCGGAAGGTTTGCGCCTGCAGGGCGAAGGGGATAATTCTGGCGCACTGGCCGCGCTGAAGGAGGCCTACACATCATCCAACCAGCGTGCGGATATCGCCTGCGCGCTGGCCGAAACCTATATCGCGCTCAATCGCGTCGCCGAGGCGGCAGAGATCCTGGGAAAAATTCGCCTTGCCGACCAGGGGCCGGATTACCAGCAGGCCAAGGCAAAACTCGAGCTTGCGCAAAACGCCGAGAAGGCGCCGGAGATTCACGCGTTGGAGCAACAGTTGGAAGTGGATCCAGAGAATCAGGATGTGAAGTTTCAGTTGGCCATCCAATATTCTCAACACGACTTTCACAAGGAAGCGCTGGAGTTGTTGTATCAATTGCTGCAGAAAAACATCGGCGCCCGCGACGGCGAAGTTCGCAAAATCTTCACGGACGTGTTGGCTGTGTTGGGCAAAAAGGATCCGCTGGCCGTCGAGTATCAGCGCAAGCTCTATTCTCTTCTCTACTAGGACTTGTACAAGCCCTAGTCTGGCAACGGGCTCTCTGGGTTATTTGCCGTGATGCTGGCATAATGCGTCGCCTTGCGGGCGGCGCGGTCAAGCCGCACCCCGTCCGTACACTCCAAGAAATCCGGGTACGCCCGACCGCTTTAATCAACCAATGCTGAGGATGCGCATGCAACCGCAAGTAAAGCCCGCCAACCCCAATTTTTCCTCCGGTCCCTGCAGTAAACGCCCGGGATATGACGTCAGCAAATTGTCTCTTGAAGTGCTGGGGCGCTCGCATCGCTCGAGCCTGGGGAAGGCGATGTTGGAAAAAGCATGTGTGGAAACGGCCGAGCTCCTCGGTCTGCCTGCGGGCTACCGTGTCGGCATAGTGCCCGGCTCTGATACCGGTGCCGTGGAGATGGCCATGTGGTCCATGCTCGGCGTCCGTGGTATCGACGTGCTGGCGTGGGAGTCCTTTGGCTCTGGCTGGGTAACCGACATTACCAAACAACTGAAACTCAAAGATGTACGCGTGATCGAGGCCGACTACGGCCTGCTGCCGGACCTCACCTCTGTCGATTTCACCCGCGACGTGGTGTTCACCTGGAACGGCACCACCTCCGGCGTCAAAGTGCCAAACGGCGATTGGATTCCGAGCGACCGTGAAGGCTTGACCATCTGCGATGCCACCTCTGCAGTGTTTGCTATGGAAATGCCTTGGGAAAAACTGGATGTGGTGACTTTCTCCTGGCAGAAAGTGCTCGGTGGCGAAGGCGCCCACGGTGTCCTGGTGCTGGGTCCGCGGGCAGTGGAGCGCCTTGAGTCCTACACTCCGCCATGGCCGATGCCCAAATTATTCCGCATGACCAAAGGCGGCAAGTTGGAAGAGGGCATCTTCCGCGGTGAGACCATTAATACCCCTTCCATGCTGTGCGTGGCGGATTATCTGGACGCTCTGTCCTGGCTGCGCAGCATCGGCGGCACCAAAGGTGCGATTGAAAAATCCCAGGCGACTCTGCGCGTACTGCAGGAGTTCGTGGCCGCCAACGACTGGATCCAATTTCTCGCCCAGGACCCTGCAACTCTGTCCAATACCAGCGTGTGTTTCACCATGAAAGCAACACCGGATCAGGTGAAGGCTCTGGTTAAACTGCTGGAGAAGGAAGGCGTGGCCTATGACATAGGTGCGTATCGTGACGCCCCTCCGGGAATTCGCATCTGGTGCGGGGCCACCGTTGATACCGCTGACGTGCAGGCATTGCTGCCGTGGCTTACCTGGGCCTACGAAAAGGTCACTTCTGCCTGATCACTGTTTGCGCCGCCGTTATGGCGGCGCATTTTTTGAGTAAAAAAAAACCCCGGAAGAACCGGGGCTGAATCGAAGAAACAAGGTTTTACCGTCCTGAAAAACGCAGCAATAGTCTTTCAGCAAGGTAAGCCCGGAAAAGCAGTAATCGGGCCAAGTCGATATTCTCTGTAAAAACAATGGCTTACGGATTTTTACGGGATGGGGTGTAAACAATCTCGACAGATAACCTTGTATTCTGTCGCGAGGATCCTGATTCCGTTCTGTGCTGCCTGTCAGCCTTAACAAATCTGAAGCCGGAACCAAGTCCGTGGAAACGGGCAGCTGTGGAGTGCATATGTTTCAAATCAAAACCTATAACAAGATCGCCCCTAAAGGGCTGCGTCGATTCGCGCCGGAAAAATACATGGTGGGCGCAGAGGTCAGCAATCCAGAAGCCTACATTCTGCGCAGTCATAAGCTCCATGGTGAAGAAGTTCCGTCTTCACTGCTGGCGGTCGCGCGCGCTGGGGCGGGCGTTAACAATCTGCCCGTTGCGGATTACACCAAGCTTGGGGTGGTCGCGTTCAATACGCCGGGCGCCAATGCCAATGCGGTAAAAGAACTGGTTCTGGCAGCCATGCTGCTGAGTTCGCGTGACATCATCGGCAGCCGCGCCTTCGTGGAAACCCTCGGTCACATGACCGATTCAGCGGAAATGTCGAAGCTTCTGGAAGAAGAGAAGAAGCGCTTTGCCGGGTCTGAACTTAAGGGCAAAACCCTGGGCGTAGTCGGCCTCGGGGCCATAGGTTCCATGGTGGCGGAAACTGCTCTGGCACTGGGTATGGATGTGTTGGGTTACGACCCTGCGCTGTCGGTTGAAGCGGCCTGGCGTTTGCCCAATCAGGTACAGCGTAAAGAAAGTCTGAATGCGCTGCTGATGGCGTCTGATTATGTTTCTCTGCATGTGCCCGCTATAGCCGCGACCAAGCATCTGCTGAATAAAGACACTTTGGCTGTTATGAAGCCGCACGCGTCCCTGATCAATTTCGCCCGTGAATCCATTGTCGATCCGGAAGCTATTGTCCACGCTCTGGAAGCCGGCAAATTGCGTCAGTACGTCTGCGATTTTCCCGAGCCGGTTTTGATCGGTCGCAAAGGCGTGATCGCGCTGCCGCATATAGGTGCGAGTACGGAAGAGGCCGAAGAAAACTGTGCCGTGATGGCGGCGGATCAAATCCGTGACTTTCTCGAGAACGGTAATATCACCAACTCGGTAAATTTCCCGGCGATCACCATGGCGCGTGTTGATGGCACAACCCGTATCACCTTCAGCAACGACAATGTCGCTGGGGTATTGGGTGATGTGCTGTCCATTTTCGCGGAGCACAATGTCAACGTTATCGACATGACCAACAAAAGTCGCGATGCGGTGGCCTATAACATTCTTGATCTCGCGGTAGCGCCGCCCGCAGCTGCTCTTGAAGCGCTGCGCAAGGTCAAGCATGTCATTCGCGTGCGGGTGATTCCCGCCTAAGGTCTAGGACCCGGAACCTCGTACTGGGATTCCGGTCTGATCCGCATCGACAGGTCCAAATATAGGGTGAGCAGAGTGTACAGAGGCTGGTTAAAGGCGTTGATGCTGCTGGCGATTTTCGCCCAGCCGCTGGCGACTTTAGCGATGCCCTGCCATGCGCAGAAAAAAGAAGCGATACATTTAGCTGTTCACATCGATCACTCCCGTCATGATCACCACCACGGCAGCGACGCCGAGGTCGTTGCCGACCACTCATCTGCATCGCACGCCTCTGGACCCGCTTGTTGCGGCGCCGGCGCGCTCTGCCCGATGGCGGGGTGCGCGCCTTCAATGCCCTCCCAATGGGTAATTTCTGCGTATGTTCCCCGCGCCGGAGTTGCGCAGGAAACTTATCGCTCCGCAGTCCCCGAAGCCCCGATATCGTCTCTCTATCGACCGCCCATTTTCCTCTGATACAGGCGTATTGCGTCTGTCGTAACCGGCCGCAGGTCGGCCAGGTCATTCACCTGCTTCAGAGGCCATTTCATGAAATCACCGCTTACTATTTCACCTCCAGCTGCCTTGTCACGCCGGAGATTTGTACTGGGCGCGGCGTCCGCTTGTGTCGCCAGTGCACTGCCATCCATTGCCGGCGCTGAGAGCAAAGCGCCGGCAGCGCCCGCTGTAATCACCGATACCAAGACCCAACTGACCATCGATTCGCTGCCGGTCAACTTCACCGGGAAATCGCGCACGGCGGTTGCGGTGAACCAAAGTGTTCCCGCTCCCATATTGCGCTGGCGCGAAGGCGACAGCGTGGAGATTGCGGTGCGCAATCATTTGCGTCAGGACAGCTCCATCCATTGGCACGGCATCATTCTGCCCAGCGAGATGGACGGCGTTCCTGGCCTTAGCTTTGCCGGGATCAAACCGGGAGAGACTTTCACGTATCGCTTCAAGCTAAACCAGAGCGGCACTTACTGGTATCACAGCCACTCGCATTTCCAGGAGCAGCTCGGTCTTTACGGCGCGATCATTATCGATCCGCGAGCACCTGAACCCGAGCCTTACGACCGGGACAT
>JBQGED010000149.1:0-6070 GCA_052039425.1 Sphingobacterium griseoflavum | reverse complement strand
GAAATTTTGCCATCCTGTAAAAGATGGTCGATATAAAGCTGCATCACCGTTTCGTTAAATTCTGGATGAAACTGCACTCCCCATACGTGCTGACCGACGCGATAACATTGATGCGGTTCGCCGACACTTGAACCCAGCAAGGTTGCTTGCGACGGCAGCTGTAGCACCGATTGGGCATGCACCAGATGCGCGTTATATTGCATCGGCAATTGGCTAAACAAAGGGTCGTCATCGACCTCCGCCTGCAACTCAATTAAATGGCTGCCCAACTCAAAGCCATCGCTCCTATAGCCCACCGCCCCACCTAACGCGTGGGCGATTAATTGATGTCCATAACAAATACCGAGCAATGGTATGCCAGCAGAAGTTGCCTGTCTGATCCACTCTGCCAGCGCTTCACTCCAAGGTTCTCTATCAGTCACCATCGCGTGAGAGCCGCTGATCACAGCACCTGCGATGGCATTTGGATCGGGTAATTTTTCCGCCGTTGCATTTACATGCTGCGGATTGACATCGCCAAGACCCTCCGCAATCCAATCGCCGAAGTCACCATAACGGGAAGTAATGTCCGTAAATGAATTGCCGGCGGAAATAATTAAAATCGGTTTTCTAGGCATACGGTTACCCAAATAAAAAAGGAGCTAATTCAGCTCCACTGTATCCACAGGCCCTGCCATTTGTTTTGGCCAATCATTAAACGTGCGCACTTCCCCACGCTGGCGAATATCCTCAAGACGAGAGAGGTCCACTGTGTATTTCAGCCATTCCGCGCGATCCATAGTGCCGAGCGCAAGAACGCCATTGGCGGATATCGCCATATCCGGCGGCGCAAAAATTCCGGCGGCGCCGCGATTGATGTCGAGCGCGTTGGTCCAACTGACATTTCCCACCGTGGGCGACTGCACGACAACACATTGATTTTCCAATGCCCGCGCCATGGCGCCGATGCGCACGCGCCAATAGCCGGCTTCCGTATCCGTGCAGGAGGGACACAAAATCAAGCGCGCGCCCGCCTCCACCAATGCGCGCACTTGCAGCGGAAATTCCACGTCGTAACAAATGGCGACGCCGATTTTTCCAAAAGGCGTTTCAAATAAGGTTTGTACGCGCGACGGACTCAATTCCCAAATTTCCCGG
This sequence comes from Sphingobacterium griseoflavum, assembly GCA_052039425.1. Classification (GTDB taxonomy): domain Bacteria; phylum Pseudomonadota; class Gammaproteobacteria; order Pseudomonadales; family Cellvibrionaceae; genus UBA5868. Next base: position 4,933 of record JBQGED010000149.1, on the reverse strand, counting down.
TCAAACGGTGTTAAAACCAATTTGGCTTGCGCCGCACTTTTCCCCGATGGCGAATGGAAGCGCGCAAGGTTTTGGATTTCGCCAGCTGAATTGGCCACGGGCAAACTCGGCGCCAGAATAAAGACATCGCGACTGCGCGCCAGCTCGGCGAGGTGGGCATCGATTTCCGGCACTAACTCTTGAATCGCGCGTGTGGCCGCCAATAAGTCGCGATTCAATTCCCGGCCAAACACCGCCATTACCTCAGCGCCGCCGTATTCCGGAAATACCAATAAATCAGAATCCTGCGCGCCTTCGTCCACCCAACGCGTGAGCTTGGCGAGAAATTCCTTGAGGGTTTTGGGTTCTTCGATGGGATATTGCGCGGCCGCGATACGAATGATTTGGGACATCAGATCTCCTTCATCCAATAAGCCATTGGATGGGGCAGCGAAGGGCCGTCTGCTACTTCCGGCCAGTCATAAAAGGCTTCCACCTCCGGCAGGCGCTGGAAGCCGCGTTTTTGCCAAAATCCATCCAGCGCGGAATAATCAGCTGGTTTGCGTTTATCGTCATCCTCGCGAATAACTGCGCAAAAGCAGGCGCGTGCATATCCGCACTCCATCGCATGCCGCTCCCGCGCATCAAAAAAAGCGTGGCCGACACCTCTGCCGCGCCATACAGGGTCAAGCACAGATTCGCCGAAATAAAACGTGGATGCGAGGTCGTAACCCGCTGCGGCGAGAGGTGCAGAAAATTCTGCATGATGTCCTGTCAATGCGGAGCCGGTGGCACAGCCGACGATACGCCCAGCAGCGTCACTCGCGGCCACCACCACAGCATCCGGCGCGGAGGCAAAGCCGAGCAGGTATTTTTTCTCGTAAGCGACGGTGCCAGCGTACAAATAGGGGTAAGCGGCGAATACTTGAATACGCAGCTCCGCAAGCGCCGGAATTAATTGAGTCAACTCCTCGCCTGCAAAGGTGCGAATGGAAAGGTCGGTAAGACTCATGAGACCTGACGAAGCCATTCCTGCAGGTTGTAGTAGGTGGTCACCCGCTCGATAAGGCCGTCGCGAATTTCAAAAAACGCGCCCGCCGGTAAGACATACGTCTGACCGTGCGCAGGAGGCAAACCGGCATCGGTTTTTTTATAAACACCCTGCACAACAAATTCAGCGGCTGCGCGCGCTCCGTCCGGCGAGACCATCACAACGACATCCTGCAGATTCTCGTCGTAACACTCGTCCATATGGGCGAGAAAATCGCTGAATTTTTCCTTGCCGCCGCGCTGACTGCCTTCGTTGACATGATGACCCAAAGTATCGGACACGCAGTCCAGCATGGCTTGCCAGTTTTTGGCGTTGAAGGCGGTGTAGTAACGGGAGATAAGATCGGAGGATGTCATAGAGCGGTCACCGGGGTTGCAAAACGCAGGGGAGAATATAGCCACAGCCGCATTCCTACAAGCGCAAGCAGCCGCAAACGCGCTATTTCGACGCATGGTAATTGCAGCGAAAACAAAGCGCGCTTTTGGTTATAAAGGGTCCGGTGAAGGAATTTGCTTAAGCTCGCGCACTCCCTGGAAAAGCACTAAGGCCAAACCCAACATAATCGCCATATCGGCGATATTAAATACGCCGGTTCTGACCGGCCCGATGCCGACATTGAGAAAATCTACCACCGCGCCATTGTTGACGACGCGGTCGTAAAAATTGCTCACCCCACCGGACAACAACAATGCGAATCCAATCAGAGACATTCGCGGCAGATTTTTTAGCACCAGGTACGCCAGCAAACCCGCCAAAAATGCGCCGACACCCACGACAAAAATCCAATGGCGAAATTCCGGCGTCAAGCCCGCGCCCAAGCTCAAAAATGCCCCAATGTTTTCCGTGTAGCCGATGCGCAGGACATCATAAAAATACGACCACATTTGATCCCGCGGTAAATGCTTTGCCGCCAAAGCTTTGGTCCATTGATCACAGCCCACCGATGGCAGGCATATGATCAGGATGAATATCATTCGTTGATAGAGTTTCATTTACTTCCGCTTTTAAAAATTACAGTTCTTTATCGCCAAACACCATTAAAAATCCGCCGTTCCCCAACACCTTCACGGGCGTGTTGGCCGAGGCGGTAGTCGCCGTTTTTCTAAAACCGGCATAGGGCTGATGGAGTGTGGCGCCATCATCTGCGACGATCACGCCATTGGCGGGTTGAATAAAGCTTAAATCCAGCTGCCAATTTTTATCGACGGCTTCGCCATTGACACCGGCGACGTACCAGATATCCCCAGCACGACGTGCGATGACAACCTCTTTGCCGGGCACACCCTGTACCAGACGGCTTTCATCCCAGGCCACCGGAACCTTGCGCATAACATGGCGGACATAGGGGGGCACCGCGGCCATGCCCTGTGGCGTCTCCGCAATATGCTGCAAGCCGGATAACAGCAGCACCGGCAGCGCCAATTCAAATGCATTGGTCGTGCGCCGCTGCCGCTCCGGAATGTCGCCAAACGTGGTGGGCGTAAAATCCATAGGGTCAAACAGATTGCGTGTAAACGGCAGCATGGCGATATGGCTGGCAGCCAAGTCCGCCGACGCCTGATTGAAGGTGATCATTTCAAATCCGTGCACTGCCTCCATGGTCATTAAATTTGGGTAAGTGCGTGCAAGACCGCGCGGCAAACTGGAGCCGTGGTAATTCACCATCAAACCAAAATCCGCCGCGTCGCGGGCGATGGCGTTGTAGTACGCCATCATCGACTGGCCGTCACCCGCAAAAAAATCTACCTTAATTCCGCGAACGCCCCACTCCTGCAATTTCGCAAATTCCTTACGGCGCGACTCCGCGCTCAATAAAAGGTGCTTGGGTGTCTGCGGAGTAATATTCCAATCGCCGGCGGAGTTGTACCACAACAACAGCCCGACATTTTTGCTTTTTGCGTACGCGGCTAGTTCACGCATTTTTTCTTCGCCGATGCGGGTATCCCACTCGGCATCCACCAATGTATAAGGCCAGCCCATATCGGCGGCATAATCAATAAATTCTTTTTGGGTGGCGAAATTGGTTGCCTCGTCTTTCAGCAATGCCCAACTCCAGGAAACCAATCCTGGTTGCGCAAACGGCATATTCCCAATCGCAGGCTCAGCCAAATCGGTTCCCAAAGAAGAATTCGTCAATGTCGCCAAATCGCCCACAGCAATAATTCGCCAGGGCGAATTAAACGGCAAAGTGGATTGCGCTTTTAAGGCGCCGCCGGGCATGACCTCCGCCGCCATCGGATAGCCAATCAGATATTCACCACCCGGTGAATGCGCTTTAAGACGCGACGCGTGGAAATTCCCATCCATACCCGCTTCCGTTATCGCCAGCCAGATTCCGCGACTTTGAAACAGAGCAGGAAAAACCCATCCCGCTTCCGAAGGTGAAGTTCGTCCTACCGGAATATCCATTTGATAATGTTCTTCATAGGACGGATTGGTATTGCTCCAACCAGTTTGCGCAACCGCCACCGGTTGCAACCATGCGCGCGCATCGTGGGGAAAATCAAAACTGGTCAATTCATTTTCAACCACCACCGGCGCCGTGCTTTTTCCCGGCATTTCGTAGCGGAATGCCACGCCGTCATCGCTCACGCGAAAACGGATACGCAGCGTATTGCCCGCGCGATCCGCCAAATCAAAAACCTGCTCCTGCGCCAGATAAACATTGAGCGTGCGTTTACCGTGAGTCAGGGTGTAACGATCCGCAACGTCACTAATCTCAGAATGTTTGACCAAACGTAAATTGCCACTGAGATCAACGGCGTCGAGCTGCAATCCCAAACGCGACCACTCCAATACCTCCTGATTGCGATAAAGAATGCGATAGAGCGGAATACCTTCACGCAACTGCAGCTGCGCCTGCAGATGGCCATTGGGACTCGGGAGGGTAAAAACATTCTGTTCTTGCTGCACCGTTGCGCAGGCCGTTAAAAACACGCCGATCATCATCAGCAAAAGTCTCATGTTCAGTCCTCTAAAAATTTTTTCTTATGTTATGCGTTAGCGCGGATGCGCTATGCCGTTCAGCGCGCGCACATTGTGCACCTTTAAACCCGAGCCCTGCCATATGGAACCATAGATCAGGCCGCCACAGGGTTCTAGGATGCGATCCGCATCTTGCAAAATTGTTTCTGTAAAAACGTGCATTGTTAACCAACCGATTAAAATCCGAACACCATGGCCGAAGACAAAGAATCTCAACCGCTGCGCACAATAAAAATAATGTCAGCCACTCGACAAGGCTCATATCAGAGAGCCTATACTCAATCCAAAGCCAGCGTAGCATTCCAGACTCTGGACTCCATCATTTCCTGTGTGAACGAAATTCATGACAACCCAGCTTACTCTTCTTCGACAGTTGCTATCGCGGGTCTCAGGCATTGTGGTGATCGCGGCGAGTATCGCGAGCCTATCCGGCTGCGGCGATGCCAAACCGCCGCAAGGATTTGATACTGTTGTCGCGACCTCCAACGATGGTTGCTCGGATTTGTCTGGGCAATATGATCTCACCGCTCTTGGACAGGGGTCGCTGCTGAACGAATGGCTGAATATCCGCAACCCTGATATGACGACGTTGAGCCTAGACAACGCAACCGATTTGCGGCGGCTCCGGTTCAAAACGCAAACGGACTAAGCCAATTTCCTCGCTCAGGCAAACGCGGTACGCAATAAAAATCCCGCAGATTATTACGACTGGCGCAAGTTGACCTTGGCGATGCTCAAAGATGACCTTACCAAAAAAGAAGATCTGGAATCCGTGCAGAAACTCGGGCCCTTATTACAACTCTCCAGACAGATGCAAATTTATCACTGCAGCTCAGGCTGGATGAATGTCTTTGAAAAAGCACAACGATTTGAGGGAAAAGATGAACCTTACACCCGCGAATGGACCTTATGGCTTGG
>JBQGED010000148.1:0-7327 GCA_052039425.1 Sphingobacterium griseoflavum | reverse complement strand
GCAGCGGAGTGGGAGGCGGATATCGTCAACTGGTTTCGCAATCATAGCGATGTTGGTGAACTCACTGGTGAGCGTGCCACCCCCACCGGCCCCCAGCTTTATATGGGCCGACCTATCACCATCAAAAATCCTGAGTGTCTGACGTGTCATAGCACTCCTGCGGAAGCGCCGGAAACCTTGATTGCCACTTACGGCAGCAATAATGGCTTTGGTTGGAAATTAAATGAAACCGTGGGTGCGCAGATCGTATCCGTGCCTATGTCGCTGCCGCTTGCCCGTGCCCAGGAAACTTTCTATACCTTTATGGCGGCGCTGGTGGGCATATTTTTTGTCACTGGCGTTATTCTGAATTTGTTGCTGCATTTCATCGTGATCAAACCTGTGCGCGCCATGTCGCAAAAAGCAGATGACATCAGCATGGGCAACCTCGCAGTGGAAGAATTAAGCGTGACCGGAAATGACGAAATCGCGTCCCTTGGCCGGTCCTTCAACCGGATGCATCGCAGTTTGATCAATGCGGTGAAAATGCTCGATGAGACGATGGATCCATGAGCAATCCCGCCATGCCGCAAAAAATCGCCAAATATAAAGTCGAGGGAATTCTCGGCAGCGGCGCTATGGGCGTGGTTTATAAAGCGCACGATGAACAAATTGATCGCCCGGTGGCGATCAAAGTGCTGCACGAGCATCTGCGCCTCGGCGCCGACGGCGAAACCCTTGCGGCGAGATTCCTTCAGGAGGCGCGCGCAGCAGCGCGCTGTCTGCATCCGAACATTGTCACGGTCTTTGATTTTGGCAGCGACCATGTGCCCTATATCGTCATGGAATATGTCGAGGGTACCGAGCTGCGCACCTTGTTAAAATCCAATACCAAAATATCGTTTGCAGAAGCGGTCAATGTCACCATTCAAGTATTGGACGCGCTCGCATTTGCCCACGCCAAGGGTGTGGTGCATCGGGATATCAAACCGGACAATATTATTTTGTTGCAGGATGGCACGATTAAAGTATCGGATTTCGGTGTCGCCCGCCTGGATACCTCCGATTTGACCGGCACTGGTTTTATGATCGGAACGCCAAGTTATATGTCGCCAGAGGGACTGAAGGGGAAGCACGTGGACGGCCGTTCCGATTTATTCAGTGTCGGAGTGGTGTTATTTGAATTGCTCGCCCGGCAACGTTTCGACCGCGAGAGCAGTATTCGGCAAAATCTGGAAAAAATAAAAAACGCTCAGCCCATCAGCAAAACCAATCTGGGGCGGATACAGCGAATTTTAGCGCGGGTGTTGCAAGACTCCGCCGCGAATCGTTATCAAAACGCCAGTGAATTTATTCAGGAGTTAATCGCGATGGAAGATGTGGATGCGCTGGCGACGGTGATGTTGGCGCCACCTGCGCAGGATCAGTCCACGCGCATTATGGAAGCGAAGCCAGAAAACGATGGTTTAGATGGCGAATCGCTGCAAGCGCTTGAGCAATCCCTGGCAACCTATGTTGGGCCGGTGGCGAAGCTGCTGTTAAAAAAATGTATGCGCAATACCGAAACATTTGAAGCCTTGATCGAACAGCTCAGTACACATATCCCCACGGAAATTGAACGCAACCAATTTAAAGGAGCGGTGCGCCGCTCGGGAATTACCAGTCTTTATCCGTCTGTCGCTGGCAACAAAGCTATCTCAAACAGCGGTGTCACCAAGCTCGCCAAAGACACTCCGCCAAAAAAGCCGCAGGACATCACGCCTGACAAACAAGCGGCGTTGGCTGAGCTTCTTGCGTTTTATACCGGCCCAATCGCGCAGCGGTTGGTGCGTAAATATTTGTCTGAATCGCCGAATATATTGCAATTAGCCAATGCCTGCGCACGACATATTTTGGATGCAAACGAACGCCAGCAAGTTCTTGATAAAGCGGCTAAGCTTTGATCGCATCGTCGAGCCAGAACCACTCCGCGCTAAAGCGCTAAACCGATTTTCTGATTCTTTAAAGTGATGATATGACAATTTGATGAGGCCAGACTTTTTGGTGCGGCCCTTCTTTGTTGTGCTCCATTTTCGATCGTTCGTCGTGACGCTCCTATCGCTAAATGTTTTCCTGCGCCGCGCTTTTAAGTCCGAATTTTTTCTATAACGGCAGACTTTTTTGTACGCTGATTAACTTATGGCGGGTCGAACCGACCGCAGTTATATCTCTTTTTTGTGCGATTCCGAATTATTCGCGATTTTTATGAACTTGGTCTCGCGGCAGTTTATTAGGGTGGAATAGACTCAGCGCGCTGAGCTGGACTCTCCCACAAAAGAGAAAATTTTGGAGAGCTGAGGTAATCAGGATGCGTTACCGCCATCAAACAGGGTTTAATTCGGGGATATCGTGCTTTGATATCCAGAAGATTTTGGCTTTCAAAACGGGACACGACCATGAATAAAATCTTTTTGGCCTGCAGTGTGACTGCGTTATCAGCGGCACTCGCCGCTTGCGGAGGTGGCGAGGGCAATACTCCCAGCAGCTCCTCTTCCAGTTCATCAAGCTCAAGCAGCTCATCATCCAGCAGTTCTTCATCTTCTTCGAGCAGCAGTTCTTCCGGCGGTTCTGCATTGAGTATCCTCAGTGCCTCGTTTGATGCAAATGGTTCGCTGCCTGCGGAGTTCAGCTGTGAAGGCCAAGCCTTGGGCGATGGCATAACGCCAGAACTCTATTGGGCCGATGCGCCGGACAATACCCAGAGCTTCGCTATTACTTTTAAAGATTTGACGTTGATTAATGAAGGCGAAAACCCGACGTTGGGGTATCACTGGGCAATTTGGAATATTCCGGAAAGCGTTACAGTGCTGCCCTCCGGTCTTTCTTCAGATCAATTTCCTGAGGAAATATTGGGTGCAGAGCAGAAGAGTGGCCTTGCCAGCAGCCCATACAAGTATTTTGGCCCGTGCCCGAGTTACAACTTCTGCACTGACGGAGAACGCAACGAGCACAATTACAGTTTCACCGTCTATGCATTGGGCGAAGAGTCCATTGAGCAGGATGGCAGTGTTGAGGATTTGGATGAGTATCTGAGCTCGGTGGCTCTCGCCAAAGCCGAGGTGCGGGTGAATTCTGACGCGGCTCCCACCTGTTCAGGCTCGAGTTCGTCAAGTTCCAGCTCAGGTTCCTCAAGCTCGAGCTCTTCCAGCTCCAGCTCGTCTAGCTCAAGTTCATCAAGCTCGAGTTCAAGCTCTTCGAGCTCAAGTTCTTCTAGCTCCAGCTCTTCAAGCTCCAGTTCGTCCAGTTCCAGCTCTTCAAGCTCCAGCTCGAGTTCTTCAAGTTCGAGCAGCTCCGGTAGTGCTCTGGATGGTGCGGCCCTGTATCAGGCAAATTGTGCGAGCTGCCATGGCGCCTTAGCGAGCTCAACGAAAAAAGGTAGAACTGCAGCGCAAATCCGCGCTGGTATGTCCTGGTTCCCGGCCGTGGCCAACTTGACTGATGCCGAGTTGGAAGCAATCGCAGCCGCACTTAAATAAAGGTACGGCGGTTCTAGTGATAACAGGGGTGGGCATTTTGCTCACCCCTTTTTTATTGGGATGACCTGTCCTGAATAAGATTGCACTTGCGGCGGCCCTCACTTAAATCCAGAGCGGGGCCCGGGGTGGGGGAACACGTTATACTCCCGCCTTTCTTTGTTAATCGCACAGCTTCATGCCACTCACAAACAATTCCGATATCCACGCCCAATTTTTGCTGCGCCGTCCGGCGCGGGAGTTCGTCCTGAATGTGGATATCAATTTGCCGGGCCGCGGAATAACAGCGATTTTTGGTCGATCGGGTTCTGGTAAATCGACGTTGCTGCGCTGTATCGCCGGACTCGAGCAGCCGGCGGGGCGGCTGCGGGTATTGGGGGAGGATTGGCAGACGGAACGAACGTTTCTGCCCACTCATCGGCGGCCATTGGGGTACGTTTTTCAGGAGGCTAGCCTTTTTCCGCATTTAAGCGCGCAGGGCAATCTCGATTATGCACATCGTCGTGCGGGTCGCCGTGGACGCTTTACCCGGGGTCAGGTGGTCGACCTTTTAGGTATCGATCATTGCCTGCACCAGATGCCCCTCGAACTCTCCGGCGGCGAGCGCCAGCGCGTGGCGATTGCACGGGCTTTACTGATTCAACCGCGACTGTTGCTGATGGATGAGCCCATGGCGTCCCTCGACGACCAACGCAAGGCGGAGCTTCTTCCTTATCTGGAGCGCCTGCGCGATGAAATCGAGCTGCCAATTCTGTATGTCAGTCACTCGGTGGCGGAAGTCAGCCGCCTTGCCCACTACCTGATCGTGCTCGATCAGGGTCACGTCACAACTCAGGGCCCCTTGACCCAGGTGTTGGCCGGAATTGATCCGCTCCTACCTCTGGGTGAGGAAGCTGGTGTGGTGTTGGATGCGCAGGTAGTAGTGAGGGATGCGCGCTGGCATCTGGTGCTGGTGCGGTTTGCCGGTGGCGAACTCTGGGTGCGCGATGAAGGCGATGTCGAGGGTCAAGCCGTGCGCCTGCGCATTCTCGCCCGGGATATCAGCCTGACCCTGCAGGAGCAGCGGGACTCCAGCATCGCTAATCGTATACAAGGGGAGGTAATCGCAGTCGCCGAAGATGCCCACCCCGCCATGTGCCTGGTGCAGCTTCAGATCGGCCCCTCAACCCTGCTAGCGCGCATCACCCAGCGCTCGGCCGATCAACTGGATATAGCGCCGGGGCGGCGCGTATGGGTGCAGATCAAGTCTGTGGCGCTGGTGAGGTAATTCCGCAGCACGCCTGGATGAATACCTCACCAGTTGGTTTTTCAACTGGGTGCAACGTATACTCGCGCCACTTTTACCCCCTAATCAAGGAGCTACAGATGAAAAGGTTTGCCTCGTTTTTGATCCTGCTGTGCAGCTTGGGATTGTCCCCTTTGGTGTTGGCGGCCGCTGAACTGATTGATCCCCCACCGGTTGCAGTGCCGGCCGGTATTTCGGAAAAAGAGCTGGTCAAACAAATTAAAAAAGCCTTCGTCGGACGCAATTGGAGTATCGAAAAAGAGGAGGCAGGCTCCATTAAGGCGACCTTATATCTGCGCTCCCACATCGCCCGTGTTGCCGCTGACTATTCCAAAGACGAAGTGACCCTCACTTATCTGTCCAGCGAAAACCTCGCCTATAAAGAAAAGAAAGGCAAGCGCTTCATCCACAAGAACTATTTGACCTGGATCCAGAACGTTCGCAACGATTTGAATAAGAATCTGCAGCTCCAGGCGTTGGATGAAGAATAATTCGATTCGCTGAATGACATCGGGCCGGAGTCTCTTCCGGCCCTTTACAAAGATTGATACCAAGATAAAAAAATCGCCGTCCACTACACTTGCGTACATCCGGATCTGTTGGTCCGGTCGTCGACAAGTGCCTAGATGTTCGCTCATGTCCAGCCACGTTTCGCTCACGCTGTTGATCCAGCAGGAAAGATGTCTTGTATAGAAAAATCCGCGTAGTTGACTATGACTTGGTGTGCGCCGCAGGTGTTGGTCTGCCGGCGGTGAGAACCGCTTTGGCGCAGCAGCAAACGGGTCTCAAGCCCAATGATTTCCCCGAATGTACCCTGGAGACCTTTATAGGGCGGGTGAGGGCAGTTGACGATTTTATCTGGCCGCAGGTCGATCTCGAATGGCAGAGCCGCAATAACGCCCTGGTGGAGTTGGCTCTGCAACAGGGAACGCTGTTGCCGTCTCTGGCGCGAATCCGCGACAAGGTCGGGCCGGCGCGCATCGGGCTGGTGATGGGCTCGAGTACCTCGAGCATCGACCGCGCCGAGGCGGCTTATCGTTATCAGCGCGAGCAGGGCGTTGTGCCGGAAGAATTTTTGAAGCTCAAGGTGCTCAACCCCCATGCTCCGGCGTTTTACACCGCGCACCGCACCGGCATCACCGGCCCCTGCGTCACCCTGAGCACCGCCTGCTCTTCGTCGGCCAAAGTCTTTGCCACGGCGGCGCGCTGGTTGAACGCCGGTGTGGTGGATGCCGTGCTGGTGGGTGGGGCCGACTCGCTATGCCTGACGGTTTTATACGGCTTCCATTCTCTGCAGTTGGTATCGACCAGACTTTGCAGCCCATTTGACGAGTCCCGCGATGGCATCAATATCGGCGAGGGCGCCGGTTTTGCGCTATTGACCCGCGACGATTTGGCCGAAGACGCCGGCGTGGTGTTGAGTGGCTACGGCGAAAGCTCCGATGCGCACCATATGTCCCATCCCCATCCAGAGGGGCAGGGCGCCAGGCTGGCGATTCAACAGGCGCTGACACTGGCGCAGCTGCGCCCTGAGCAGATCGATTATGTCAATCTGCACGGCACCTCCAGCCGGGTAAATGATCTGGTGGAAGGCAATCTGATGGCGCAACTATTTCCGACTAGCACCCCCATGAGCTCCACTAAAGGCTGGACCGGCCACACCCTCGGCGCCGCCGGGATCGTGGAGGCCATTATCGCCATGGATAGCTTCCAGACCGGGCTGCTGCCGGGCAGTCTGCATTGCAAAAAAGTGGACCCGGAAATCGCGTTGCAGCTCTCCGAGGCAAACCGCACGGCGTCGCCGCAGCATGTGATGAGCAACTCCTTTGGCTTCGGCGGCAACAACGCGAGCCTGATCTTCAGCCGTGGCAAGTGAGCGGCTCACTGGTTATGACTATGCAGACTGATCTTGTGTGTTATCTCTACGGCGTCGGCGCCTGGGGCCCGGGTTTTGCCAATTGGAACGAACTGCAAGCGCAGTTGTGTGATCCGGCCAGTGTTCCGGCTGGTCCAGTTTTGCCGCCGGCGAAAGCGGAAGTGATTCCGGGCAATGAAAGGCGTCGCGCGCCATTAGTGGTGAAGGCAGCGGCGGAAGTGTCCGCGCAGGCAACACACGCGGCAGGTGTTAACCCGAGCGACTTGGCCTGCGTGTTCGGCTCTGGCCTGGGCGATACGGAAATCACCGATTATTTGTGTGCACAGCTCGCCACGCCTGAAAAACAAATCTCGCCCACCCGCTTTCACAATTCGGTGCACAACGCCCCTGCCGGCTACTGGACCATCGCCACTCACTGCGTGCGCTCCGCCAATTCCATTGCCGCTTATTCCCATACAGCGGGCATCTGTGTGCTTGAGGCGATCATTCAGGCGCAGCAGGAGCAGGTGCCGGTGTTAGTGACCTTGTACGATCTCGCCGCCTGCGGCATTTACAGCATTATTTATACGGTGACCCAGGATTTCGCAGCGGCGCTGGTGCTCAGCCCAGTCCTGCGCGAGGGGTCTCCACTGGCCAATCTGACCTTGTCGGTGTCCCCGCGCGCCTGCGCGGATC
>JBQGED010000147.1:0-8002 GCA_052039425.1 Sphingobacterium griseoflavum | reverse complement strand
AGCGTGCTGCGGTCTACCGACGAAATCAGAATTGATAGTGCATACCGAAAGAAACGCGTCTGAGTGTCACGTCTACCCGCCGGCTCACCGCGTCCCGGGTATCCCAGGTTTCGTCGAGCTTGCCAGAGACGTAATCGTATCCCAGCCGTAAATGAATGTTGTTTGGCAGTTTGAATTGCGCGCCGACGCCAGCTCCGAGCAGAATCTCGCTCCAGTCAGCTTCATCATCCCTATATCGCCAGTATCCGTAATAGTCATCATATTCCTCGGTATAAAGTACAAAGGTGGGACCGGCTTTGGCGTAGAGCGCAAAAACGCTCCCCATATTGACCGTGAATTTGGGCATGACGGATAGGCTGGAAAAATGCGCGCTGTAGAGATTCTCGCGCTCATCCGCCATATCCGTTGATTGAAAAATCGTGCCTTCCAATGCAAACCAGTTGGTGAAGTTGTAGCCGCCGTAGGCAGCGAACCCTATGCCTTCTTCGCCTAATTTATAAAGGTCGCCGATTTCAGCCTCGCCGTCTACGTAGGAGAGTTCACCGCCGACATACCAACCTCGGCCATCGTCGTAGGGTGATGCGCTGTCTGCAAAAGTGTTGGGCGCCTGAAGGCAAGCAGCACTTACAACCATGGCCGTTGCGGCTTTGGCAAAAATCTTCATTGTGTTCATCCTTCTCAATGGTGGGAAATAAAAACCTTTGCTGTAACAAATCGGTGCCGACATTATCCAATCGCGCCGGGTTGCCGACCGCATTTTAGGTGCGGTTTCCTGAATCAAGCCTTAATCAAACGTCCATCAAGCCGCGCCGACACTATATTTCATACGTTATTTGCCGGCTTACTTTTTTTTCTGTGTGCTTGCACTCCTTAAATGATACTTTGTATCATATCGTGATTGGGCGCTCGGTGCCCTTGGCTATCGGGGGATAAATGAAGCGGAAATTGGCGGTCGCAATTGCGGCTATGACAGTAATAAATGCGCAAGCGTTGACCGGCAAAGTGGTGGATGGGCAGGGTAGAGGGATCGCCAATGCGCGAGTGGAGATTGTCGGCGGCACAGTTTCAACGACCACGGACGCCGAGGGCCAGTTCGTTTTTTCCCAGGAAAACGTGCATGAGCTGCATGTAAGTGTGCCAGGTTATAGCCATCGGATTATTCATTTAAACAATAACTCAACAGCGCCTTTGCAAATCGTGATGGTGGCATCGGTAATTGAGCAGGTGGATGTCATCGGGCTGCCGCTGCACGCATCGGTTATCGAATCCTCCTTACCGATTACCGTGCTGGGCGGCGATGAGCTGCGCAAACGTCAGGCGGCGACATTAGGTGATTCCCTGGAAAACGAAATTGGCGTGCACACCAGTTTTCACGGCGGTGCGGCCAGTACACCCATTATTCGCGGGCTGAGTGGTCCGCGGGTGCTGATTGCGCAGAACGGTTTGGACGTGGGCGATGTTTCCCGTGTGGGGCCGGATCATGCCGTCGCATCAGAGATTTCCACCGCACAACAGGTGGAAATTCTGCGCGGTCCGGCAACATTGTTTTTCGGCAGTGGTGCTATCGGCGGTGTCGTCAACGTGATCGACCAGCGAGTTCCCAACAACAGCGAAACCCGCGGAGAGTGGCTGTTGCAGCACGACTCTGTAAATCGGCAAAAATTGGCGTCCTTCAACGTCAATTCAGGTAGCGGCAATATGGCGCTGCACGTCGATGGATTTTTGCGGGATGCTGAGGAATATGAAGTGCCGGTAAATCCGGAAACCGGTGGCCGCGGCAAAATTGCCGGTAGTGGAGAAGAGTCCAACGGTTTTACGTTTGGTTCAAGTTATCTGGCAAACGATGGTTATGTGGGGTTTTCTGCGGGGCGATTGAATCGCGAGTACGGAATTCCCGGTCACACTCATGACGAAGATGAAGCCGAAGACGTTTACGCGGATTTGCGCCAAAACCGTTATCAGCTGATCAGCGAATGGCATTTCGACCACTGGTTATTGCGTGCTCTTAATACCCGCGCGGCCTATACCGATTACACCCATGCGGAGATTGAAGCGGGTATGGTGGGCACCACTTTCACTAACAAAACCGCCGAGTTGCGTCTTGATGTTTTACATCAGGATTTCCGCGATTGGCGCGGGGGCGTAAATCTGCATTACAAAGAAAGTCAGATTGCGGCAGAAGGAGCAGAGGCATTTGCACCGCCAACACAATCTCGCACTGCGGCGGTGGCGGTTATGGAAGAACGCCATTTCGGCGATGTGCTTTTGCAACTGGGAGCGCGCCTGGAGCGGGTTGATATCACCGCACACAATATGGCATTGCCGCATTTGGAGGCGCACGCTCACGACGAGGATGAACCGGAGCATCACGAAGAGGAGTCATCGGCTCAAGTCGTCGAAGGGAATCGGGATTTTACACCAGTGAGTTTTTCTGTTGGAGCTGTATGGGATTTTAAGCCCGGATACAATCTCGGCCTTGCGCTGTCTCGTTCACAACGCGCTCCTTCCGCTGCGGAACTTATGTCCTTCGGGCCTCACATCGGCTCCGGCACTTACGAAATCGGCGCCTTGTTTGCTTTGAATGAAATCGACGGTGAGTTGGTGGCGGATCGCAATCCCGCTCGGTTGCGTCTGGAAACCGCAAACAATATCGACTTGACGTTTCGCAAACACGAAGGTGATCTCGGCATAATATTTAATGTGTTTTACAACAAGGTCGATAATTATTACTACCAGCAAGTCACGGGATTTTTCGCGGAAAGCGGTCACGAGCATGAGCACGATGACGAACCGCATGCAGATGAAATGCCGATTTATCTTTTCACCAGCGCGGAAGTAAGTCTGCAAGGATTTGAGGCCCAGGTAATGTGGCAGGTCAATGCGCAATTTAAAGCGGCTGCGTTCTCCGATTATGTGCGTGCCGAATTGGCGGATGGAGAATATTTGCCGCGGCAATCGCCCCGGCGCTTTGGTGTGAGCTTAGAATATCAATGGCGGGATTTCACGGCGAATTTTGATGCAACTCGTTATGACCCACAGAACAAAGTCGCCCCAGGTGAGGGTATCTCCGCCGGCTACAATATGGCGGACGCCACCATCACCTATAACGCGGGTTGGTTGAATAATTTGGCTGTGTATATAAAGGGAGAAAATCTGGCAGACACGGACGCACGAATACACACGTCCTTTCTCAAAGATCTTGCGCCCAAGCCTGGACGGAATATTTCCATCGGTGTGCGCGGTTCTTTTTAATTTTGATCCTGGTTCCAATAGATACAAAAAACCCGGCCGGAGCCGGGTTTTTTAATGAGAATGAACTTACCAGTTTTTAATGATGTTTTTGATCAATCGGCCGGATTCGGTCAGTTGTGAATCGCTCCAACCGCCGTTGGCACTTGCGCCTGGCACCAGCGCTGATGCGCCTTCAGCCTTGTCATTCAGCGCCCAGTTGGCGTGACTGATATTGTTGTTTTTCATGAAGGTTATCCAGGCTTGGGTTTCTGCCTGATTTACATTGCCATCACCGTTCGCATCTACCGCGCCCCACTCGGTCACAAACAGCGGAATGCCGCTGGCGAGCGCCGCGGCGGCTTTATCGCGCAGCCATTGGTGGTGAGTGCCAGCGTAAAAATGCAGGGTATAGGCGATGTTGACGGAGCTGGTAATCGGATCTGCAGCCGCCTGATCCACTTCTTGTGACCAGCTGGGTGTACCGACGATGATCAGGTTGTCCGGATCGTTTTCGCGGATTGCGCGAATAACAGCTTCCGCGTAGGGCTTGATGACGCCACTCCAGGAGACAGCCAGCGGCTCGTTGTAAATCTCGTAGATCACGTTGTTGTAGTTGCCATAGAGCGCGGACATTTCACGGAAGAATTCGATGGATTCGTTGCGGAAATTCTCAGCCTTATGGGCGTGCCAATCGATAATGACGTACATATCGTGCTCAATGGCTGCATTGACGACGGTTTTAACTTTGCGGACATTGCTTTCACGACTCTGGATATAGCTGCCTGCACCTTCCTCGTCGTCACCGTTTATGCCCATGGCTGCTCGCACGAGCTTTGCATTCCAGTTATTTTTCAGCTCTCTAACAACATCAGCGTTGTAATACTTCTCGCCGCCCCAGCCATCGTTGCTCCAGAACAAGCTCATACCAGCAATACTTCCCGGTTGACCGCCGAACAGAACTTTGTTGCCTTGGGTAGTGATTTTCGCAACGCCTCCTGTTCCCGGATTATTGGGCAGATCGTCCGGGTCTTTGCTGACGCCGTCGTTCTGACCGGGAACGTCGCTAAGAGTGAATTTATCCAGATTGAAAATGCCGCCGCCGGACACGCCGTAGAAGCACAGGGTCTGGTTGCCGGAAACCTGCTCAGACAGGCCGAATTTAAGGACTTTATAAGTCTCCCATCCGCCTTTGGTGTTGGTGATTTTCTCGCCCAGATTGGTGCCGGTGCTCAGGCTGTTGCCACCCACTAGGATGGCAAAGCGGCCCGGATCGCTGGCGCCTTTGGCCATCAGGAAATCAATACTGCGCACGCCGCTCATATTGACGTTGTCGTAGCAGATAACGCTGCCCGCATCGTAGTAACCGACCGCTTGCTGATTGGGGTCGGCTGTCAACGCTTCGATCATATAGGTGCTGGACAGGCCAGTATTCAGCGTTTCGGCCTCAATAGTGGCACCTAGGCCGCGGCCTGCGACACCAGAAGAGCTGCTGGAAGATGAGCTGGAGCTGCTAGATGAACTGGACGAGCTAGAACTGGATGAACTTGAATTGGAGGAGCTACTTGACGAAGAGCTGCTTGATGATGAACTGGAGCTGGAAGAGCTGCTCGATGAAGGCGTACCGGAGGAGGTTTGGCCGCCACAAGCTACCAACGCTCCCATGGTCAGGCCCAACAAGCCATGACGCAGTAGGCTTAATGTTTTACTCCCTGAACTTGCCATCTTCATTGAATCACCTTTGTTATGTGCATTTTAAGTTTGTCGGCGCTGGGCCCGCGGGTCGACTGTCTTCTTATTGTCACCCACACAATAATGAGCGCACACCATAACGAGGACGTTTTGAAATTTCTCTAATAGAGATCGCATTTCAAGGAATAAGGGAAAAAATGCAAAGCACAGTGCCGCGTAATACACTCCAAAAGACACGACCGGAGAATCTGCAGGCGTTTTATGCACCACCATCACCATCATCACGGCCACCATCACCACCATTCTGCGGACGAGCATGGCTCGCAGCGCAATATGGCGTGGGCATTTTTTCTAAACTTGGGTTTCAGCCTTGTCGAATTGATTGGCGGCGTGGTGTTTAACAGTACCGCGATACTCGCGGATGCGGTTCACGATCTTGGCGACAGCATGGCCATAGGATTCGCCTGGGTACTTCAGAAATTCAGCACTCGGACGGCGGATAATAAGTTCACCTACGGCTATCGGCGATTTTCACTATTAGGAGCGCTGATCAATACGGTCATTCTCACCACGGCATCCATATGGGTGCTGACGGAAGCGGTCAGCCGGTTACAAAATCCCGTTATGCCCGACGCTACTGGTATGCTGTGGCTGGCATTTCTCGGAGTAGCCGTAAATGGTTATGCCGCATGGCGCCTGCGCAAAGGCAAAAGCCTCAACGAGCGCGCTTTGAATTGGCACCTGCTGGAAGATGTGCTCGGCTGGGTCGCTATTTTAATTCTGGCCGTGCTACTGCACTTTTTTACTTGGCCGATTCTCGATCCGCTGCTCTCCATGGTTTTCACGGCATTTATCCTGTTCAACGTGATGAAATTGCTTTTTGCAACGGCAAAAGTATTTTTGCAGGCGGTGCCCGATGCGGAATTGCGGGAGACGATTTTGGCCCGCCTAGAAAAATTTGCGGAGGTGCGCGAAGTGCATCATCTGCACTTCTGGTCACTGGACGGCGAGCACCATGTGCTCACGGCGCATCTCTTGTTAGAGGATTGCCTTTCAGCGGATGCGCAGATGACTTTGAAAGAGCGGATCGCGGAGCAGCTTGGCGAATATCATCTCGAACACACAACCATCGAATTTGAATTTCCGGGCGAGCTCTGCCGCGACCGTTAAATTATTTATTTGTCTGGGAAGCTTATGCCCCGAATCTCGCGCATGGCACTGCTGTAATGTTCTACCAGTTCATCGTTTTTCTGTTCGATAAAAAGTACCGCGAGAGATGCAGCGTCCGCGGCCGCCAAACCTTCCTCGGCGCCCATACAGAGCAGGGCGGTCGACCAGGCATCCGCCAGAGTCGGGTCGGGGTTGAGAATTGTGACCGACACAGTGTCGTGCTCAATCGGTTTGCCGCTGCGGGCGTCCAGGATATGGCTGTAGCGTTTGCCGTCCTGGTCGAAATAATGGCGGTAGGTGCCGGACGTCATCAACGCCATCGGCTGGCCATCATCGAACGAGATGATTTTGTGCAGACTGCGCTGGTTCGGCAGGGGTTTTTCCAGAGCGATACGCCAGGGTTTGCCATCGGATTTTTTGCCGCGAACTTTTAATTCGCCGCCGACTTCCGCCAGATAATGCTCAATGCCAAAGCTTTCCAATACCTGTGCGATTCTCTCTACCGTGTAACCCTGGCCAATAGAGGAAATGTCGATGCGCAGATCCGGCAGGTGTTTGCGCAGGCGGTTGCCCGGTAGAGTTTCCAGCTTATCCATGCCAATTTTTTCTAAGGTTTGCGCGAGCGCATCCGCATCAGGCGGTGTGAAGATGTCATTTTTAAATCCCCACAAATCAAAAAGAGGTTTAATCGTCAGATCATAACAACCGGCGCTGGCTTTATTAATTTCGCGGGCAATTTCCACTAGTTTCACCAACTCGGCATCCACTGACGCAGGTTCGGTATTTTTCTGTGCGTTGAATTGTTCGAGGGCGGAGTCGTCGCGGTAGTTGGACAGCGCCAGGTCAATCCGCGCAAATTCCTCGTTAACAGCGCGCTGGACATCAGTTGTGTCTGTGCCCTTGGGCGCAACAAAGGTCAAGTGATAGGTGGTGCCTTGGACAAAGCCTTCCAATTTGGTGAGAGGGGCGCGATTGTCACAAGCGCTGAGAAAACAGAGGAGTATCAATAAAATACGTCGGTACATGGCCACACTTCATCAGGAAGATTGAGAGCGGCGCATTGTACTGTTTTCGAACTGAATCGGCAGGCGGAATAAAGAAAGGCTTCGCGATGAAGCCCTTCTTGTAGGAACCTTTGTGTATTAATGGCTGCGGGATTTATCAGTTCCGCTGGTGGAAGTGGGACTCCACGAGGGTGGATCACTGGCCGGGAAAGATTCCTCAACGGCTTCGTCAACAGCCTGATCTTCCTCCTGCTTCTGGGCTCTTTGCGCCTTGTCTCGGTGAACCTTGTATTTTCCCCTTCGGACGGGATGGCGCTCGCTCTTGTTTTCGGTCTCATACACCATGGTAGCCTCCTGAAAAATGTCGAGATCAATGCTTTGACTGCAAGACTGAGCGGAGTTCGCTCACCGCTATATCCGGCATGGAATCTGTCGCCTCGCAGAGATAAATCTCATCAGTGATGCACTGAATATTGCAGAAGCCGGCAGCGCGCAGCATGGCGCCGACGCAGGCGTGGTTGGGCGCCCACCAATTGCTGGGGTCATTGGCAACCTGATGTTCAATAAACGCCATTTTTGGCCAGCCCGGATGGTTCATGACGTCGCGCTGTTGGTGATGCTGGTTGGCCTCGGTCGCAAATATGGTGTCGCCCGGCAAGGTCATGGTTTGAAACACCATGCTGCCGCGGCAGCAGTTGCGCACTATGTCCAACGCCAGCATGGGATAACGCAGGTGGTGCATGACCCCCATAAACCACACTAGGTCATACACTTCGGGCTCGTACATCAGTTGATAGATGGGTGCACAGCGAAAATCAATTCTGTCGCTTAGATCCAAATTTTCGGCCGTCCGGCGCGCTTGAATCAGGTAGCGATCGTCTATATCAAACGCAGTCACTCGTGCACCG
>JBQGED010000146.1:0-3432 GCA_052039425.1 Sphingobacterium griseoflavum | reverse complement strand
ATCCCTGCAGCAGGTCGCCATGCGCGCCAAGCGCCTCGGCCTTCCTATGGACCGCTTGCAGGTGCTGGCGGAGACCAATGCCGAGAGCATTGTCGCCCTGGCTCAACGGGAAGCGCCGGGCATTATGGTGGTGGACTCGATCCAGGTGGTGCATCTGTCGGACATCACCTCTGCGCCGGGCAGCGTTTCCCAGGTGCGCGAATGTGCCGCGGTGCTGACGCGCTTCGCCAAACAATCCGGGACTGTGCTGATCCTCGTTGGCCATGTCACCAAAGAAGGCGCGCTGGCCGGCCCCAAGGTGCTGGAACACATCATCGACTGCTCGATCATGCTCGAAGGCGGCCACGACTCACGCTTTCGCACCTTGCGCGGCCATAAAAACCGCTTTGGCGCGGTGAATGAACTGGGCGTTTTCGCTATGACTGAGCAGGGCATGAAGGAAGTCCCGAATCCCTCCGCGATCTTTCTGCAGCGCGCCGATGAAATCGCCCCAGGTTCAGTGGTGATGGCGACTTGGGAAGCCACTCGTCCGCTGCTGGTGGAAATTCAGGCCCTGGTCGACAGCAGCTTCGGCAATCCGCGCCGGGTCGCTGTCGGCATGGAGCAAAACCGTCTGGCCATGCTGCTGGCGGTACTTCATCGCCATGGTGGATTAATGTTGGGCGATCAGGATGTGTTCGTGAACGCGGTCGGCGGGGTGAAAATTATGGAGCCGAGCGCGGATTTGGCTCTGCTGTTCGCACTGGTGTCCAGTTTTCGCGATGTGCCTCTGCCGCGCGAGTTGGTGGTGTTCGGTGAGGTGGGATTGTCGGGTGAAATTCGCCCGGTGCCCAGCGGTCAGGAGCGCCTGCGCGAAGCCGCCAAACACGGATTCAAGCGCGCAATCGTGCCGGCGGCCAATACCACAAAAGAAAAAATTGCAGGGCTCGAAATTATTCCGGTGAAAAAAATCGATGAGGCGTTGGCGTATATTTAATGGAACCAATTTGCGAAACGTGTAAAGCGCTTGGCCGACATGGGTCGGCCAAGCGTGACGTGCGGTTAGATTCGCCCTTCGTATTTCTGTGCCAATAATTCCGCCATAGTTTTTAGAGTTCACGCGCTGCGTGGTTATCGCCTACATCCGCCGCCTGTGCAGCCGGGGCGATATAGCGCTCGCGTAGGGCTTGATAAATTTCCCGATGATCGGGTTCCTGATCAATCAAAGACACATTCATGCGAACGTTGAAATCCGACGAATTCACGGTGCAGGCGGTTAGCCCAACACTGGAACTCATCTATAAGCCTTTTATGATTTTTGTCTCATGGATTCTCCATTCGGATTAATTACAACGACTCCAGTCGCTGCCGAGAAGCCGCAGCGGTTTGATGCTTAACAGAAGCTTAGTGTTGTTGGTGGCGTTTTAATAATTCTGCTAGCACCCGTTCAGAGGCACCGGTTTCACCGAGATTAATTTCGATCAAGCGGCGCAAATGCACAATGCTGTCCATATCGATACTGGTGCAGTGAAAACCGAGAAAGGTGGAGCTGCTGTGGACCAGGGCTACTTGCATAGTGATAACGGCATCATCGGAGAGGATCACCAGCAAGGTGCAGGGCATATCGGTGCGTATGTGGTATTCGCTGGGGGTGGCGATTAATACGCCGTTGAGGGAGATGTCGTGAAGCTGGGCGCTGTATTGGTTGCCGTCCTGCAATAGACGTACATCCGCATCGAACTCGATTCGGCTGAAGCGTCGCCGCTCTTCGTGACTGTTGTTCTGGTCCATGACACTTACCTGCGCACGCACATACACGCAAAAGTCTAGACCGCAAACTGCGGCTGCTCCACTTAAAAGCTGTTGGACCGTAATAACAAAAGGAAGGAAAAGGCGCCGGAGTCCGGCGCCGGGTGGTATCAGGCTTTGAGCGGCTTGTACTTCATGCGCTGGGGCTGAGCGTTGGCGCCTTTGCGCGCGAGGAAGTCTTCGTGATACTCGGTGTAGTTGCCGGTGAAGAACACCACTTCGCTATCGCCTTCGTACGCCAGGATGTGAGTGGCCACTCGGTCGAGGAACCAGCGATCGTGCGAAATAATCAACGCGCAGCCGGGGAAAGCGAGAATGGCTTCTTCCAGCGCGCGCAGAGTTTCCACGTCCAAGTCGTTGGACGGTTCGTCAAGCAGCAGCACGTTGGCGCCTTGCTTTAAGGTATTGGCCAAATGCAGACGGCCGCGTTCACCACCGGACAGTTCGCCGACACGTTTTTGTTGATCGGTGCCTTTGAAGTTAAAACGGCCCACATAGGAGCGCGAGCTGACTTCGTAGTTGCCGATTTTCAATATGTCCTGCCCGCCGGAAACCGCTTCCCAGACGGTGGCATTGTCGTCGAGGTTTTCGCGGCTCTGCTCGACATAGGCCACTTTGGCGGTCTCGCCGATGATGACTTCGCCTTTATCAGGCGTTTCGCTGCCGGTAATCATGCGGAACAGAGTGGTTTTACCCGCGCCGTTGCCGCCGACGATGCCGACAATCGCGCCTTTGGGCACGCTGAAACTCAGGTTGTCGATCAACAGGCGATTGCCATAACTTTTGCTGACATTGTGGAACTCGATCACTTTGTCGCCGAGACGCTCACCCGGTGGAATATAAATTTCGTTGGTTTCGTTGCGGGCTTGATATTCCTGGGATTGCATCTCTTCAAAACGCGCCAAACGCGCTTTGTTTTTCGCGTGACGACCTTTCGGGTTCTGTCGCACCCACTCCAATTCCGCCTTCATGGCCTTCTGGCGCGCCTGCTCGCCGCGGGCTTCCTGCTCTAAACGCTGCTCTTTTTGCTCCAGCCAGGAGGAGTAGTTGCCCTCGTAAGGAATGCCGCGACCGCGGTCGAGTTCCAGAATCCAGCCGGCGGCGTTGTCGAGGAAGTAGCGGTCGTGGGTGATGGCTACCACGGTGCCGGGGAAGTTGACCAGGAACTGCTCTAGCCAATATACGGATTCGGCGTCCAAGTGGTTGGTCGGTTCGTCGAGCAGCAGCATGTCAGGGCGCGACAACAAAAGACGGCACAGGGCGACACGGCGTTTTTCACCGCCGGAGAGTTTGTTGATGTCCGCATCCCAAGGCGGCAGGCGCAGGGCGTCAGCGGCGACTTCAAGTGTGTGGTTGAGGTTGTGGGCATCCCAGGCTTGGATGATGTCTTCAAGCTGACCCTGGCGTTTGGCCAGTGCATCAAAATCCGCATCCGGCTCGGCGTAGGCGGCGTAGACCTTGTCCAGCTCCGCCAATGCATCGACCGCTTCCTGCACGCCTTCTTCCACATTGCCGCGCACGTTTTTGGCGGGATTGAGCTGCGGTTCCTGCGGCAGGTAACCGACCTTGATACCGGGCATCGGACGGGCTTCGCCCTGAATATCCTGATCCAGGCCGGCCATGATCTTGAGCAAGGTGGATTTA
>JBQGED010000145.1:0-10680 GCA_052039425.1 Sphingobacterium griseoflavum | reverse complement strand
GCGAGTGCCGCAGGCCCGCCGCTGGCTGGGTCTGGCCTGACAGAGTTCACCCCAGCGCGAGCAACCTCAAGCAAATCCGGAGAATGGGGCGCAGTTGGTTGTCCAATCGTGCCCGGCTGTTTATTCTGGCCGCGATTTTTCGTCCGTCTCCTGTGGAAGTGTTCATGCGTTTTAGCCCTACCCGCGCCCGCTTTTTCTGCGCCCTCACCCTCGCCATAACCCTGGGTGCTAATGCTCAGGATGGTGCCCCCGAGCCAGTTGCTGTCGATCCCAAACAGACCGAAAAAGCCGCCCTCGGCAATATCCTGTTTAACGACCCCTCCCTGTCCAATCCGCCGGGTCAGTCCTGCGCCACCTGCCATCGACCGGACATGGCGTTCAGCGACGGCAAGGTGGTCAGCGAAGGTGCCAATAAATCTCCAGGCGTGCGCAACACGCCCTCGTTGATGTACGCCAAATTCAGCGGGTCTTTTATGTATGAGGACTGGCGCAGAACCTGGGTTGGCGGGCAGTTCTGGGATGGGCGCGCAGACACTTTGGCCGAGCAGGCGTTAGGGCCGCTGCTCAATCCCATCGAAATGGGCAATACCCGGGAAATTCTCGCGGACAATCTGCGCAAAACCAGTTACACCAACCTGTTCGAAACCATTTACGGCAAAGAGGTGTTCAGCAATAACGAAAATCTTTTGAACGCCGCGGCGGATGCCTTGCAAGCTTTTCAGATGACGGACACCTTTGCGCCTTTCACGTCCAAATTTGATTACGCCCAGCGCGGCCTAGTGGAATTAACCGAACAGGAAAAACTCGGCCGCCGCTTGTTTGATGGCAAAGCGGCCTGCCTGGATTGCCACGCCGGCTGGGGCGACAACAAACAGCTGTTCAGCTCCTTCAGCTATCACAATATTCTCACCCCGCCGAATATCGCGTTGAACAATGGCATTGCAGATATAGGCGCGGCGGCCAATCCAAAATTAAACGCGGACGAGAAAAAACTGGCCCAGGGTCGCTTCAAAACGCCGACCATGCGCAACATCACCAAGACCGCGCCTTATATGCACAACGGTGTTTTTAAAACCCTGCGCGAGGTGATCGATTATTACAACGATGTGGAAGACAGGAAACGCTGGGGGCCGGCGAGTTTTCCCGAAACCAAAAGCCATATGTTGACGGCCAAGCTCAACCTCACCGAAGAAGAGATCAACGCATTGATTGCATTTCTTGAGGCTTTGACAGACGGTTACGAATTGCCGCAACCGGCGGCATCAAACCCTCAGCCGGCGTCCTGACCGGACGCTGTGCACTGCTTCCAGCAGCGCAGAACCTCCGCCACACTCCACGCCTGGGCAATGCAGCCGCGCGGCGTAAACGGCGATTCAGCATCGAATATCTCACTGATGGAGCCTAAACCGGCCTCGCCCAGGTGGCGTTCGAAGCCAGCAAGGTATTGGCGAGCTTGGGCCAGATCTCCCGGATGGACTTTCAACCAGGCATCGATAAATGGACCAATCAACCACGCCCACACGGTGCCCTGGTGGTAAGCCGCATCCCGCGTCCACAAATCACCCTTGTAGGATGCTTTGTAATCCACATGCTCCTGGGACAGCGAGCGCAATCCCACCGGCGTCAGCAGCCGCTGCTCCACCACTGCCATCACGGAATCCCAGCGCTCCGCATCTAAAATGGGGTAATCGAGAGAGATCGCAAACACCTGATTGGGGCGACAGGACTTATCGGAGCCGGAAGGACCATCGATCACGTCGTATAGATAGCCGCCTTCCTCATACCAGAAACGGCGATTGAAGGATTTGCGGGCGCGCCGGGCGTGCTCGCGTAGTCGCTCCGCCTGCGCCGCGTCTTCCTCATCCAACCACGCCGCCAAAGTACAGAGGGCGTTGTACCAGAGCGCGTTCAACTCCACCGCTTTGCCTCGCCGGGGGGTCACCACCCAGTCGCCCACCTTGGCATCCATCCAGGTGAGTTGATAACCCTCCTGCCCCTGGCGCAACAAGCCATCTTCCGGATCCACGCCGATATTGAACAAAGTGCCTTGCAAGTGGTGCTCAACGATGGAAATAAGTTTGGGCTGAATGGTTTTGAGTGTCTCGCGGTCGCCCGTGGTGCGGTAGTAACGCGACAGCGCGTGAAAAAACCACAGCGTGGCGTCCGCCGTGTGGTAAAGACCGGTTTTGTCGTGCTCCGGAAACATGTTGGGAATTAACCCGGCTTTTACGTAATTGGCGAAGGTGCGCAGGATATAACGCGCTTCATGATGGCGGCCGGTGGAGAGCGTCAGACCTTCCAGACTGATCATGGTGTCGCGACCCCAGTCGGTAAACCAGTGATAGCCTGCAATAATGGTTTTGACTTCCTCGCCGCTCGCTTTGGCGCGGGCCGCCTCTTCAGCGCGACCAGCGGGAGTAACAATAAATTGATCCGCCGCCAGAACAAGCTCAGCCGGCATACCGGCATCGACTGGCGTTTCTGCTATCGCCAATAATTGAAAGCGCCGCTTGGCTTCCAGTTCATAGGCCTCTTCCGGAGAGACCAGACGCAGAGTCTCGGGTTTTTCCGTTGAGCAGGTGAAGGTCAATTCGCCCGTGGTGCCCAGCGTCATAGCAAATACGCCAGGACTCCAGTATTGACCCACCGCCGCGTATCCTCGGAAAGATTCCAAGCGATAAAAAATGTCGTCGCAGCGCCGCCGGTCGATGGTAAACGTTGCTTCGCCACCGTGGGTTTTGAGATAAAGCGGCGGAAAATTACCGCCCGTCAATTTGAAAAAATCCTCGCGCACGCTCAGCCCATAATCCGTCGCAGCAACCGGAGTTTCGTCCACCGCCGCTTCCAATGCGCGATAGTGTAAGGCGGGCCGCAATTCCAATCGCACCGGTTCAGTAGCGGAAATAACGCGATAGCAGACGTGCACTGTGTTTTGCTGATATGGCATGAACAGGCGCTTTTCTAATACCAATCCTTTGATTTCAAACCGCCATACCGGCAAACCCATTTCAAGCTGAAATGACTTCAGATGACGCAGGGCCTTGAATTCCGGCTGCGTCCCTCTCATCTCTCGCTCGGATAAATTCACAATGTCGCCGTCGGGAAAAATCAGCGTTTCCTGCAAATGGCTGAGCATAACCGTGCGCCCCAGAGGCGCCGGCAGCGCGGCGACCAAAAGGCCGTGGTAGCGGCGCGTTGCTATGCCTGAAAGCGTGCCGGAGGAAAATCCCCCCAGGCCATTGGTGACCAGCCATTCCTCCGTCAGAGCAAGCTCGTCATCCTGAACCTCCAACCATGAGACCTTACGCAATACAACTTCAGACATTGCAACTCCTCCATCAGCCATAGTTTTTTATTTACTGGTTTTATTTACGTGCCGAGGTGGTATCTATGATGGGACCTGGCTTGGCGATTTTTCCTGGGCTCAGCACAAGCGCGGAACATCCCGGTAGCAGGCATTTATCATCCATACGCCAACCGACTATACCGTGGCCACCATAGTGCGGATGTTCGCTCGACCACAATAATTGCCAAGTATCGCCGTGGTGCGGCGCTAGCAGCGGCTCGGGAATTGGAGTCAATGACAAATCGATTCCCATGTTAATCAGTAAAAGTCGATCATCAGTTCCGCTGCGGGAGAAAAAGCGTAATAAAAAGGCTTTTTCCGACAATACAGCGCCGTCTATCGCCAGAATTTGCTTATGGGAAAATACCGGATCTTCGCGCCGCAGGCGCAACAAATCGCGGTGCAACTGGTAGATATGCGCGTGAGCAATACGTTCGCTGAAATCCAGTTTGCTGCGTTTAAACGTATTCACATCGTCCGGGCGGCTGAGTTTGTCCTGGATTTCCGGCGAGGCAAGAGACGGAAACTGATAAAGAAATTCCCGCCGACCTTTGGCGACCAATTCGGCTAGATCGCCCTGATGATCGGCGAAATAACAAAATGGTGAGGACGCGCCGAACTCCTGCCCCTGAAATAACATCGGTGTGGCAGGGCCGAGCAATAGCAGCGCGGTGAACGCGCGATACAGCCCCGGTGATGCCGTGGCATCCGGGCGTGTGCCATCGCCCGTATTCGCCACCTGATCATGATTTTGCAAAAAATGAATAAAGGCATCTTGCATAACACCGTAGGTTGGGGCGCCGCGATTTTGCTTCTGCCAGGCGTACCACTGTCCCTGATACAAAAATCCATATTTGGCGGCGGAAATAAATTCCTGGGG
This sequence comes from Sphingobacterium griseoflavum, assembly GCA_052039425.1. Lineage (GTDB taxonomy): Bacteria > Pseudomonadota > Gammaproteobacteria > Pseudomonadales > Cellvibrionaceae > UBA5868. The sequence goes on along the minus strand of JBQGED010000145.1, from coordinate 6,454 downwards.
CCGGCCGAGATAATCATGAAAATAGGCTTCCCGATGGCCTTTGAGCGCTACCATAGCGGAATGGTGGAAATCGTCGTTGACGATGCCTTGCAGGCCAAAACCGCCATCTTCCAAGGAATGTACCAGCGCACTGTGTTGCGGCTCATTTTCCGCGACTACATAAAGTGGACGCCCACCGGCACGCTGCCGCGCTGCGGCGAGAAGATCCAGAATAATGTGTCGCGGCGATTCATCAAAAATTTGCTGGGTTGCGTCCAGACGAAACCCGTCAAAATGGAATTCTTCAATCCAATAAGCGGCGTTATCACAAATAAATTGGCGCACTGCGGCGCTGTTATCGCCATCAAAATTAAAAACGTCACCCCAATCGCCTTTATAAGTGGTGGAAAAATAATCCCGGGAGAATTGCCGGAAATAACAACCGCTGGCGCCGCAATGGTTGTACACCACATCCAGAATCACTGCCATACCTAGACGATGCGCTTCGTTAACAAAGCTGCGTAAATCATCTGGTGAACCATAAGGGTGATAGGGTGAAAAAAAACCTACCCCGTCATAACCCCAACCAAATTTTCCGTCGAATTCGGCCAGCGGCATAATTTCGATGACGGTGATGCCCAATGCGGCTAATTCAGCCAACTCTTCAATAGCGGCTCTATAGGTTCCAGCGGCAGTAAAGGTGCCTATGTGCATTTCATAGATCACCCGGTTGTGAGAAATACCCTCCCAATTTTCGTCCGTCCATACGAAACCGGTAGCATCCACAATTTGGGATGGCCCGTGCGGTCCCTCCGGCTGAAAACGCGACGCGGGATCGGGATAAAGCATGCTGGAGTCGTCCAGTTGATAACGGTAGCGATCACCTACTTTGGCGTGCTCGACTAAACCAGACCAGTATCCACCCTCCTCTTGCGTTAAGGACCATTGCATGTCTGATCGACTGTTTTCAATCACTACTTGAACACGTTCTTTATCAGGCGCCCACACCCGGAAATGCACTCCCCCTTGGTTAGCAACAACTTCCGCCCCAACCGCAAACCGTCTCTGAATTGTTGGCATCTTCCTACCTGCTCTTCCACCCAAGTTGATGGCGGAATTGCAAGCCTTATACCAGCATCAAAAAATAAAAATTATGAGTCGTATCGTTTGACGGCTCGGTGAGTTTTCCGGCGCCGCTGCCCACATGGGCGCAGCGAGGCCTAAAATAAAAGCCTAACGTGCATGTAAAACTTACAGCATGTAAATGTTTTGTTGCCTGAGTCTGCAGCTTTCCGTTCCTTGAAAATGCGTATGCATTTTGATTTTCTTCCATAAATTTCCATGGATCACAAAAATCTTTTTTTATGTCTTTAATCGTGAACAGCCGGCATGTGGCTTGCTGAGTCGGTGGTGTGGCTTGCTTAAGAAAGTGGTCACTACACGCGGCCACTTTTTCGTCGCTTCAGCTAACCAACTCGAGAAGGTTGACTCTATGCTCAAATCTCTGTCGCGATGTTTGTCGCGCGGCGCCACCATCGCCGTGGGACTGAATTTCTTTTTATCAGGCTTATCGGCATACGCACGTGAAATACCCACTCCTGCGGTGCCCGATATTCAGCAACAACTCAAGGATCCTAAAGCCGCGGACGTAACCGTAGTAGGCCATATACTGGAACCCAGAAAAATTCCGGTGGAAAAGGGCTTAATCGGTGTCGCTCTGCACTGGGGCTTTGAGATGAATGTCTTCGCCAAGGATCTGATCAACCCGCGCATGCTGGCGGTAGCTGAGGATGGTACGGTGTACGTTACGCGCCGCTCCGTTGGAGATGTGCTTATGCTGCGCGATGACAATGGTGATGGAGTTGCCGATGTGAAAAAAGTGGTGGCGCGCCGGCCGGATATGCACGGCATCGCCATCAGCGGCAGCACCGTGTATCTCGCCACCGTCAACAATGTTTATCGCACCAGCATTCAGGCGGACGGCACTTTTGCCGAACTGGAATTGCTGGTGGATGATTTGCCGGACGGTGGTCAGCATCCCAACCGCACCCTCGCCGTCGGCCCGGACGGCATGCTGTATGTGTCTGTCGGCTCCACCTGCAATGCCTGCGCAGAATCCAGCCCGGAAAGCGCCACTATGCTGCAAATGAAACCGGATGGCAGCGGCCGCACCATTTTTGCCTCAGGCTTGCGCAATACCATTGGCTTTGCCTTTGAACCGGACTCCGGCGAGCTTTACGGCATGGATCACGGCATTGATTGGCTCGGTGACAATGAACAATACGAAGAACTGAATCACTTGGTGAAAGGCAAGCAATACGGCTGGCCCTATATTTATGACGCCGGCAAATTCAATCCACAGGACGAACCGCCGGGGAATATTTCTCTTGAGGAATGGGCCAAACGTAGTGAAAACCCGATCGGGTTTTTCACGCCCCATGCCGCTCCTATGCAAATGACGTTCTACACCGGCACCCAATTTCCACGTGAATATCAAGGAGATGCCTTTGTCGCTATGCGCGGTTCCTGGAACCGCAAACCGCCTTCCGGATACGAGATCGCCCGCATTCGTTTTGAATCTGGCAGGCCCGTTGCTTTCGAGGCCTTTGCCCAAGGGTTTTTGCGGCGTCAGGGTGACAAATGGGTGCATCAGGGACGCTTGGCGGGACTGGCCCAGGCCAAAGACGGCGCGCTGCTCGTCTCCGACGATACGAACGGCGTCATTTATCGAATTGCCTATACTGAAAAGGGCAAACGCGCTTGGCCAGTTGGTGAACCTACCAACTCCGCCAATACGAATATCCGGGTGATTCAACGGCTGGGGCCGGAGCCGCCGCCAATTAAATCACCGCAGCTGGCGATTGATCAGACCGATGCGGCAGAAACTATTTCGGTGACGTCAACGGCATTTTCCGATGGTGCAACCTTGCCGGACGTTTTTGCCGCAACCGGAGAAGATATTTCGCCACCGCTGCAATGGGAAAAAGGCCCTAAGGGGACAAAAAGTTATGTGGTCATAATGGAAGATCCAGATGCAGGTGAAAATCCGCCTTTTGTGCACTGGCTGATTTACAACATACCGGCGGATACCACTCACCTGCCGAAGGGAATTCCCGCGGTGGCGCAACTTGAAAAACCCAAAGGCGCGCTGCAGGGCGTCAATGATCGCGGCAATATCGGCTATTTCGGTCCGAAACCACCGCCGGAAGATCCAGCGCATCACTATCATTTTCAAGTGTTCGCACTGGATAAAAAGCTCACTATTAATTTTGGAGCAAGCAGGGAAGAACTATTGAATGCGATGAAGGGACACGTATTGGCCAGCGGTCGCATCATCGCAACATATGACCGATAGGATTGTCATAGCTGAAGTTATTGGCGGCGCTAGTGTCGCCTAGCTCAAAAAGTTTAGGAATCTATGTATAAAGGCGAGAGACTCAATAGCTTCACTCACCTCTTGGGTGCCGCCCTTGCTCTGGCCGGCCTGATTATTCTGATCAGTCAGGCCGCCAGTCAGGGGCATTTGATGAAAATTATCAGTTTCAGCGTGTATGGCACGTCGCTGTTTTTGTTATATCTGCTGTCCACGCTGTATCACAGTTTTCGCGGGCGGGCAAAACTGATCTTTCAAAAATTCGACCACGCTGCCATTTATTTGTTAATCGCCGGCACCTATACACCGTTTTTATTGGTTACCTTAAAAGGCCCGTGGGGCTGGTCTTTATTTGGTGTGATCTGGGGATTGGCAATCATTGGAATCATTCTCGATGCAACGCTAAAGCCGCGGCGGGAAGTACTTTCGATAACCTTGTATATCGTCATGGGCTGGCTTTGCCTGGTGGCGATAAAACCGCTGTTGCACGCGCTGACTCACGAAGGCTTTTTATGGCTGCTGGCGGGCGGCATTTTCTATACCGCTGGCGTGGTATTTTACGCGCTGGATCATCGCCGTTCTTATTTTCACGCCATCTGGCATTTGTTCGTGCTGGCAGGCAGCATCAGTCATTATTTTGCAATCTGGCTGCACGTGCTTTAAGCCGCAGCCAGATTGCAAATCTGTTACCACATCAAATCATCCGGAATTACATAATCCTTATAAGGATCGTCCTCCACCACTTCGGAGTTTTGGGCATTGTAATTATCCACCAGTACGGATCCCGGATCGCGCTGGGCGATTTTCTTCGCCACTACCCGCGGCACCAATTCATAGGTTTCACCCATACTCACAATCGCCAAGTGACCCAACACAATTTGGCGATGCACTTGCTTTGATACGCGGATTTTTTTGATGCGGCTGTTGTGGGTGAAGTTGTATTCCATATCACCCGATCCAGCGCCTTTGGATTGCCGGTGATTTTCCACCAACTGGCGGATCTGGGCCTGCAGCGCCTTTTGTTGCGCTTCCTGATCGCGTTGGCGATTGAGTTCGCGGTCGCGCTCGGCCTTGGCTTCCAACGCCGCCTTGGCCGCAGCTTTCACTTCATCCTGTTCGGATTGCCCGGTACGGCGCGCCTGATTCGCCTCTTTGCGTTTTTCCTTTTCCGCTTGTTTGGCCTTCTTCGGGTCGATCAGGCCGGCTTTGAGTAACTGGTCTTTGAGGGAGGTCATAAATTCCTCATCTAATTGCGCTGCGAAAGCCGCGTATTCTAATCAATCCCGGCGGGATTGGCTCGCTCTGCGGCATCGGCCGCCTGCGCGGCACACAAGCGGCGCTTCTGCACTGCGGTCATAGCCTTGATCAGGCGCTCCCGTCGCAATGCCTGCGGTCGATCCGCAAACGCTTCCACATACACTACCTGCAGAGGTTTCTGACTGCGAAAATACTTCGCACCCCGCGCATTGGCAACGCCGCTCGCCACGTCTTGATGCTCACGCAAACGCCGCGCGACATCGGTGGCGATACCTGTGTACAAGCGGCCCTTGTCAGTCAAAACCATATACACGTACCAGGTGCTGTCCGCCATAAACCAGTAATCGCCCCAAACTTAAATAATTCAGTAGGTAGAAGTCATTTTGCGGCGAATTTCACTCGGTCGAACCTGTCGGTGACAAAGCGCCAGATACATACAATAAGTCGCCACAGCCGCAGCCAGATGTTTCAACGTATGGCCGCTGACAACTTCCGTCAGATCGAACCAGAAGCGGTCGGTCATTTCGAATAATTTCGCCAGCACATAAAAACCGGTCAGCCACCACAACCAGGATTTTTCAGTTAATGCCGAAGGGAAAAACCACAATATATAAGGCGTTAACACCATGGGTAGAAACTGCACCAACAAATAAAAACGCAAGTCGCCACTGTCGGACATTTCCGTCCAATACCAGTATGAGGCTGAGCCTATTCCCAAAACCAGCAACGGCAACAAAATCTCCCGCCCCAACCGCACCGATATGGATTCACCCACCAAAAAACTGAAAAACGCGGTGAAACTGATCGTCATGGGCAAACGATCCCAAAACAGCGTGGCATTGTCCGGCCGCCAGTGATAGTAAGCCGAACCCACGCCAGTTAATAACACACCTAAAAAGAAAATCCGGTAATGCCATAAGAGCGCCGGCAATCCCCCCGTTCCAACACCCGCCGCCAGCAATTTCAACCCCAACAGACCGACGATGATAAAAGGAACATTCGACAGTACATCCAACGCATTGGGCACTCCATAAGCATCCCGCTGATCGGCAAAAATGTGGTAGTCCAGATCCTGCGGAATCGGTGGAAAAATGCAAACGGCCACCAAGGCGAGTGACGCAATTCCCAAAATAACGACGGCGTGGATTTTTGGCATGCAGTTACCGCAGCTGAGGTTTAAGAGGAGATGATCAGCTACCGGACGCCGCCGATCAAGACTTGAGGCCGCGCAACTTCGAATAACCCGTAGGAGGCGGTTGCCTAAGCGGCATATGGGGCTTATGGAGGCTTACAAAGATGCTTGAATTTAACGAGAGCACACAAAAGGCGAAACTATTGGCCGTACATTATGCGACCTTAGTGGGCGATCCAGCACTTATAGGGTTTATGTCTTCTGAAACTGACATTCGGTCAGCTGAGCAAGCAAAATCGATTATCGAGGGGTTTCGGCAGATGACTGATTTGGCTGTTGTGGATCACCACAACAGCATGACAATTGAAGGAATAGATGATATTGAATTTTGGATGTACAAGCTATTTAACAAAGTCTACGGCTATATGAACAAAAATGGCTTTTCCGATATCTGGGACGAGTGCTATTAAATAAAGTTAAATAGCAAAAAGGCGCCTAAGGCGCCTTTTCTTTTTAATGCGTCTTAAACCTCGCCGACACACCACTCAAACTATTCGCCAAAGCGGCAAGTTGTTCTGCCGTCTCTGAGGTTGTCTGGGTTGCAGCAGCATTTTCCTCGGTCATTTGCGCGATATTTTCCACGCTTTGTGAGATCGTGTGGCTGGCTTGAGTTTGCTCCTGCAAGGCGACGGAGATATGGTCGATTGAGGTGG
>JBQGED010000144.1:0-4691 GCA_052039425.1 Sphingobacterium griseoflavum | reverse complement strand
CGGCGGTGCTCTCGCGGGCTCACCAAAGGAATACATTCAGTATCTGCTGCCGGGAATTTTGGTGCAGACGATTTTATTTATTACCGTTTATACCGGCGTGGGTCTCAACACCGATATTAGTAAAGGTATTTATGACCGTTTCCGGTCCATGCCTATCTGGCCATCTGCACAGGTGTTCGGTGCGCTTATGGGAGATGTTCTGCGTTATTCCATTGCGGCGGTTATGGTGATTGGTCTCGGTTTTGTGCTGGGATTCCGTCCGCAGGGCGGTATTGTCGGCGTGGTGCTGGCGGTATTGTTAGTGCAGATTTTCGCCTCCAGTCTGGCGTGGATCTGGATTATCGTTGGCATGTTGGTGAAATCACCGGAATCGGTAATGACGACCAGCTTTTTATTTTTATTTCCGCTGACGTTTGCCAGCAATGTGTTCGTCGATCCCGCCACTATGCCCAGGTGGTTGCAGGCTTTTGTCAGTGTTAATCCCGTCACTCATCTCGCTAATGCATCGCGCGGACTTATGCATGGCCAACCTGACATGAACAGCATGCTTTGGGTTTTGGTAGCAACGACTATTGTGACCGCGATTTTTGCACCCATCGCATTGCGCATGTATCACCGGGAGAGGTGAGCATAAAAAGCGCGACTTTTGTGGCGGTTTTTGTTTTGTTTCCTGTACTTATTTGATCTTCTTAACGGATTTTGAAACGTGCCACAGAAGTTTTTGCAAAAAAGCGTAACGTCTTCACGCTGAGAAAAAACAATAACAGCGGTTTAATCATATGACTAATGCGCCAACTTATTTGCCACGTGTTGCCACAGCAACGTTAATTTCACTTGTCCTAGCTGCCTGCGGTGGAGTGCACAGTGGACCCCCGCCCGGAAGCAGTTCGTCTAGCTCATCTTCTGGTGCCGGCAGTTCATCCGCGAGTTCGTCTTCCGGTGTCAGCAGCTCCAGCTCGTCATCGTCGAGCTCGTCCAGCTCGTCGTCCTCAAGCTCCAGCTCCTCCAGCAGCTCGTCGTCGAGCTCAAGCAGCTCCAGCTCGTCGAGCGGTTCAGTGGGCAACCTGCCGCTGGTAGTCGCCATTGACTCCGGTGCCACTACGGGCGGCACCTATGAAGGCATCATGTTCCAGGCGGACAAATATGCGGACGGCGGTACGCCGAACTCCACTATGGATCCCATCGCCGGAACCACCGCAGGCGCCATGTACCAGACTGAGCGTTACGGTACCTACAGCTATAAGGTCCCTGTTACCACCGGTACCTTCTCCATCAAACTGTTTATGGCGGAGATTTACCAAACCACGGCCGGAGCCCGTTCATTCAACGTGTCTGTCGAGGGACAGAAGGTTCTGTCCAATGTGGATCTGTTTACCTTGGTGGGTCATGACGGTGCCTACGAATATGTAGTCGAAAATGTCCGTGTGACCGACGGTACCTTGGATATCGCCTTGGAATCCGTCGTGGATAACGCGACTCTGTCGGGCTTTGCGGTCTATTCCGCAGACGGCAAGTTGGATACCTCCAGACCCGAACCCGAGCCGTCTAACTGCAGCGGTTATGTCGCTATCACTTACGACGACGGTCCAACCGGCAATACCAGCAACTGGGTCAGCTCACTCAAGCAGAACGGCTTGACCCCGGTAACCTTCTTCGTGAACGGAGCCAATATCGGCAATAACGCTGCGGCAATTCGCCAGATGATGGAAGTGGGTGAGATACAGAGCCACGCGTACGACCACGTGGATATGGGCAACTACAGTACCCAGCAAGTGAATGATCAGCTGAGCCGCAACAACCAGGCGATCCAAAACGCTGGTGCGCCCAAGCCGACTATCTTCCGTCCGCCATACGGCACGGTAACTAACAACGTTCGCTCTGCTGCGAGTGCCTTGGGTCTCTACACCATCACTTGGGACGTGGATTCACAAGACTGGAACGGCGCCAGCGTTCAGAACATTGTTAATGCCGTCGGACGTATGCAGAACGGTCAGGTGATTCTGATGCACCAAAATCAGAACAACTCCCTGCAGGCCATTCCGCAGATCGCGGCCAACCTGAAATCTCGCGGCCTATGCCCCGGTCGAATCAGCCCGACCACCGGAAGGGCAGTAGCCCCCTAATTACAGCCGATACAATCCGCTCCAAAACAACGGCAGGTTTGACCTGCCGTTTTTGTTTTCGTCATGCCTCTGTTTTTTGCAACTTTGTTTGCCGCACAGTTGTTGAAAGCCCTGCACCGTCGTAATGTTGCTCCCCTTTGATCAATCTCCCAAGGAATCGATTGATGTCCGCTTCGTTAAAGAAATTCTTCTCCTGGCCTCCCTCCCCGCCTGCCATTGCTGTAATTCTCTCCGTGGTCCTGGTGCTCTGGTTGCTCGGCGGCGACAAGCAGAGCGCGCGGGAAACCCCTCCGGGAAAGCAGGTAATACCCGAGGAGCGCTTGGCGGAAGTTGAGGTGCGTTGGTCGGATGCGGCAGCGACCACGCGCGAGCAGGTGGTGCAGGGCAGCATCACTGCGTGGCAACAGGTGGATGTCAAAGCGCAGGTGGCGGGCAGAGTCGAAGAGTTGCTGAAGCTGCAGGGCGACGTAGTGGCCGCAGGCGATGCCTTATTGCGCCTCTCGGATGAAGGGCGAACACAGAAGCTGGCGCAGATGCGCGCCGATGTGCGCCTGCGGCAGAAGGAATTGGAAGGCGGGCGGACGCTGACCGCTGACAAGTTAATCTCGCAGACGGAGCTGGTCCGTCTCGAAAGCGAGCTCGCCAGAGCCCAGGCGGACCTTGCTGCGGCCGAGCTGGCGGTGGAATACAACCTGCCGAAGGCGCCTTTTGGCGGCCGGGTGGACCGGCGTTATGTGGAAGTGGGTCAGTTGGTACAACCGGGTGAAGTCTTGATGACGGTGGTGGATGCGACCCGCGTGAAAGTGGCCGGGCAGGTGCCACAGCTGCAGATTGGCCAGATCCAGCCGGGTCAGGAGGCGACGGTTACCCTGTTGGATGGCCGGGAATTGCAGGGGGAAGTGCAATTCGTCAGTTTGGCGGCCGATGCCGCGACACGCAGTTTTTATGTCGAAATCCACGCGCAAAATCCCGAACTGTGGCGAGTGGCGGGGGCGAGTGCCACTCTGCGAATTCACCAGGCGGCGGCCAACGCCCACCGCGTCTCGCCAGCGCTGCTCAGCCTTGGCGAAAGAGGGGAGTTGGGCATCCACACCGTAAACGATGACAACATCGTCGAGTTTCACCCTGTTCAGGTCGTCGGTTTCGAAGGCGATGGTGCGACCGTAACCGGGTTGCCGGACCGGGTGCGTATCATCACCCAGGGTGCTGGTTTTGTGCGCCGGGGGCAGCAAGTGGAAACCCGTGAGGCCGCCGAATGAAAGCCATTATTGAAGCAGCCATCGATCGCAGCCGGGCGGTCACGACGCTGCTGATTTTTCTGTTTATCGCCGGTTTGACCGCGTATCAAGTCATCCCGAAAGAGTCCAATCCGGACGTTGCGATCCCGATGATGTACGTCTCCATGACGTTGGATGGCATAAGTCCTGAGGACGCCGAGCGCCTGCTGGTGCGCCCCATGGAGCACGAGCTGCGCTCCCTGGAAGGCGTGAAAAAAATGACCGGCATCGCCAGCGAAGGTCATGCCTCGGTGATGCTGGAATTCGACGCGGGGTTTGACGCCGACAAAGCGCTGCAGGATGTGCGCGTCAAAGTGGACGACGCGCGGGCGAAGTTGCCCGGCGAAGCGGATGAGCCCACCGTCAACGAAATCAACGTCGCCCTGTTTCCCGTCCTCTCCATCGGTTTGGCCGGCCCGGTTTCCGAAAATGAATTGGTTTATATCGCGCGCCGTCTGCAGGAAAACATTGAAGGCATTGCCGAAGTGTTGGAAGTGGATATCGGCGGCGATCGTGAAGATCTGCTGGAAATCGTCGTCGACCCGCAAGCTTTGGAAACCTACGGCATCGACTACCTGCAACTGTTCAATTTAGTCTCGAATAACAACCGTTTGGTGGCGGCGGGCAGTTTGGATACCGGTGCCGGGCGCATGGCGATGAAAGTGCCGGGGGTGATCGAAAATCTGGACGACATTCTCAATATGCCGATCAAGGTCGATGGAGACACCACTGTGGTGTTTCAGGATGTCGCCACTATCACGCGCAGTTTTAAAGATCCCGCCAGTTTTGCGCGCATTAACGGCAAGCCTGCAGTGGTGCTGGAAGTCAAAAAACGCGCCGGCGCCAATATCATCACCACCATTGAACAAGCGCGTGCAGTGGTCGAGCAGGCGAAACAATTTTTCCCCGAAGGCATGGAAGTTCACTACATCATGGACCAATCCACGGAAGTGGAAACTATGTTGTCCGACCTGCTGAATAATGTTCTGACGGCGGTGGTGCTGGTGATGATTTTGATCGTCGCCAGCATGGGCATGCGCTCGGCGATACTGGTTGGCATTACGATTCCCGGAGCCTTTCTCGCCGGCATTCTGGTGATCTGGATGATCGGCTACACCATGAACATTATCGTGCTGTTCTCGTTGATTCTGGTGGCGGGAATGTTGGTGGACAGTGCCATCGTGATTACGGAAGTGGCGGATCGCAATCTGGCCTCGGGTATGCCTCCTAAACGCGCCTGGGCGGACGCGTCAACCCGTATGGCGTGGCCGATTATTTCCTCCACCGCCAC
>JBQGED010000143.1:0-14220 GCA_052039425.1 Sphingobacterium griseoflavum | reverse complement strand
AAATTCGTTGCGCCAGCAGCCAGGGCGTAAACCAGCATAATCATATGCAGCACAGGCTGCACTATGGCATATCCCAGCGGCGATGAATCTTTGTACCGAGTCCAATGCATCAAAATGTAGATGTGGATCACAATGGAAAATAGAAATATTCCCGCGGACACATAAGCAAAAATCTGGGAATTCAAGCACAACAGGGGCGGAATAGTGCCGAGAATAAATGCCAAATTGCACAGCAAAGCCGGAGCGACAAATGTGAAATCAAATTTTTTGCGCGGCAATTTTGCTGACTTTAACAGCATAAAATTAGCAAATCCTCAAGGCGGTAGGCATAGGCATTAGCAATTGAGAATAGTTCCTTCGATGCTAATGCGAAAAGATGTGGCCGCTATCAAAGTTTAAACGGTGCAAAAGCCCGCAATTCCGTAAATCTACGTATTCATCCCCATTACCATTTTTGGTTAGCTTGTATACTGGATGGCAAACTGTTGTCGCCAACATTGACTTTCACTCAAGAAGGAAAACTGATGAATAATAATCGATGGCTTGTGTTAACGCTGATTGCGGCTTTGGGTGCATGTAAAGAGGAAAGCAAACTACCGGAGTTGGATATCAACGGACATTGGAATATTGACCACGGCTTTTATGATCCATGCCAAGTGAACGCGACCTTTACCGATGCCCATCTGATCTTGAGTTTTTATAGCCTGGAAGAGGGCGCCTGCCAGCCTGAACTCTACGGCATCGAGAATAATGCGCTGGCCATCCGTATCGATAGCAAACAGGATGCGTTCGCGGATGACGGCGCGCTCACTACAACTCTGCAGGTTTCCGTGCCTGAACGCCAAGCGGTGGGGACGATTTTATTGCGAGAAACCGCGCAGGGATTAGCCGGATCTCTAACATCTGCAACCGATCCTCACGGTTTGCTTGAACCGCTGCTGGAACCTCTTTATCAACTCTCTCCTTTGCCAGATCAGTGGTTGCCTTATGTGTTAGGGCGATGGAGCGTACGCTGTGACGAAATAGATCTTAGCCACGTGGGTATGGAATTGTGTGAGGTAATGGAATTTACGGATGCGACGACGGGCAGGGTCAAAGGTTATGGTGGCCCTAGCTCAGTTAATGGCGCTCCCCCGGCGACTGAAGTGAATAGCGTGTGGGAAAATGTCACTTTTGCATTGCGCCATGTCGTTCACACCGGCGAAGGTGAGTATGAGTTGGAAATGGTGATGATGAGCCTTGGGAAATTCAGCACTCCTTTTGGATTTTCTTTATCGAATGAAGGTGTCTTTATGATCCATCCTGAAACGTCAGCGCGAATCGAATTGTTGCGAGGGGAGTGATCGTTAGATTTGGGCCAAAAAAATCCCGGCAAGTGCCGGGATTTTTTTATTCTGTAGACACCATTATGGCGTTACATCTATGGTCCAATAAAATTCTTTGGGCTCTTCTTCAGGCACTGCAACTCTTAAAGTCAGCAGACTGCTTCCAGCAGTGGTGCCCGCTTTAAATCGGACACTGTAAGGGCCGGTGGGTAAGCCCACATTATCAGGTACGGTCCAGGATGTTTTGCCCTCTAAAGTTCCGCCACTGGATACGCTGAACGAAATCTCGGTTCCAGCCGGGAGTGCATTACCGGTTGCACATGGATTGCCAGAGTTTTCTGCTGCCCCGTTTCCATCCGATAGATACAAACCGTTCAGGCTGATGATGGAGCCTGTTGCGACCGTGAAGCTACTTTGGTCGAAATCACCTTCTTCACAGATGCTGGCATTGGCACCCATGGACATATACACAACGGTCTGAACGCCAAGATCAACGAAGCGCGCCATTTCGGAGCAGAGGGTCGAATGCTGGCAATTCAATCCGTTCCATAAGCCGTCACCGTCGTCACGCACACCGTTGTTATTGGTATCCACAAAATAATCACCTGGTTCATAGCTGCCACTATTGTTTGTGTCCACGTAGGGCTCGCCGTGATCAAATGTGTTATTAAAGGTGTCGCCTTCGTCGAAAATATTATTGCCATTTACGTCAATGAAATTTTCAGTGCCTTTTACCGTAGCGAGGATACGTGCGCGGCCGTTAGCGGGATTGCGTCCATCGGGTTTCCATTCAACGGTACAAGTATTGTTTTCGGTCAAGCAGTGGCTGGGAACTGAGCCAGCGTCCGGGCTGACAAAGTTGACCACCGTGCCGTCCACAACTGGGTTGCCCACCCTATCGGTTACCGCAATGATCACGTTAGTAACGGGTTCATTGATTTTATCCCAGGCATTGATGGATCTTTTATCCAGCGCAATATTGAAATGATCGGCCGAAGTCAGACCTGTCGCAACAACCAAGCCGCTAGACGGTGCTTCGTTGCCACTTGCCTCATGGCGGGCTACAACGGTAACAACACTTGGCATAGAACCGGAGAGCACAGTAGCGCGGACCAATCCTTCGGTATTTGAGACTGCGTTTGGGTCCACCAATCGAATAGTGTCTCCCGCCAAACCTTCAAGGCGGAAATTCACTGTTTGTCCTGCAACGGCTTCACCATAGGAACCATTGAGACGGAATGTCACAGTTGCCTTTTCCACTCCGCCGCTGCCGCTGATGGCGATACTGCTGGGCTCAGTGCTTACCCAGGAGATATATGACACTTCGTCGTTGATGGTGATGGTGGAAGAATAGGAAACGGACGTAAATTCCGGAGTGGTAAAAGTAACTACGTCTTCACCCACGCAACCTCGCGTGGTGTAGTTGAAGCTGACGCGACTGGCTGTCGCGGTCGGCGCAGATATTTCTGCTAAGCCATTATCCAGACAGGGAGATGCGGCTTTCCAGGTGCCAACTACTGGCACCGCTTCTTCTTCGTTATCGACAAAATCCAAGTGGATAGCGGTGGCACCTTGTGGTTCCAAGGCTGGATTAACAATCTGCACATCGACAAACACCCGATTGCCATTAGCGTCGCGTAAATTGCCTGGATTGTCAGCAATACCACTGGATGACGTCGAAGAGGAGGACGATGAAGATGAACTGCTGGTGCTTGGTATGCTTCCGGATGAAGAAGACGCCACGCCGATTCTTTGCGGCGCTGGTGCGCGGTCATTGTCCGAGCTGGAGCAGCCAGCTAAGCCGATATAACTGGCGAAAATAAACGATGAAACAGCCCAGCGAAAAATTGGCCTGGAATGAGCAATTGCCATGGTGATTCCTTTTGCAATATCAGAGATGGGATTATTAGCAACGTAAAAAGCCGTTACGACAGCTTTTTCGTTTTGATTATTAAAGGTCGGCTGAATCCGTTCTTTGGCAGAGGTAAGTTCGGAATCCTGAGCCGACGCAAGTTTAATTAAGATTATGCAGCAAATCACGCTTTATCAAGGAAATAGCAGGGTTTGCGTGGGCTTTTAATTGATTTTGAATGGTGGAAAATTCCACCTTGTCACTAGGTGACAATGTGCTATGCATTTGGTGCATTGAGTTTAATGTTGCCGCATAATTTTTAACAAGTTCATTGATTTGAGGTTTCATAGATGTAGTTTGTTTTTTGTCCAGGGCTTGGGAATTCGAAATCGGCTGGCTGTCTTTAGGGCTGAGGCATACCTCGGAAAACGAGGAAGCGCTCTGCGATGACCTTATGTGGAGGAATGCTCGCCCTCCTGGGGCAGATTGGATGTGCAGTGTGTCGCAAATAGTCCTGGACATTCCCTTGCCACCTCTATAGAGTGCGGTGCAGCTAGAAATAGATTTTTGTATTTATGCCGACACTTCAACGTACTCTGTAACGTTTCGTTCTGCAGCTTTTAAATCTCAGTCTTTTCCAGGCAGTCCGGCCTTTCGAGGCAATAGTAAATTTTTAAATGTAAAAGGTAATATTATGTCGAACACGACTACAGGTACGGTAAAGTGGTTTAACGAAGCTAAAGGTTTTGGCTTTATTCAACAACAATCCGGTCCAGATGTTTTCGCCCACTTCAGTGCCATCGTTGGTGACGGTTTCAAAACTCTGGTTGAAGGCCAGAAGGTGCAATTCGTTGTGACCCAGGGCAAAAAAGGCCCTCAGGCTGAAAATATCCAAGCTATCTAATATAGCAAGTCATTGAATTCTAAAGGGCAAGCCTTTCGGGGCTTGCCCTTTTTTGCGTTTAAAGAACGCATGTTGGCCCGTCCATCGTCTTCGTTTCAATACAGACCTCAAACGCCGCTGTGGCGATGGGCGTCTGCACCTACTTTCCCGCCTATCTATATCCCTCGGCAGGTGGCGCTACACTGGGTTAATGGCGTTTAACTTGATCTCAAGGGGATCAGCGCATGTTGCTCTACTATATGGATCTCGCCGGCGTGGCCGTATTCGCCGCCAGTGGCGTGCTCGCCACCAGGGATAAAAACCTGGATATTTTTGGTGTTTTAGTGGTGGCCACTTTTACCGCCATTGGTGGCGGAACTCTGCGGGATCTACTGCTAGTGCGCCATCCTATATTTTGGATTGCGGATTATTGGTATTTGCTGACCATATTTTTTGCGGTTTTGACGACGGTCGCTTACCTCTCAGTCCGCCCGCCACCGGGTGCCTTGTTTTTGGTGGCGGATGCCATAGGGCTGGCTTTTTTTGCGTTGTCCGGTGCGAAGCTAACGCTGGATGGCGGTCATTCGGTGCCTATCGTCATTATGATGGGGACCATGACAGGAGTGATGGGGGGCGTACTGCGTGATGTTGTAACCGCGCGTGTGCCATTGATTTTGCAAAAGGAGATTTATGCAACAGCTGCAATTGCTGGAATCGTCGTTTATCTTGGATTGCGGGTGACGCCACTTCCCAATATGGTCGCCTTCTGGATGGGTGTGGCGGTGGCGATTGTTCTGCGTTTGATCGCGATCAAGTGGGGACTTAATCTGCCGCCGGCATTGGGTAAAGCAAAATCGGAAGAAAATTAATCCTGCCTCTGGGCTGAAACTCCGGCACTTAAGTGCCGGAGGCACCTGTTATTGCTTCGGCAATTTTTTTTCCAGATCCTGCGCATATTTCTCAGCGTTTTTTGCTGCTTCTCGCGCTTCTTTCATTTTCTTCATGGCGATGGAGAAGCTGGAACGCATTCGCGATACGGCCAGGGTGAGTTGATCAATTTCGTTGGCGCTCTCAGGCGATAATTCTGCCGCGTCTATATCCGCTTCTCTGCCTTTTGAAATGGATTCCGCCACAAAGGTAATTCTTCTGACTGGCAAAATTACCGCTTTCCGCACAAACCATAAAATCGGCAAAATCGAAATAAAAATAATCGCCGCTTCGGCAAAGCTGAACATGGTGAGAGTGCTTTGCACGATTGTCCGTTTTGGCAGCGTTACGCTGATGACCCCGGCCAAATCACCTTCCTTAAAACCAAATCCATTTTCAGAGCCATAAACTTCGAGAACATCCTGCGGTGCATTGGCGGGGTCGCCATGACAACTGATACAAGACGCGACGTGAACGACGGGGGACGCGAAACGGTAGACATCTTTACCGTGTTCCGAATATTGGGTCAGATTGCCTTTCTGGATAGCCTCTAGCGCTCTGAGTTCGAATGCGTCCGGTTTATTGTTGGGATTCATCACATTGTGGGAGGTCATGCGGAATTTCGCTGGCGACTGTGATTGCGCCACGACTTCGGAAAATTCCCTGGTTGCCAGTGCTGGATTCTTGGAGTGAAAGTGAAATACGTTGTCCGGCTGGCCGACTTCCTGAACCTCAATCCGACTCAGAAAATCCTGGTCTTCCGCGCGGGTCCAAACCCGCCCCGACCGCGATACCCACGCGCCGAATGCTTCGACGTTTGCCACCACGGTTTTCGCCTGGGATTCAAGCTCCTGGTAATACATGTTTTGCAGAATCACGAAATAGGCGGCGGCATTGGCAATTAAAACCACCAAAAGCAATAAAAAAAGCTGGGCCGTGATGGGCATACGGCGTTTTAACATGATGAACCTCGGACTCTTATTATTAATATTTAAATATCGCATCACCGGAGGAACCGGCGGACAAGCCTAGATTAGCGGCTATCGTATACAGTTTTAGGAGGCGATTTTATTGCGCTGAGCAGTCAGTAACAGGCGCTCCACATCGTGGATAAAACGCTGCCGCAATACCAGATTGTCAATATTTTCAGCCAGGCATTTTATATAGCGGCGAAAAGCGGTAGGGCCGCGCCATTGGCTGGACTGCCAAAGTTTAAGCGTATCCTCGATCAGTACATCCCCAATAGGGCCGACTTCATCGATAAATCTCTGATTAATATCGTTTAGCAGCCTCTGGCCTGGATCTGGAAGTGCCATAGTGACTACATCTCCGCAGTGAAATTGGGCGTGTATGGTAGTGAGGTGGGTCATTGAGTATGGGCGACGGTTTCGCAGATTGCGTGATCAGCGCCGACACGGACGTCAGGATTGAGAAAAAATCCCAAAATGGATAGCTACGACGCTCACATTATGAGCGTGCGGTTTAGTTTATGGACGGTGTTGTTGGCGCTGAGATCCCCCGACAGACCTGTGAGGGGGATCAATAGCTGGTTAATCTTTGCGCGGTATCAGGTGCAGCACTTAGTCTTTCAGATATTGCCAATCCAGCGGCGCGCCATTATCACCAAGCCGATAGACGATAGGGGTGCCAGTGGGGATTTCGAATTGCTCGACTTCCTCCTCTGGCATATTGGCCAACGCCATGATTAACGCACGCAAAGTATTGCCGTGCGCGGAAATCAAAATACGTTCACCAGCGGCAATGGCGGGGACGATTTTTTCTTCCCAGAATTCCACCGCGCGAGCACGGGTATCCTCCAGACTTTCCACGGCGGGCAGGTTTTCCCGTGGCAAGTCGGCATAGCGCTCATCAAATTTCGGATGTCGCGGATCGTCATCCCCCAGGGCAGGGGCAGTATCTTTATAGCCGCGGCGCCAGCGGTGTACCTGAGCGTCGCCAGCGCGGTCGCGCAGTTCCTGTTTGGAGCGGCCCTGTAAATCCCCATAATGGCGTTCGTTCAAGCGCCAATCGGCTTCCACCGTTACGTTCGGTGTTCCCATGACGTTGAGTACGATCTCTGCCGTTGTCGCGGCGCGCTGCAAGCGCGAGGTGTAGACCCGGTCGAAAGCGTAACCATGCTCCTTCAACAGTTGACCGGCTTTTTCCGCTTCGGCTTTGCCGAGGTCGGTCAGCGGTGGATCTGCCCACCCGGTAAATTTGCCCTCAGCGTTCCAGGTGCTTTGTGCGTGGCGGATCATCACTATCTCTCGAGCAGACATTCAAACCTCCAATATGGTTGAGTTGGTTTCGCCGTGACTGCCCGTGGCTTTGCGCTGCTGGTAAGCAGACCAGATCTTTTCGTGAAAGAAATAGGCCACGCTGTTGATCGTCGGTTCCACCAGAGCTACCAAACCTCCAACCAGGATATCGCCAGTGAGCAGCCACGCTACGCTGAAAGCGATGGTGAAGTGAAGGGCGGCGTAAGTCATTGTCTTGGTCATCGTCAGCCTCCAGGGCTTGGACTTCAACTTCTATGTAACCAAGTGTAGTGAGAATTATTACCATTTAAAAATTGATCATTTCGACGAGATCGATCGATTAAATTGATCGATGGTTAGGAAGAGATAAAAACGACACATTGTCGAGTGAATAATGAGCAATTGACCACGGTGGTCACTGCTATAGTCAGTAGAAGCGATACTTGCTCATCAAAGCGCCACGCATGGCCTCATTAGCGATCAGTATGAGACATAAAAGATATAAGCAATTTTTGACGGGTTGCGTTTTGGCGGCCGCAGGTTTTCTCGGTACGGCTGCATCAGCGGAGAAGTTGCGCGTGGTCCAGGGTTCCCATCCCCTCGACGAGTACGCTGTGGGCGCGCTACGGGTAGCCCTGGCGGAGATGGATACCCGCTACGAGCTGGATGTGATCCTCGATCAGATGACCCAGACCCGAGTGACCGAACAGCTGCAAGCTAAAAAGCTCGATGTCATGTGGTTGGCGTCGAATCAGGAGGCGGAAGATAAACTGCTGCCCGTCCGCTTTCCGCTGTTAAAAGGCTTGCTCGGATATCGCATCTGTATCATTAACCCCTCCAATCAGCCCAAGTTTTCCGCCGTGCGCACACTTCAGGATCTCAAGTCTCTCAGCTTTGGCCAAGGTTTTGGTTGGCCAGACGTGGACACCTTGCGCAGCAACGGATTGAAGGTGGTGGTGACAAGCAAATATGAGAATCTGTTTCCCATGGTGGAGGGCGGGCGTTTCGACGGCTTTCCCCGTGGAGTGCTTGAGCCTTGGGTGGAGCTGCGTTCGCGATCCCAATTAGGGCTTACTGTGGACACCAATGTGCTGCTGATTTACACCTTGCCGTTCTATTTATTTGTGGCGCCGGACAATCCGAAACTTGCCAGCGAATTGCACGAGGGCTTCGAAAGAGCCCTTGCCAATGGCAATTTTGACCGCTATTTCTACGGCCATGAAATGATCAAGACCGCGCTGGAACGCGCAAAACTGCAAGAGCGCAACGCGGTTTTCCATCTCGACAATCCGACGCTGCCGCGCCAGACACCCTTGGACCGCAAGGACTATTGGTTCGATATCCAATCTATGCAGTAATTTGCATCACCTTCATCTGCCCCTCATCAACTATCATGTCCGCTTTCCGCGTTTCAGGTGGGGGCGTGTTTTGTTCGAACCTGAATTTCAAATCATGAGCTGGGTGCTGGCACTGGTTGTTTGCGGCCTGAGTGCCTCGTGGTTGGTGTTGGTGATGCAGGCATTTTTTCATGATAAGCGCATCGGCTTTGCCTGCGCTTTTGGCGGCGCCGCCGCAGCGTTTGCCATGGCCGTATCAGAAACGCTCTCCCACGCACTATTGTGGACCCTGCTGGCGGTCAATCTGCTGCTCATCGGTTGGTTTGTGGTGCGGCAGGTGCATAGGCCAATCGTGTACGTGCCGGCGATCATTTTGGTGGTAAGTGCCGCTGGCGCCTTCTGGGTCTGGTGGCGGTTAAATCAATCCGGTCTGATTTGATCGCATAGGTTGAGAGGTAGGGGGCACTCCCCACTTCTGCGTCTCAAATAAATTGCTTCGTCATTTCTTCACCGTTTTTTGGTCATTATCCGCAACCGAATCATTCCAGTCTCATCACAGATCTCCTTCGTCGCGTTTCCAGCGATCATCTTATTTTTTATTGTCATCATGTTCTGCGCTGCTTTCGCATTATTTTTTATGTATGTGAATTTGTAGTCTGCCTCACTGATAGCGGTGGTGTAGGGGGGGCAAAAATGCACACGTCTAGAGCACTGAGAGGGTTATTCCGATATACGAAAATTCGGCGGAGGTAATGAGTTTTCGATAACCAGGAATTGACCCTGATGGTTTAGTCGTGGTGCATATTTTTCGTGAATGCACAGATAAAGCTCATTATCTGGGCGTGTCGACAAAGTGGACCCATCGCTAATGTCACTGTGAAAAATTGATTCCCACAATCGGTTTTGCCTACGCGATTTCGCTTTGGCAACTGGTCGGCAGGTATCTGGAAAACATTTTGCATTTGAGAATTTTGTGAGTTGCGGACGTGAAAATAAATGTTGTCGCTGAACTGAGGAAATAGAGTTATGAATCCCAAACCCAAATACACCATTCGCTCCGCGCTGATCACTGCGTGTGCGGGCTCGGCATTTATTGTGACTCAGATGGCGCTCGCCGCTGCGACTGACACGGTCAATGCCGCGATCAGCGAGCAGACCAAAACAGAAGCTGCGGCCGTGGCGTCACAGAAAAAAATTGAGCAACTGGATGATGAAGCCAGCAAGGCGGTCGCCAGTTATCGCCAAATGATTACGGAGGCACAAAGCCTTAAAGAATATAACGCGCAGATTTCCGAGCAGGTGAAATCCCAAGAGGCGCAAATTGCGGAAATGACGCAGCAGATCAGCGAGATTGAAACCACCTCGCGGGAAGTGCTGCCGCTGATGAACCGCATGCTGGAAACCTTGGAAAATTTTATCGCGCTCGATACGCCGTTTCTCACAGAAGAGCGGACGGGCCGTGTGTCCCAGTTAAAAGCCATGATGGCCCGCGCTGACGTTTCCACGTCGGAAAAATATCGCCGCTTGGTGGAGGCCTACCAGATAGAAGTGGAATACGGCCGCACCCTGGAGGTTTATCAGGGCAAGGTAGGCGACAAAACCGTGGAATTTCTTCGCACTGGTCGCGTGTCGCTGATGTACCGCACCTTGGATGGTAAAGAGACGGGTTATTGGGATACCACCCAAAAAGACTGGGTTGTGGACAACAGTTACCGCGAACCTTTGAACAAAGCGTTAAAAGTCGCGAAAAAGCAGGCTGCTCCGGATTTTATTGAAGTGGCTCTTCCCGCTCCGAGAGAGGTGTAAGCAAATGAAGAATTCCGTATTTTCCAAATGCCTGGCCGCCGTTTTGACTACGGCGCTCTTGGGCTCCGCGACAGTGCATGCGGCGCCGGCAAACCTCGACGAATTGCTGGAACAGACCCGCAATATTCGTGAGACGGAAGCCAAACTCAATGCCGAGCGCGAAGCCCGTTTTCTCTCTGAGCGTAATAAACAAACCGAATTGATGAGCGCCGCCCGCGCCGAGCTGGAGGAGCAGAAACGTCTCAGTGAACAGTTGACGTCGGCGTTCGACAACAACGAAAAATCCCTTACCAATCTGCAGGAGCAGTTGGATGCGCGCGCCGGTAACCTCGGTGAGATGTTCGGGGTGGTGCGTCAGGTGGCGACGGATTTTTCCTCCGTGATGAACAACTCCATCATCAGTGCTCAATTTCCCGGGCGCGCCAAATTCACCGCATCGGTTGCTCAATCCAAGGCGCTGCCATCCATTGCTGACCTCGAGCGATTCTGGTTTGAGCTGCAACGGGAAATGACAGAAACCGGCAAGGTGGTGAGCTACAGATCCACGGTGATCTCGCCGGATGGACAACCACAGAGCGCCACCGTGACACGCATAGGTCCCTTCAGTGCCACGACCGGTGACCGCTATTTGAATTACCTGCCGAGCCTGGAGCAGTACGCCATCATGGCGCGTCAGCCTGGCGAGAAATTTCAGGCCCCTGCGCGTGAACTTTCCGCATTGAAAAGCGGCTATGCCCCCGGCATGGTTGATCCCACCCGCGGCAGCATGCTGTCGATTTATGCTCAACGGCCCACCTTTATGGAGCGGTTGGAGCAGGGTGAGGCTGTAGGTGTGGTGATTATTGCGGTGGGTATCATCGGTGCGCTGCTCGGTCTCTATCAGCTCTTTTATCTCACCCGAGTGCGCTACAGCGTGCGCGACCAGCTTAATTTCCTCGACGATCCCAAACCCAATAATCCGCTTGGCCGAGTGCTCAGAACCTTCCGCGGTGCGGACACGGAAAAACTGGAGCAGAGCGCCGAGGTGGTCGAACTTCGCATCTCCGAAGCGGTACTCAAGGAAGTGCCGCCGCAGGAGCGCTTTCAGTCCTTCCTCAAACTGGCGGTGGCCGCAGGTCCGCTGCTCGGTCTGATTGGTACGGTTATCGGGATGATTCTGACCTTCCAGAGCATCACCGAATCCGGCTCCAGCGACCCCAAACTCATGGCCGCCGGTATTTCTCAGGCGATGATTGCAACGGTGCTCGGATTGAGTATCGCCATCCCGCTGCTCTTCCTAAATGCCTGGCTGGTGTCCATCTCCAAATCGGTCGTGCAGATTCTGGATGAACAAAGCGCCGGCCTGCTGGCGGAGCGTTTGGAAGCCATGGAGGCGAAATCCCATGCTTGAAATATTGAGCGCTCCCATTGACTCCCTGGTGGCCATGCGCCACCTCGGAGGCCCGGTGGTGGTGTGGATTTTCCTGTCCTGTGTATTGATGTGGACCATCGTGTTGGAGCGCATCTGGTACTTCAACAAGGTCCTGCCGAAAGAGGCGAAGGTGATGCTGGCAGAGTGGGAGAAACGTCCGAACAAGCTGAGCTGGGCATCGCGCCAGATCCGCATAGCGATGATTTCCCGCCTCAAGTCCGGCATGCAGAGCAAATTGCCAGTGTTGCGCGTGCTGGTACCCATGAGCCCTCTACTTGGGCTGGTGGGCACGGTACTGGGGATGCTCAGTGTGTTCGACTCCATGGCCGCCCTCGGCTCAGCCGATGCACGCTCCATGGCCACCGGGGTTTCGGAAGCCATGATCTGCACGCTCACGGGCTTGGCGGTGAGTATTTCCGGCCTCTATCCGGTGTACTACTTCAAGCGCAAGGCCGTAATGGAAGCTGAGCGTCTGGCGGATCAATTTCGGTTCTAAAAATTTTGATTTTCACCGCCGCGCCTGCGCGCTGGTGAACACAGTGGAGTCACGACCATGCGATTACGAAGGCAATTAGCGGAAAACATGGATGAAACAGGAATCGATTTGGCACCCATGCTCGACTTCGTGCTCAATCTGCTGATCTTTTTCATCATCACCGCAGTATTCGCCAAAGAGGTGGGGCTGACCGTCAGCCGGCCCAATTCCTCTGCGGCGACGGAGAAAAAAGAGGCGGGCAGCATCGTCATAGTGCTGGATGCCGTCGGCAATATCAGCGTCGACAAACGCCAAGTGGATCTGCGCTCCGTGCGCGCCAATATCGAACGTCTGCACGCGCAGCGGCCGGATGATTCGGTCGTGGTAGTGGCGGAAAAAGGCTCGCACACCGGGTTATTGGTTCAAGTCATCGACCAGGTGCGCCAGGGCGGTATCCAGGCGGTGTCCATAGCCGCATCCGAGCGAGGTTAGTTGCATGATTCTCAGACGTCACTCAGAACACGACAGCGATGAGACCGGTATCGACTTGGCACCCATGCTCGACTTCGTGCTCAATCTGCTGATCTTTTTCATCATCACCACCTCCTTCGTCAAAGAGGCGGGCATCACGGTGAACAAGGAAAAGGCCATGACTGCCGATAGCCAGGAGTCCGGCAATATCCTGATCGCCATCCGCCCCAACGGTGATATCTGGATGGATAAACGCCGGGTGGATATCCGCGAAGTGCGCCCGCTGATCGAGCGCATGCACGTGGAGCGGCCGGAGGACACAGTGGTGATCGTCGCCGATAAAGAATCCCAGACGCAGGTCCTCACCCAGGTGATGGACGCGGTTAAAGGCGGGGGTATTGGTGATGTCTCCATTGCCACTCTGCCGGGCGCGGGAGGTTAACCATGACGACCGCAAACACTTCAACCGTCAATAAATTATTGGCCCAGAGCGTCACCATTCCAGCGGCCCTCGCGGCTCTGGCGTTCTCGCTGGCGATCTTCGGTTTCATGCACAAGGTCATCGAAGGCAGTCACGCGGCTCTCGAATCAAAAGAGGCGTTGCCGACCATCGATTTCGTGCGGCTGAAACGCGACACCGAAGTGGAAACCTTGTCGCGGAGCAAGCCGCCACCGCCGGCTCCACCACCGCCACCACCGGCCAAAATGAAAGTGGCCGCAGTGGCCGTGCCGACGGAGAGTCTCGCCGGCATGGAAATTCCGGACCTGGATTTGTCCGCGAATGTGGGCGGGGCAGCCCTGGTAGGAAACAAAGCGATGTTCGATGGCGACATTATTCCGCTGCAATGTCCGCCGGTTTCCTATCCCAGTGATGCGCGACGCGCAGGTCTGTCGGGTTGGGTGCAGATCGAATTTGTGGTCGGGCCGGATGGCTCAGTGCGCAGCGCCAAAGCGGTTGATGCACAGCCGCGCGGCGTGTTCGAAGCCGCTGCGGTGATGGCCGCACAGCGCTGTCGCTTCAAACCCAAAATGGTGGACGGCAAGCCGGTGGAACAGCGCGGGCGTCGCAAGTGGAATTTCGATCTGAATAAAGCGGGGTAGTTTTTATGAACGCACTCAGAAAAAAACTCTCGCATCTGGTGTTGCTGGCCGGCCTGGGACTTGTTCCCGGCGCCGTGCTGGCGGCGGCGGACTGCGCCAAGGAGGAACAACAGCAGGGCGGCGAATTAAGCGAGGACACTTACGGCACCGTGCAAACGGCGACCGAGCTTCTCGGCAAGGGGAAATACGCTGAGGCTGTGGAAAAGCTCGCTAAGGTTGCCAATAAAGGTACCGATTACGAAAAAGCCCTGGTGAATTACAACCTGGGCTTGGCCTACAGCTCCCAGGAGGATTACAAAAATGCCGCGGCGGCATTCGCCAAAGCGCTCACCAAAGATGTATTGCCGAGGGCGAACCGCGAGCAATTGCGCTAC